>CAMWTJ010000018.1 GCA_947177185.1 uncultured Porphyromonadaceae bacterium | reverse complement strand
CCATCTCGAAATACACGACCCACGGTTTAACAAAAATTGGGGAACGGGCTCTTAGCGGGCGAGAGCGAAGGCTGCGCCGCCGGTCATCTGCTGATAGGCGTAGAGGCCCTGCTGCGAGAGTTCCACAGTGTGCATGGAGCCGTCGGCAGTGGGAAGGGCCACGTGTGTGTCGTCGACGAAGGTGAGGAAGGCGTGCTTCTCGCCGCCTGTGTTCACGCTCCATGTCTGCTCGGCGGCATCGAAATCGAGGCGCACCACGCTGCCGTCTGTTTCGGAGGTGATGGTGTAGCCCTTGCCGTCGCAGTCCACGAGGTAGCGTCCGTCGTTGCCCTGAATCACTTTGGTGCCCGACGCCACGGGGTTGGTGCCGCTCCAGAACTCGATGCTGTTGAGCACGAGCACGTCGGCCAGCGCGCTTACTTCATAGACGGGAAGCACCCAGAAAGCAAAGAATACGAGTTCGTTCAGAAACTTGTTGCCGATTTGGCGGTTCCACGAAAGGAGCTTGTTGGTGAGCTGGAAGCTGCCGATGCAGGAACTGCCGAGAAGCGAAACGCTCAGGAGGCACACTACGGCCACGCTCAAATAGGTCTTCTTCATAAATAAACGGTGTTGAATTTGGTGTTTGAGGTGTATGGTTATTGCAAAAGTACAAAAAATCGTGATGCGAAGGCAGATTTTTAGTGGTTGATTTTTCCGGAAAGTTGTTTGAAATGTCCTGCCGCGGAGTGCTCAGGCCTGGATTTCGCGCCGCGCGGTGTCGTAGAAGGCCATGATGTCGCGCACGTAGGCCACGGGCTCGGAGCCTCGGCAGTAGCCGTAGCGCACCACGGGGTCGTTGTAGTACTCGGGCTTCGATTTCATGAGCAGCGCGCGCTCCACGTTGTCGTCCCATACGGCCGGGTCCATGCCGTATTTCTCGCAGAGCCTCATGGCGTCGAGCACATGGGCTATGCCCACATTGTAGCTTCCAATGACGAATTTTATGCGTTCGCGGTCGTTGGGCACGTATTTCTGAAGCTGTCGGTTGAGATCGTTGAGCAGCTGTGTGGCCACGCGTATGCTTGTTTCGGGATTGTTGAGGGCCGACACGGGAGTCTTGTAGCCGCGTGCGGTGCGCGGCATAATCTGCATGAGGCCGCGCGCGCCCACCCACGAGCGCGCCGTGGGCCGGAAGCGACTTTCGGCCCAGCCCTGGGCTGCGAGCAGGCGCCAGTCCCAGCCGATGCGCTCGGCGTAGGTCTTGAACAGCCGGTCGTAGTTGCTGATGTAGCCCTTCGAGAAATCGAAGCGTGTGAACACGCGTCCTTTGCTCATCTCGAAATAGCGCTTGAGCAGGTCGGCGTTGTCGCGCTGCGCTGCGGCGGTGGCCATCCATGCGTCGATGCTGTCGGCGAGTGCCGTGCTTCCGGGCGCCACGCCCCATGCCGAGCGCTGCGGAAAGCTCACGTCGAGGCTCACGTCGAGGTCGGGATAGTAGGTGGCGTTGAGGCGGGCTATGTCGCGGCTCACCACCGTGAGCGGAATCTTGCCGTCGCTCACCATCTGCAGCAGGTCTTCGTCAATGAGCGAGTCCGACTCCACGGCGTGTATGCCTATGCCGCCGCCGAGCTCGTCGTTGAGGTGGCGCATGCGCTGCTCGTATTTGGAGCCTTGCTCCACGTACACGTCCTTGCCGGGCAGCTGCGTCACATCCGTGATTTCGGGCTTGCCTTTTACCTTGGGCTGCACCAGCACCTGGTTGGTGAGCAGTTCGGGGCCGCAAGCCAGCACGCGACCCTTGTATTGCGAGGTTACGGGCACGCCGCACGCCAGAAGGTCGACGGTGCCGCTGTCGAGCATGGCCACAGCCTCACCGAGGCTGCGCGCCACCCGCAGGTCGAGCACGAGCCCTTTGGCCTCGGCATAGTCGCTCACGAGGGAGTAGTCGTAGCCCATGGGCTCGTCGCGGTATATAAAATAGGTGGTGGGACTGTACAGCGTGGCCACGCGCAGCGTGTCCGGCGTCTTTTCAACGGTCGCGGCGCCTCCGCATCCTGCGAGAGCCGCCGCGACATAAGCCGCACCGAACGCGGCTGCTGTGATGTGGCGAAACGGATTCATGCTATTAAAACACCCGTGCGCCGCCAATTGTTGATGCTATTTCAGTGTTTCGATTTTGCGCCGGTCGCCCACAAGCCACAACACATCGCCTTCGGCAAACACGAGGTCGGGGTCGGAGTCGATGTACTGGTCGCCGCGGTGCACGGCCACGGCCACGGCCTCGTAGCGGTCGCGCAGCGACGAACTGCGCGGAGTCGAGCCTATGAGCGGCGATGTGGGCCCGAGAAGTATCGACGTCAGCCGCACGTCGGCCGCCGGCGCGGCATCGTGGACGCGCTCGGCCTCGATGGCCGGAAGCACCGAGCGGAGCTGCTCGTCGTTGCCTATCACGCCGAGCACATCGCCCGGAAATATGCGTGTGCGCCCGTTGGGGATGGGTATGGTGCGCGAGTCGCGCTGTATGCTCACCACGTTGATGCCGTAGCGGCGGCGCAGGTCGCTGTCCATAAGCCGATCGCCCACAAACGCGCAACCGCTGCCCACGGTCATGAACGCCTGGTGCAGGTCGCCCACCACGGTGTTCTTGATGCCGCTGCGGCGCAGTTCGCGCTCGTTGAGATTGTCGCGGAATTTGGTTTCGATGCGGTCGAGGCTGGCGCGCAGACGCCGCGACAGCACAAACACAATCACTATGGCCACCACGGCCACCAGTGCCACTGTGGCGCGTGAGGAGAAACTGATGCTCACAGCATAGGCGGCCAGTGCCACCGCCAGCACGCAGCGGAAGATATTGAGCACTATGGCCGGCACACGCGCCGCTGGGGCGTCGATGTCGGGCGGTATGCGCACCGGCACCGCCAGAGCGAAAAGAAACGGCGACATGCCGGCCAGTGTGAGCACCGCCGTGAGCGTGCCCGCCCACTCGGGCAGCAGGCCGTGCAGCAGCGGCAGCACGTAGCCGCGGCACACCACTATGATGGCTATGGTGACTATGGCGTAGCACAGCGCGGCGGGCAGAGTGCGCCGCAGCATCATGGCCCATACGCCGGGAGTGGCCTGCTCCTTGACCGCGTCGGTGCGGTAGCGGTCGATGAGGAAATGCAGGCGCGGGGGCAGACGCCGCTCCACAGCCTCGTAGGCCGGGGTGGCAAGCCTGATGAAGTAGGGGGTGGTGAAGGTGGTTATCACCGACACGGCCACCACTATGGGGTAGAGGTTGGGCTCAAGCACTCCGAGGCTCATGCCGAGCGTGGCAATGATAAAAGCGAATTCGCCGATCTGTGTGAGCGAGAAACCGCTCTGTATGGCCACGCGCAGTGTCTGACCCGTCACGAGCATGCCCGAGGTGCCGAACACTATCATGCCCGTCACCACCACGGCCGAAAGCACAAGCACCGACGGCCAGTACTGCACGAGCACGGCGGGCTGGACCATCATGCCCACGGATATGAAGAACACGGCTCCGAACAGGTCGCGCACGGGGGTGACCACATGCTCGATGCGCTCGGCATAGCTCGTGCCGGCCAGTATGCTGCCCATGACAAACGCTCCCAGAGCCAGCGAAAAGCCGCAGTACACGCTGAACACAGCCATGCCCAGGCACAGGCCCATGGACACCACGAGCAGTGTTTCGCTGTTAAGGAAACGGCGCCAGCGGTTGAGCAGCGACGGCAGCACGTACACCCCGACAAGAAACCATATGACGAGGAAAAACAGCAGCTTGCCGATGCTGAACAGCAGCTCGGTGCCCTCCACAGAGTTGTTGACGGCGATGGACGACAGTATCACCATCATGACCACGGCGAAGAGGTCCTCCACGATAAGCACCGCGAGCACCAGCGACGCGAATTTCTGCTGGCGCAGGCCCATGTCGGTGAAAGCCTTGATAATGATGGTAGTGGACGACATGGACAGCATGCCTCCGAGAAAGAGGCTGTTGATGCTGTTCATGCCCATGAGCCTTCCGGCCGCATAGCCCGCGCCCATCATGCCTGCCACTATCACGAGCGCCGTGACCACGGCCGAGCCGCCCGCGCTCATCAGCTTGCCGAAACTGAATTCGAGTCCGAGCGAAAACAGCAGCACCACGATGCCTATCTGTGCCCAGAAGTCGATGTTGGCCTCGGTGGTGACCGACGGCAGGTACTCAAAATGCGGGCTGGCGAGAAATCCGGCCACGATGTAGCCGAGCACTACGGGCTGCTTTATCCATTTGAAGAGAATGGTGACCCCCGCGCCCAGCAGCAGTATGAACGCGAGGTCGGTGATCAGTCCCTCGACGTTCATTTGCTGGAGTCGATTTCGCGGAGCAGCTCTTCCACAGCCGTGCGCAGCTGGTCGTCGCGTCCGGCGGCTATGCCTTCGGGAGTGTTGAGCACGCGCACGTCGGGCTCGAGCTCCTGGTTTTCAAGCACGCTGCCGTCGGCCAGGCGGTAGCCTATTACGGGTATGCCGAACACCATGGTGGGGTCCTGCATGCGCACCCAGTTGACGGATGTCATGGTGCCGGCCACTGGGGCTCCCACAAGGCGTCCGATGCCGCGCTGCTTGTAGACCCACGGTGTGCCGTGGGCGTTGCTGTAGCATGCCTCGCTCATGAGCATGATGCTCGGTTTGTTCCATCGGCGAGAAGGCATGTCGCATGTGGCGGTGCCGCGTATTTCCTGCGTGAGGTATTTTTCGCCGCTGAGCAGCACTTCGATGTCTTCGTGGAGTCGGCCTCCGCCGTTCCAGCGGATGTCGACCACCACGCCCTCGCGGTCGTTGTATCGTCCGAGCAGGTCGCTGTAGACGCGTCGGAAGCTGTCGTCGCCCATCGATTCGATGTGCACGTAGCCGAGGCGTCCGCCCGAGAGGCTGTCGACTTCGGCACGGCGAGCGTCGACCCATCGCTCATAGAGCAGGCCGGAGAAGGCTCCTGCCGACACGGGCAGCACCACCTCTTCCTCGATGGCGCCCGCGGGCGTGCGGAAGCGCACGAGGGTCTTGCGGCCGGCCAGGTCGGCCAGCAGCTCGGCGTAGTCGGTGTCGTGGGTGAGCGTGCGGCCGCTGATGGCCTCGATTACGCATCCGCGCGCCATCTTCGACGATGCTTTGTCGAAGGGGCCGCCTGTCACTACCTCGTCCACACGCAGGCCGGGTTCGGCGTAGCTGTAGTCGTAGAGCAGTCCGAGCGAGGCCGTGCGGTCGGCCTGACGCGACGCGGGCGCGGAATAGCGTCCGCCGGTGTGGCTGACGTTCAGCTCGCCCAGCCATTCGCTCAGCAGTTCGGCGAAATCGTAGTTGTTGGAAATGTGCGGCATAAACTTGCGGTAGGCTTCCGTCATGGCTTTCCAGTCCACGCCGTGCATGTCGGCCGTGTAGAAGCGTTCGGCCTCTTCGCGGGCCACGTAGTCGAACATATAGTCGCGTTCGGCGTCGTGGTTGAGGCGCATGGTGGCGTTGTAGGATATGGGCGTGAGTTTGGCGCTCTTGGGGTCGAACTTGCGCAGCGACGAGCCCGTGAGGAACATGTTTTTGCCGTCGGCGCTGACATCGAAACGGGCTCCGCCGCTCACTTTCTTGACCATCTCCATGGAGCCATCCTCGTCGCGGAGAGCGAGCTTCCAGAGGTTGGCGCCGTCGTCGGCCTGTGTGGTGAAGTAGAGTGTTTCGCCGTCGGATGTGATCACGGCGTCGATCATATCGGCCGACATCGGTGTCAGGCGCACCACGCGCTTGTCTATGCCGTCGAGTTCCACGACTATGGTGTTGTCGGATTTCTTCTCGTCGGCAGCATCGTCTTTTTTATCCTTTTTTGATTTCTTGCTGTCGGTTTTTTCGTCTTTTTTCGTGGCTTTCTTGTCCAGCTCCTTGCGCAGGGCGTAGTCTTCCTCGCTGAGCATGAAGCGGTCGTAGGCGTCGCGGTTCAGGAACACCAGCATGGCGTCGTACTGCGAGCCCCACGAGGCGTGGTTGCGCATGCCGTAGCGTTCGCTGCCGAAAAGTATGGCGTTGCCGTCGAGTACCCAGCGCATGGTTTCGTCGAAGTATCCGCTGTTGGTGAGGTTGGTGATGGTGCCGTCGGCCACGTTGATGATGGCCACGTCGCTGTAGGGCTCATGGCGGCGGGCCACTATGTCGAGCGCTATCCACCGCGAGTCGGGACTCCACGCATAGCCGAAGCGCCCGTTGCGCTGCGGGTGGGTGGAACCGTCGGTGAGTTCGCGCACGGTGCCTGAAGCTATGTCGAGCACGGCCAGGCGCGTGCGGTCAAGCACGAACGCGAGTTTTTTGCCGTCGGGCGAGTACTGCGGGCAGCTGCGCTCGTGGCCGTCGTCGGCAAACAGGGCTTTTTCTGTGAAGGCCGTGGCGTTGGCAAAATTGCCGTCGGCATCCGGGCGCGCCATTTCGGCGGTGTAGATATTGCTGCGTCCGTTGCGTTCCGACGCATACACCAGCTTTTTGCCGTCGGGGCTCCACTGCACTCCGCTTTCGGCCTGCGGGGTGTCGGTGACACGCGCGGTGGTTTCGTATTCCACCGACGTTACAAACACGTCGCCGCGATACACCAGGGCCATCATTTCTCCGTCGGGCGAGGGCGATGCTTCGGAGGCGCCGCGACCGGCCGACAGTTTTTCAATGTCGGGGAGCGATTCGTCCACGAGCGCTATGGCCACCTTGGCGGGCTCGGACCCTTCGCGCATGGTGTAGATTTCGCCGTCGTAGGTGAAGCAGAGGGTGCCGTCGGCGCCGCGCGACAGGAAGCGCACGGGATGCGTGGTGAAGTGTGTCACCGGCGCCACCTTGCCGTCGCCGTCGAGTGTGTAGACGTTCATGGAGCCGCCGTCGCGCTCGCTCAGGAAATATGTCTTGCCGGGAGCGGCGGCGGGGTTGGTGTCCTCGCCGCGGCGGGCGGTAAGGTTGGTGTGGCTTCCGCTACGGGTGTCGTAGCGCCATATGTCGCGTGTGACGCCGGACGTGTGGTGCTTGCGCCATTCGTCCTCAAAGCCTTTCACGTCCTGATACAGGAAGGACTCGCCGCCGGGCTCCCAGCTCACATAGCGCGCCGGAGTGGCCAGTACGCGCGTGGTGGCGCCGCCGGACGCCGGCACGGCATAGAGCTCGGTCATGCGCGCCGACGGGAACAGCGCGCTGCGGGCGGGGTCCTGTATGGCGGCGGAGAAAAGCACCGACGCGCCGTCGGGGGTGAACGCCTCGGGTATCTCCGCGGCGGAGTTGTAAGTGAGGCGCTGCGGTGCGCCGCCGGTGGCGTCGACTACGTAGACGTCCATGTTGCCGTTGCGGTCGGAAGCGAACGCTATCTTAGTCCCGTCGGGGCTCCATACGGGGTTGGCCTCATAGCTGGAGGCGGAGGTGAGGCGCGCCGCGGTGCCGCCGGTAGCGGGCACCGTCCAGATGTCGCCTTTGTAGCAGAACGCTATATGGTGGCCGTCGGGCGATATTTTCACATCGCGCAGCCACAGGGGTGTGGTGGTGGCTGCGAACGCTGCCGGCGCGGAGAGAGCCAGCAAAGCAATCAGTTTTTTCATATCCTGGAGATGAAATGTGGATTTTGTCTATTATCCCGCAAAGATACGTTTTTTTTGTCAAAAATCCGAACGGGCGCGCCGCTCTTGCGCAAAACACCCTGCCCGGTGCGTCGACGGGGCAGGGTGTCGGTGTGTGTGCGGTATGCGCGCGGCTCTTACTGCGGGGCGTTGTCGTAGACGCTCTGGAGCGTGTAGGCGGGGTCGTCGGTGGTGAAGGCCTTGACCATGGTGGCCACGGCGGCTTCAGCCTTGGAGCTTATGAAGCGGCCGGTGGTGTGGTTGAACAGGCCGAAGGCTTCCTTGCCGGTGGCGGCGGAGCCGTTGTCCCAGAAGAACATGGCCAGGCCGCGGTCGGCTGCTGCCTTGAACACATATTCTATGTAGTAAAGGCGGAACGCTTCGTCGCGCTCGGTGCTGCGGGTGGTGGCGCCACATTCGCCCACGTACACGCCGTGGCCGGCGCTGATGTACTTGTTGGCGAGTTTGTCGAACGTGTCTGTTACGTTGGCTTCGTCGCCCCAGCCGGCAGTGTTGGCGGGATTGCCGGTGTGGCCCCATTCGGTGGCTGTGGCTTCGATGGCAAACTGTGTGGGGTCGTAGAAATGCACGGCCACAAGCAGACGGTCGGCGCCGGCGGGGTCGTTGGGGAGCACGAGGTGGTCCATGGTGAGAGCGGGGTTGGTCACGTAGCCGGGGATGCCGAGGAAGCGGGTGGCGTTGTAGCCGCCGGCGGCGCGCACGGCGTCGACGAAGGTCTGGTTCCACTCGTTGAGTGCGGCGTACTGTTTGCCGCCGTCCTTGCGGTTGTCGCCCCAGCCCCATCCGCCGTCGTGGATTTCGTTGAAGGCTTCAAACATGAGGAAATGGCCTTTGTCGGCGAAGCGTGCGGCAATCTGTCCCCACATGGCTGTAATCTGCTCTTTGATGGCTGCCTGCTTCGATGCGTCGGTGGCAGCGCCCTTGATGTCGAGCCAGTAGGCGGAATTGGCGCCGTCGTGGTGCATGTTGATGATGGCATAGAGGCCGGCGTTTTCGGCGTAGCCTACGACTTCGGCTATGCGGTTGAGCCATGCTTCGTCTATCTTATAGTCGGGAGCGGAGCCGAATTTGCCGAGCCAGGTGACGGGGATGCGCACAGCCTTGATGCCGCTTTGGGCAAGCTGCATGAACAGTGCCTGTGTGGTGGCGGCATTGCCCCATGCGGTTTCGGACGCCACGCCGTTGTTGTGCGAGTCAAACTGGTTGCCGAGGTTCCATCCGAGCGACATGAGTTTGGCCATTTCCACCGAGTTGGCGGCTTCCTGAATCACGGGAGGTGTCGGGCCCGGGCCTATGATGGCGCCTTTCTGCGAGATGGTGGCGTCGGCTGTGAGTTCGCCGCAGCTGAAAGTGATGGTGGTGGTGCGCTCGATGCCTTCGTTGGCCGACACGGTATAGACGAACGTCATAACGTCGTCGTTGCGTTCGGAGGTGCTGCGCTTCACCCACTCGTCGGCAGCCTTGCCGGTGGCCACGCGATGCGATTTTACGGTGATGGTGACCTCTCCGCCGGTAGCCTCTACCTGGTCGGGTGTCACGCTTTCTACCGACAGATACTCTTCGGTGTTGCCGGGTGTAGGTATGGGATCAGGCTCGTACTTGTCGTCGGAGCATGCCCAGAGAGCAGCGCAGGCCACAAAGGCTGCGCCGAGGTGCTTGAGATTTTTTAACATTGTGCTTTTCATTTATTTGTTGATTGATTGTTGTCTGCAAAAGGAGCGTCGGCGTAGACGTCGACAAGTGTGCGGCTTGAATCGGCCGGACATGTGCCTCGCGTGATGGCCTCAGCCGCGGCCCGCGCGGCAGGGCTGAAGAAAGCCCCGGTGTTGCGGTCGAACAGCCCGAAGGCTTCATGGCCGGTGGTGTTGTAGCCGTTGTCCCAGTAGGCCACGGCTATGCCGCGCTCGGTGGCCGCGCGCCACACGTATTCCATGTAGTAGCGTCGGAAAGCCTCGGCGCGCTCGCTGTCGCGGTTGCCGCATCCGGCCTCGCCGATGTAGACTGCCGTGCCGCGGTCGGCAAAGCGCGCTTTCAGAGCGTCGAACACGTCGGTCACGTTCTGTTCGTCGCCCCACGACTCTTTTTTGTCGGCGTCGGCGGTGTGCCCCCATTCTGTTTTTTCGGCGTTTATGGCAAACGACACGGGGTCGTAGAAATGCACGGCCACAAGCAGGCGGTCGGGCACGCTGTCGGCCGGCAGTTTCAGATGGTCGATGGTCAGGCGCGGGTTGGTGCAGTAGCCGGGTATGCCGAGGAAGCGGGTGGCGTTGCTGCCGCCGGTGGCGCGCACGGAGTCAACGAAGGTTTGCATCCAGCCGTTGTGCGTGGTGTACTGGCGTCCGTTGTCGCGCGTGTTGTCGCCCCATCCCCATCCGCCGTCGTGTATTTCGTTGGCGGCTTCAAACACGAGGAACGTGCCTTTGTCGGCAAATCGGCGCGCTATCTGCGCCCACATGGAGCCGAGCCGGGCTTTCACCTGCGCGTCGGCGGCGGAATCGGCGGCAGCGGCTTTGATGTTGAGCCAATGCTGCGAGTCGGCGCCGTCGTGGTGTATGTTGACTATGGCTTTGAGGCCGGCCTGCTCGGCGTAGCCTACGACTTCGGCCACGCGCTCGAGCCAAGCCGAATCTATCCTGTAGTCGGGCGCGGGACCTACATGTCCGAGCCATGTGACGGGGATGCGGACAAAACCGAATCCCGCCGCCGCTATGCTGTCGAAAAGCTCGCGCCCCACAGCCGGGTTGCCCCATGCCGTTTCGGACGCTACGCCGTCGTTGTAGCTGTCAAACTGGTTGCCGAGGTTCCATCCGGCGCCCATGGCCCGCACGTATTCGAGCGAACTTATGGTGTCGGCCTCTGTGGCCGCGTCGGCAGAACTGTGTGAGCCTGGTGTGCAAGCCCACGACAATGCGGAGCATGCCGCTATAGCAATAATTGTGTTTTTCATCAACACAAAGTTACAACGAAAAAGATACACGTGCAAGTGGTGCGCGCCTGCGTGGCGCACCATTTAGGTGTATCAAATGTTGCATGATGGGGTGCAAAAGCGTAACGGCAGCCGTTATCGCAGCGTAAGCACGGTGATTTCGGGCGTGGCGCCGATGCGCATGGGCAGGCCTACGGTGCCGAGCCCGCGGTTCACGTAAAGCATATGTCCGCGGCCGTCGTCGTACATTCCGCCCCACGTGGGATAACGCCATACCGCCGGGGAGAATCCGCCCACCTTTATCTGCATGGCGTGCGTATGGCCTGCCAGAGTGAGTGCGATGCGGCACGAGTCGTTGCCGGCTATGCTCGTCGACCAGTGCATGGGGTTGTGGCTCAGCAGCACCTTTACGGTAGAGTCGGCAAGGGTGGGGTATGAGCGCGGCAGGTCGCCGTAGCTTTTGAACGGAGGTTCGCCGATGTTCTCGACTCCTATGAGCGCGAGAGAGTCGCCGCCCACATGCAGCATGGCCGTGGCGTTGGCGAGCACTTTCCATCCCATGGCGCGCTGCAGCTTGTGCAGGCGGCTGACGTCGGCCACGCGGGCGCTGTCCGACGACCAGGAATAGTAGCTGGAGTAGTCGTGGTTGCCGAATATGGAGTACACGCCGAGGGGGGCGTGCAGGCGCGACATAGGCCCCATGAAAGGCACTATTTCCTCGCTGTGTCTGTTGACGGCGTCGCCGGTGAATACGATAAGGTCGGGGTGAAGGGCGTTGATGCTGTCGACGGTGCGGCTTACAAATGCAGTGTCGGTGCCGAACGTGCCCACATGCCAGTCGCTTATCTGCACTATTCGCAGTCCGCGCAATCCATCCGGGAGGCCTTCTATCGGCACGTCCACCTCGACTATGTCGAGCCGGAAGCGGTCAACGAGCGCTCCCCACCACATGGCGCCGAACAGGGCCGTTGCGGCGGCTATGCCCGTAGCGGTGACCCATCGGGCCCTTTTTGCATGCCAAAGGCGCGGTATCGCCGCCACGGCGTCAAAAAAGACGCCGATGTATTTGGCTGCGTAAAAGCTCCAATAGATATAGATGCCCCACATGAGGCGCGCCAAAAATGCGTCGTCGCCTATGCGTTTGGGCATGCATATGATGCATATCCACAGCAGCGAGAGCAATACCGACAGTCCTGTGTGCAACCTGCGCGCTACAGCATGCGCCCGAAGACGCCTGTAAATATAGACGTCGATGCCGAGATTGGCTGCGAGAGCCACAAGTGCCAGCAGGAGAGAAAAATGCATTGCGGTCAGGCCTCGAGAGCGCGGAGCTGGTTGACAAGCGGGTTGGCGTACATCATGAGTACCATGGTGCGCATGTAGGCACGCTCTTCGGCCGATACGTCCGTCAGTTCCACTTTGTCGAGCTGACGGTTGAGGTAGGCGTCGAAGCCGGCCACGTCGTCGGCCGTGTATCGGTCGGCGAAGCGCGAGCCGCCGTGGTATTCGTCGTAGGCGATGTAATTGCAGGGGAAAAGGTGGTAGCCGCGATGTATGGCGCTGTCGATAAGGTTGCATGCCTCGCGCACCACCGGGCCACGCTCGCTGCCGCTGTGCGCGGCCAGTCTGTCGCTGATGCACTCGCCGAGATGGAAATGCACGCGTCCCTTCTGGCTCAGCAGGCCGGTTTCCATGCTCAGCAGGTCGTCGCGCTTGCTCTTGTGGTAGTGCGGGTCGCGGCGTCGGAGCAGGAATTCTGTGGCTTTCAGATAGTCGTTGGGGTCGTATTCATAGCTTATGCTCACGGGCATGAGGTTCACCTCCATGAGGCGTTCGGCGGTGGAGCCTTCGCCTGCGAGCGCAAGCATTTTTATAAGGCTTTCCTGCGTGAGGTCGTTGCTGTCTTTCGCGCGCCCTTCGCGTTGTGCTATCCACACCGATTCGTGCAGCGTGGTTATGGTGTAGTGTATGTATGCCGACAGTTGTTTTGCGGCCTTGAGCGCGTCGATCATCTTGACGTCGCGTTTTACTATGAAGCTGCGGTTGAGCTTCACCAGGTCACTTATCCACTCGTAAATGAGCAGATTGTTGCCTATGGCCACCTGTGTCAGCGGCATGTTGTGGCGCATGAAGCAGAGGTTCAGGAACGAGGCGTCAAGCACTATGTCGCGATGGTTGGTTATGAACACATAATTCTTGGCCGCATCGTAGTTTTCTATGCCGCTGAAAGTGATGCCCGAGGTGGTCCGTGCCGCGAGAAATTCCAGGAATTTTCCCATCACGCCATGTTGGAAATCGTTTTGTGTGGGCACTCCGAGCAATTCTCGGCAGAATTCCTGATAATCTACATCAGGCATCACGTAACGGATGGCGTGCTCGAAGCCCGGTTCGGCCACAAGGCTGCGCATTTTTTCGTGAAACTGCGAGTCGTCGTAAGGGGCTATATCTTGAAATTCTTCGGGTATTATATGTTTTGAATCGGAAATCATGATTATGAGTCGATGTCGTTTCGAGCGGCAAATTTAACGAAAATTATTCAATTAAACGCTGTGCGACGCGGAATAGTTGCGCCATCGCTCTATCAGAGAGCTCATGTCGGAAGGTATTTCAGACGTGAAAAACATCTCCCGGCCGGTGTCGGGATGTACGAATCCGAGCGTGCGCGCGTGCAGCGCCTGACGGGGACATGTGGCGAAGCAGTTTGCTACAAATGCGTTGTAGGAAGCGGAACGCAAGCCGCGCAAGGCCACGTCGCCGCCATAGCGCGAGTCGTTGAACAGCGTGTGGCCTATATGGCGCATGTGCACTCTTATCTGGTGGGTGCGCCCGGTTTCGAGTACGCAACGCACCACCGATACGTGGCCGAGAGCCTCGATGGTTTCGTAGTGGGTGACGGCATGCTTGCCGCGTTCGTCGCCCGGGGGGTAGACCGCCATTTGCAGGCGGTCGCGTTCGTTGCGACCTATGTTGCCTTCTATGCGTCCGGCTTTCGGGTCGGGCACGCCCCACACCACGGCCACGTATTCGCGGCGGGTGGTCTTGTTGAAAAACTGCCGTCCGAGATGCGTCTTCGCATCGGGAGTCTTCGCCACCACCAGCAGCCCCGACGTGTCTTTGTCGATGCGGTGCACCAGGCCGAGCCGAGGGTCGCTCACGTCGTAGTCGGGAGTGTCTTTGAAATGCCACGCCAGCGCGTTCACCAGCGTTCCTGAATAGTTTCCGTGGCCGGGATGCACGACGAGTCCCGCCGGCTTGTTCACTACGAGCACCGTGTTGTCTTCGTACACTATGTCGAGCGGTATATCTTCGGCTATTATCTCAAAGTCGTAGCGCGGACGGTCCATCACCACCTGCACCACGTCGAGCGGCTTCACCCGGTAGTTGCTTTTTACAGAACGTCCGTTGACTATTATGCATCCCGCCTGTGCGGCCTGCTGGATGCGGTTTCGGCTCGATTTCTGCAGGCGCAGTGCCAGGAACTTGTCGACACGCAGCAGTTCCTGCCCTTTGTCGGCCGTGAATCTGAAATGTTCGTAGAGTTCGCGTCCGTCGCCGATGTCCACTATCCGCGGCGCCTCGTCCTCGCCGGTTTCGGCGGGGATGTTGTAGCTCTTGTCCCCGTCCATCAGTCGAAGATTGAAGTGTCGGTTTCGTTGGTGTCGCTTACGGATTGCGTCGTTTCGTCGGCAGGCAGCGTGTCGTACGAGTGCTGCTGCGCGGGTGCCGAACCCACCTCGAGCGTGACCGTGGCGGTTACGGGCACCTCGCTGTCGGCATGCAGCATGTGGCCGTCCACTTTGGCTGATTCGACAAGGTCGGGGTACATCGACGGCACGTGCACGATGCGTATGCCGGTAATGCCGAGGCCGCGCAGATAGCTTACCGCCTGACGCGACGACACGCCCGTCACAGGCATGGTGATGCGCACCATCTTGGGCGAGAAGGCCGTGATAGTCACGTAGACCTGACGTCCGCGCTTCACTACGGCTCCGGCTTTAGGCCAGCTTTCCAGCACAGTGCCCGGAGGGGTGGAGCGGTCGTAGACCGAGTCGGAAATCTCAATGCCGAGATTATTGTTCTGCAGCACTTCGGCCGCCGAGGCATAGGACAGGTTCTTGATTTCCGGCACAACAGACGTGGAACCGTGATGCGTCCATACGTTCAGGAAAATCATCGCGGCCCATATCAGCAGCAATCCTGCAAGGAATATCATCAGCAGATGGCTGATTATGGGGTGGCTCGCGTAAAAGCGGCTTATAAAAGACTTGTTGGAATTCATGCCGCAAATTTACAAAGATTTTTTCGAGATTGTTTTAAAATTTGACTAAATTTGCGAATCTGTAAATACTATAATATATGAACATGCTGAAAAAAATTCTGCTGTCGCTCGGTGTAGTGGCCGCAGCCGAAATACCTCTTAAGGGCGCAGAGCCTGATTTTTCACATCCGCGCGATGTGTTGGGCGCCGCCTATGCCACGCTTGCCGCCACTGAGGGCGATGCCGATGCAGGGCCGCAGCGCGTGCGCGCGCTGCTCGAAATCTGTGTGGCATCCGAGTCAATAGACCCTGACAGCATATTTCACATGATCGATGTGGCGTCGGCGCTCGCTGCAAAAGAACAGTGCGGCAGCGCCCGCTCGCTGATGCAGCTAGTGGAAGCCAATCTGATAAGCGACGCGTATGCGCGCCGCCGCTGGGTGTACGACCGCCTGGAAACACCTGCCGAGCCGCTGCCGAAATCTGTTGCCGACTGGAATGGAGCGCAGTTCCGCGCGCAGATAAAAGCGCGCGCACTGAACGCGCTGTCTGTCGCGGTTGCTCACGACGCTCCGTTGGCCGACTATGCCGACGCCGTATCGGCCGACACGCGCACGCTGATATATTTCCCCACCGTGGCCGATTTCGTGGCTCAGGAGGTGGTGCGGCTGTTGCGGCGTGTGGATGCCGACAGCGATATAAAAGATGTGGTAGCCGGCAGAATAAAGGCTTCGCGCGATGGGTCGGCGCCATACTACTACTGGTCGCTGGAACAGCTGACACAACCGTCAAAGCCCACAGCCGCCACTCTATATGATTTCTACATGCAGCATCGCGACGACGAATTCGCGCGCATGGCCTTACTGAGCCTCGCCGACCGCGTGTCGGACGGCAATGTTGAAATCGAAAAGGAAGATGGCGACGATTCCGCCCCGGCCGAGGCCGCGCATCCGTCGGAAGCCGATGTGATAGCTCTGCTTGAGGAATCTCTTGAGCGCTTCCCGGGCTATTGGGACAACAATTCGCTGCGCAACGCACTGGCGCGTTTGCGTCAGGGACACGCTACGGTGGTGAATCCGACGGTAGTGTGCCCCGGACAGCCTTTTGAGGTGGAGCTTCGGGCCGAATATGCCTCTAAAGCCGGTTTTCGCGTCTATCGCGTTACAGACGCCATGCTTGGCTCCAGACTGTTCTCGGCCGCCGGTAGAAAGGCGATAGCTTCGTTTGATTTTGAGGGACAGGGGCAAGCAGGCGTTCCGCTGGACATAAAGCAGCAGGTGACTGTCGATGCTCCCGGACTGTATTTCGTGCTGCCATGGCTCGACGGCAAGTTGGGAAAGGATTCCCCGACGCGCTACGATGTGATGGTGTGCACACCATATATACCTTTGGCATTCACCGGCACAACGGAGCAGGTGGTGGCCATGGCGGATTATGTCACGGGACGCCCCGTGCCCGGCGTGCGTGTGCTCACCGCGCGCGGCAAGTCGGCGGCAGTGCCGGTCGGAACAACCGATAAGGACGGTCTGACGCGTTTCCGTCTGTCGGGAAAGAACGGCAATTACTACACGCTGTCCGCCGTCACTCCTTCGGGCGAGAAACTGAGTTTTGCCGGCCGTGTCAGCCTGCACTCTCCATGGGCCGGTCGGGATAGGGCCGAGCGTGTGTTCAACGTGGAGCTGCTCGCCGGACGTCCGATATATCATCCCGGCGACACTCTGCGCTGGCTCGCGATAGCTGATTTCAGCGACGATTCCATGAAGTCGCGCCACGCTGCCGCATCCCTGAAGATTGAGGTGGAACTGCTCGACGCCAACCGCAGCCATGTGGCGTCGGTGCATGCCGTTACGGATATTTACGGACGCGCGGATGGTGTGTTTGTGCTGCCCGAGGAAGGACTGACCGGCAACTATACGCTGCAGGCCAAAGTGGACGATACTGTCGAGGGTAGCAGGGCTGTCATGGTGAGCGACTACCGTATGCCCACATTTGAAGTGACAGACGTGGAGGTGGTGCGCGACGCGCCGGCCGCGGGCGACGTAAGCATACGCGGCCTCGCGCGCACCTATTCGGGCATGCCGGTGGCCGATGCTCAGGTGTCGGCGGCAATCAGCGAGGCGTACCGCATGCGTTTCATGTACGACGCGCGCAGTCTGGGCACTGTGGACGGCCGTACCGGCGCCGACGGATGGTTCGCACTTGTAGTGCCGGCCGCAATGCTTGCCGAAGGCAACGATTTTTCCGCCCGGATCACCGTCACATCGCCGTCGGCGGAAGCTGCCGAGGCTATGGCGTATTTCACTGACGGCAAGCCTTACGATATTAATATTACGGGCAACGGCTACATCAAGGCTCTCACGGAAACGCGTCTGCCCGTCACGGTAAGCGACGCCTCCGGCCGCACTCCTGATGTGGAACTGTGCTGGCAGCTGATAGAAAAAGGCACCGATAAGGTGGCGGCTTCGGGCACGTGCAATGCCCGCAACCCCATAGCCGACCTCGACCGCGTGCATGGTGGTTATTATCGCCTGAAGGTTGAAACCGCCGATGCAGCGCTGGCCGACGCCACGCAGAGCGGCCACTATTTTACGCTCTACAACGTGGCGCTTAACTCCATGCCGTCAGACATGCCGCTTCTTGTAGATTGCCACTCCACTACCACTAACAGCGCCGGCCGCGCCAGCGTGCAGTACGGCGTGGGCATGTCGGACACGTGGCTGTACGCCACGCTTTGTGTGGGCGACCGCATCGTGGAAACCGAGGTGTCGCGGCGCGGCAAGGGCTTCCGGCATCTGTCGCTCGACCTTCCGGCCGACGCTTCCAACGGCGTCCTGAAACTTGGCACCGTGCGCGACGGAAAGCTCTACACATACAGCATCGATGTGAATCGTCCGCAGCAGTCGGCGCTGAAAATCGAGGGAGAGAGCTTCCGCGACCGTCTTGTGCCGGGCGCGTCAGAGCATTGGACACTGCGTGTGTCGCGAGCCGATGGCAAACCCGTAGAGGCAGCTGTGGCGGCCACGATGTACAATCACTCGCTTGACGCATTGGCCGGGCTGTCATGGCCCTCGGAGTTTTCGCTTGATTTGCCATGGCCGCAGCTGCAGCTGGGCACCCTGCGCCCCGGCAGCAATTCCGGCACAATAAATGCTGCGCTCAAGCTGCTCGACGCTCCCGGGCTGCAGGCTCCGACATTCCGCTATTGGCCCGGCGGCACAGGATATTACCTGAGCGGTGCCGTCAATGGCATAGCGGCCCGAAGCCTGAAAATGAATAAAATGATGGCTTCGGCCGACGGGGCTGTTGTTGAAGAAGAGGTGGCGCTCGACGAGGTGGTTACGACTGCCGGTGCGGCAGCGGGAGCCATTGATGCCCCGGCTGAAGAAGACGGAGCTGTGGCGCCTGTGCAGCCGGAGAGTTTTGACTACAGGGACGCCGACGTGGCGGAGGCTTTTTGGAAGCCTGTGCTTGCCACAGACGCCGACGGGCGCGTGACGCTCGACTTCACAGTGCCCGATGCCAACACCACGTGGCGCCTGCAGGCGCTCGCGTGGACTGCCGACATGAACGCCGGCCAGCTTGTCAGGGATATCGTGGCCAACAAGCCTGTGATGGTGCAGCCCAACCTGCCGCGTTTCCTGCGCGTGGGCGACAAGGCAAGCATTGTGGCCACAGCCTACAACAATACCGACACAGTCACGACGATACGCACGGTGGTGGAAACATTCGACGCCGTGACCATGCAGCGGCTGTCCGTTGCCGAAAACGAATCGTCGGTGCAGCCCGGTGCTTCATTTGAAACCGCCATAGAGATAGTGGCCCCTGAAGCCACGGCTATAGGCTACCGCGTGCGCAGTTCCAACGGAACATTCGCCGACGGCGAGCAGACGCTTGTGCCTGTGGAATCGGCTCAATGCGACGTGGTGGAAAGCACGCCTTTCTATCTGAATCCGGGCGACCGCGAGCTGAAACTGCGTATTCCCTCCGTGCGCGACGGTTCTTATACACTGCAATACTGCCGGAATCCGTCCTGGATCATAGTGAAGGCTCTTCCCGGTCTTGTGACATATAAACCGTCGACCACACCGGCGGCTGTCGACGCGCTGTTTGCCGCATGTACCGCGCGCGGCATAGTGGAGCGTAATCCCGAGGTGGCCAAAGCTATCGCCGCATGGAGTCGGGACAGTCTGACATCGCGTCTGGCTCAGAACGACGCGCTGAAAATTGCCGCCCTCAATGCCACACCCTGGGTGCAGGCAGCGGAATCCGAATCCGCGCGCATGGCCCGGCTGGCTCTGCTGCTTGACGGAAAACGCGTGCGCGCCGATATAGACAACGCCATAAAGGTGTTGCGCTCTCTCGCTGCAGCCGACGGCGGCCTGCGCTGGGGCAAATGGAGCGATGAGTCAAGCGTGTGGGCTACGGAAACGGCTCTGCACGATCTCGGACTGCTGCGCCTCGCCGGATACCTTCCCGACAACGCGGCTCTGCAGGCAATGATGAAAAAAGCGCTTGCCTACATTGACAAGCAGCTCGAAAAAGAATCCGTCGGCCGCAAGGCCGAGCCGGATATGGCGTATGCCGTGGTGCGCAGCATGTGGAAGGACATAGCGCCATCGGCCTACGGGCAGAAGGTGCTGGACGCCACGTTGCAGCATTGCATAAAGACCTGGCGCACGTCGTCCACTTCTGTAAAAGCTAATATGGCCATATTGCTGGATATATACGGCTATTCGTCCGTCGCACGGCAGATTATGGAATCGGTGAGCCAGTTTGCGGTCGCCACGCCTTCGCAGGGCGTAAGTTTCCCGTCGGTGAGCTATATCGGGCAGTATGCACCCATACTTATGGCCTATGGCCGTGTCGACCCGTCGGCGTCCGTTGTCGACGGCGTGCGTCAGTGGCTCGTGGTGCGTGAGCAGGCCACTTCGGCGCTGGGCGCGGCCGATGCCACGCAGCTCATTGGCTCGTTTCTGTGCAGTGGCACACCCTGGCACACCGACCACGCACCCGCGTCCGTGACACTCGACGGCCGTGCGGTGGAGGGCATCGGCGAGGCCGGCCGTTATGGCGGTGAGGCCACCGTAGCGCTGGGAGCCGATGCGGCCGGACGCACCCTGCGTGTGCAGCCCGGTGCGTCCGTACCTTCGTATGGCGCGGTCATCAGCAGCTACCGCGCGCGTCCGCAGGATGTGAAAGCGGCGTCGTGCGATGCCGTAAGCATTGAGAAACGCATCGTGGAGGTAGCGCCCGACGGCTCCATGCAGTATGCCGACGAGGTGTCGCTCGGCCGCAGGGTGCGTGTGGTGCTCACTCTTAAGGTGGAGCGCGACATGCAGTATGTGACCATTACCGACGAACGTGCGGCAGCGCTTGAGCCCGTGGAGCAGACGCCCGGCTATGTGACGAGCGGCGGCGCGCGCTTTTACCGCGAGAACCGCGACGCGGCCACAAACATGTTCATCAGCTATCTGCCGAAAGGCACCTACCATCTGAGCTATGATTGCACGGCAAACAATGCCGGCGCGTTTGCCGCAGGTCTTGCCACGGTGCAGAGCGCGCTTTCGCCTGCGCTCACGGCTCATTCGGCAGGCGCCATGCTCGTCGTGCGCCGGTAGTCACGCGCATATAAACCCGCGTGCGCCGTGTCCGCGCTCGATGCGCAGGTGGCATCCGTGGTCGAGCATCCGTTCTATGATGTCGGCGAAGCAGTCGCTGATGTCGCTTGGCCCGGGGTTGATAATGCCACCGTATATTTCCGACATGAAATCGCGTATCTCGCGCGGCAGCTCCGAAACACCCACTCCGAGCTGTCGCGCGAGCCATATGGCGTCGCTGCTCCTCACGAGTGCCGATGTGTGGCAGGTGTATTCGGGTTTGTCGTGGTCGCTGTGTCTGATGCGTATTTCAAGTCCGTAACTCGTACGGAGTCCGACGGAAAGGCGCTGTACAACGGGCTGGTTCTCGTCCGTCGACAGTATTGTATATTCAAAAATCATGGTTCTGTCAGATTAGATGGTGAAACCGGCGCGGCGGCGTATGTTTTTATGTAGTGTGGGCTGCGGTATGTCGGCGGCGTGTATTTCCGACAGGTCGTCGATGCCCGGTTCGGTTACGTCGGCCAGTCGCGTGGCCATGGCAGGTATGATTTGTGTCTGTATGATATTTATCACGTGTCGTGCGTTTCCGAAATCCTCGCCGCGCGCTGCATAGTCGCTGTGCAGCAGTTGTGCGAGTGCCGTGTGCGCGTCGTCGCGCAGCACGTAGCCGTTGCTTTCGAAATACCGCTCGGCTATTTCCATCAGCTGTGCTTCGGAAAAATCCTCGAACTCGTAGATGTTGGCTTCAGGTATGCGCGAGCGCAATCCCGGATTCATGTACATCATGTGCTTCATTCGGTCGGTGTAGCCGGCGAGGATAAGCATCCAGTCGCGACGACCCTCGTCGCTCATGGCAGTGAGAAGGGTTTCTATTACGAATTTGCCGGGGTCGCGCGGGTCGCAGGGCTGATACAGCTGATATGCCTCGTCTATGAGCAGTATGCCTCCCTGGGCCTTCTCGATGGCTTCAAGAGTCTTTTCGGCCTCGGCGTTGTAGTTTTGGCCGAGCAGAGTGGAGCGCTCCATCACCACCAAGTGGCCTCTGGAGAGCACCCCGGCCCGGCGCAGCATGCGTCCGAGGGCTTTGGCCACGGTGGTCTTACCTGTGCCCGGCGAGCCCATGAACACGGCATGGAGCGGGAGGTCCAGGGTGGGGAGGCCTTTTAAGGCGCGCTGGCGGTTGAAATACGTAACTTTTTCAAACGTGCGGAAGCGGTTTTTTACACTGTGCAGTCCTGTGAGGCTGTCGAGCGGGTCGGCTATGTTGTCGGGTTGAGGCACGAAGGGTTCGGGCTTAATGAATTCATCAAGCAGTCTGTCAAAATCCAGTTCCTCGGTCTTGATTTCGCCGGAGGCTTCGTCCGGCTGCTTTTTCTTTTGGTTTTCGGGTTTGTTTTTTTTCATAGTCTTATAGTTGTTGATTGTGAATAGATGTGTTCGTTGTGTCCGGCTCCCGTGGGCCGGATAGAAGATGTACCAACATGTCAATGTGCGCGCAAGCCGGCTGCCGTACGGATGCGAAAGGACACACCACGGGCTGTCGGTTGCTTTTCAGCTTGTAAAAATGTTGGTGGGATAGGGAAGCGTCACACCATCATGGCGCAGCCCGGAGGAGCCGCGTCGCCGAAACGATTGTTCGAAAGGTGCTGATGCTTCATTTTTGTAACGAAACGTTAACTATAAGACTTTGGGCGCCTTAAAAAGTGGCTTTAACCCAATTTGGCGCAAATGTAGCGAAAATTTTGATATGACACAATACTCCGACTCATTTTTTTGTGAATTTTCGACCAAAAATTTCTAATAGGAGTGCAACGGGCTCCATTTCATTCGCTCTCTGAGGTCGGCCTTGCGCTCACCGATGCCGACGGCAAGGTGAAACCGTTCGACGAGTTTTGGAAATGCACTATTCACATTATTTAAATAAAAGCACCGGTCAGAACCATAAAATATTTTAGCGGGTGAAATAAAATTAGTAACTTTGCAAGTCATGAAAATGCATTCATTTTCCCTCACAATAAACAAGACTGCCGTGGCGGAGATGCCGCCGGTGGTATTCGATGGCCCTATCACTTTGGTCGACAAGCCCGAAACACTCGACAAGGCTCTTGCCGACCTGGGTTCGCAGACCCTCGTCGGATTCGATACCGAAACCAAGCCGTCGTTCAAGAAAGGATGTGTCAACAAAGTGGCACTCATGCAGTTGAGTACGGATGCGCACAATTACCTCATACGTCTGAACCACCTCGGACTGCCTGCGCCTTTGCGTGAGTTTCTTGAAAACCCGCGAATCACCAAAGTAGGACTGTCCGTGCACGACGATTTCAGTGTTCTGCGGCGCACGGCTGCCATAGAACCGGCCGGCTTTGTGGAGCTGCAGCGCTATGTCAAGAACTATGCCATAGCCGACTGCTCCCTTCAAAAGATTTTTGCAATAGTTTTCGGCAAAAAAATATCAAAGAAACAGCGGCTTACCAACTGGGAAGCCGCCGAGCTGACGCCTCAGCAGCAAGCTTATGCAGCGATTGATTCGTGGGCGTGCCTGAAACTATACCGATATCTGTCGGAAGGGCATTTCGACCCCGCGGCATCGCCATACCGCGCATCTGCCGACGGTGGCGACAACACAACAGCTGACAAATCATGAAAATCAGACGTTCCATACTCGTGCCGTCGGTTTTGCTGGTCTATCTCGCCGTCATGTCGGCCATAGGCTATCCCGACTATGCTGCAGGCCGCACCTCGGCACTGTATTATTTTGGAATAATAGCCATCACGCTGGTTATACTCGTGCTCCTGTATTTCAGCCTCCGCAGGCGTGAGCGCTATCGCGAGGAGCGCGAAAAAGATATCAAGAACAATTCAAAAAAACAATAAATAAAGCATCAACCATGGCAAAAAAAGCTCTTCTAATAATCCTTGACGGATGGGGCATCGGCAACCACACTCACAGCGATGCCATCTTCAGCACTCCTACTCCCTATTGGGACCACCTGCTTAAGACATATCCTCACTCTCAGCTGAAAGCGGGCGGCGAGGACGTAGGTCTGCCCGACGGCCAGATGGGCAACTCCGAGGTAGGACACCTCAATATCGGCGCCGGACGCATCGTTTATCAGGACCTTGTGAAAATCAACAAGGCCATAGCCGACGGTTCCGTGCTCAACAATCCCATGATAAAGAAAGCCTTCGAATATGCCAAGACCACCGGCAAGCGCATGCATTTCATGGGCCTTACCAGCAATGGCGGTGTGCACTCGTCGCTCGACCATGTGTACGCGCTCTGCGACATCGCCGCCCACTACGGTCTGAAAGATGTGTTCCTGCACTGCTTCATGGACGGTCGCGACACCGACCCCCGCAGCGGCAAGGGCTTTATCGAGCAGCTGCAGAACCATTGCGCCAAGAGTGCCGGCACCATAGCGAGCATTATCGGCCGCTATTATGCTATGGACCGCGACAAGCGTTGGGAGCGCGTGCGTGTGGCATACGACCTCCTGGTGAAAGGCGAGGGCGAGCAGGCCACCGATATGGTAGCCGCCATGCAGGCGAGCTATGACGCCGACATCACCGACGAATTCATAAAGCCCATCAACAATGCCACCGTCGACGGCACCATCCAGGAGGGCGACGTGGTGATTTTCTTCAACTATCGAAACGACCGCGCCAAGGAACTCACCGTGGTGCTCACCCAGCAGGATATGCCTGAAGAAGGCATGCACACCATACCCGGCCTGCAGTACTACTGCATGACGCCGTACGATGCGTCGTTCAAGGGCGTATATATAATCTTCGACAAAGAAAATGTGGGCAATACGCTCGGCGAATACCTTTCGAAGCTCGGCCTCAAGCAGCTGCACATAGCCGAAACGGAAAAATACGCCCACGTGACGTTCTTCTTCAACGGCGGCCGCGAGCAGCCCTACGACGGCGAGGACCGCATACTCGTTCCTTCGCCCAAAGTGGCCACCTACGACCTCAAGCCCGAGATGAGCGCTCCCGAAGTGAAGGACAAACTCGTGGAGGCCATCAAGGAAGAAAAGTACGACTTTATAGTGGTGAACTATGCCAACGGCGACATGGTGGGCCATACCGGCGTATATCCTGCTATCCAGAAGGCTGTGGAAACAATCGACAACTGTCTGCACGACACCGTGGAAGCCGCTGTCAAGAGCGACTACGAGGTGATTATAATCGCCGACCATGGCAACGCCGACAATGCCGAGAACGCCGACGGCACTCCCAACACGGCGCACTCGCTCAACCCGGTGCCCTTCGTTTACGTCACAGACAACGCTTCGGCACGCGTGGCCGACGGCCGTCTGGCCGACGTGGCTCCCTCGCTGCTGCACATCCTCGGCGTTGAAAAGCCTGCCGAGATGAGCGGCAACGATCTTATCGCCGACTGATAATCACAATCATGCACTCCCCGCACCGTGCGGCGCGGGGAGTGCATTTATCACAACTGCAATGAAAACCAAGACTCTCTCCGCTTTGATGCTGGCGGCGGCACTATGTGCGTGCGACAACGAAGTGTTTGTCGAGCCGACAGCTCCATCGGCTTCCGAAATTAGCCTGGACGGACCCGGAAGCGAGGCTACGGTCAAAATAGTGACTCGTGGTCTTAAATACATTAATCCCGACACATACGAATCGTTCTATCAGACTGCCTATGACAGCGAGGGACGGGAAATATCGCTTGACAGCCCTGCGTCGGAGCTTGCAAGGCTGAATTTCACAACGGAAGATTATGTGGTCGACATGTACAGGCATGGCGACGAACTCACTTTTCGTTGCTCTGAAAACTTCGACGACATGCATCAGGTGCAATTGCCGCTAAGGCTCGATTACGGCTATCAATCAGAACTTCTTAAAGTGTTTCTGTTGCCGGCGAAGAAATGGCAGTTTGTCGATATCGTCTACCATATGGAAAACATGGAGCGCAGTGTCGGCCATGTCAAAGCTTATGCCGTACACGTCGAAAACGCCAGCGATCAGGAACTGCCTGCGGAGATCAGCCCATATCTTAATGCCGAAGCAGTGGCTATGTACGCCCCCTCGGAACAATGGGCGCTGGACAGGAATATAAGTGTGCAGATACCTGAATATGTGGCAGCCACCGACAGCTGGCAGTTGCGAGAGTGGTTCACGGACATGGCCACTAACGAGCAATACAAGTATTTTCCCACCAATTTGGACAGATGGATGCATGTGGATGTAAACGTGCCGCCGCACACCACGTGCACCATAAAATCGACTGTGCGCATGGAAAATGTCGTGGTACCCTACACCATGCGTTTCAGCAATGGCGACAGCGAAAGGTATTCCGAAGGCAAGTGTTATGTCAGACACCCCGTAGACTATGAAATCACCATTGAATAAGCTCGCCGCCGTTGCCATGCTGTGTGCGGCGTGCTGCCCTGCCTGCGTGCGGGCGCAGTCGGCTGCGGATTCGCTCTCGCATGCTCCGTTGTGGCACGTAGGTGCCGGTGTTGCGGCAGGTGTGGTGCCAGGCACCAACCGTTTTCTCACCGGGGATAATTCTTCGGGGAAAAGCGTTGATGCCGATTTTGCTGCGTCCGTGCGTGCCGGCTTCCGCTTCAGCCCATACTCCCGTTTGGGACAACTTTATCCGGGTGTATATCAGGGCCTCGGACTTGAAGCGCGCACGTTCTCGGCCGGTGGTCTGCTCGGCAGCCCGGTGTCGCTGTATGTCTATCAGGGTGTGCCGCTGGTGCATTTCGGCCCGCGCCTGTGGCTTGGTGCGGAATGGCAGTTCGGCGCTGCTTTCGGATGGAAGCATTTCCGCGCCGGCATCGACGAGGAGAACGGTGCGGTGAGCACCGCGGTCACAGCCCATATGGGTGTAGGCCTCAGGCTCAACTACGAACTTTCGGCATCGTGGCGGCTTACAGGCGGAATAGACTTGCGGCATTTCTCCAACGGCAACACGTCTTATCCTAATGCCGGAGTGAACACGACAGGTCTGTCGCTCGGGCTCACATATCTCATTTCGCAGCCGCAGCCTCAGGCTCCTGCGCCCGACGAAGCGCTCGTAGCCGAAGCTGATGCCGGGCGGTGGATGCTCGACATTGTGGCATACGGAGCATGGCGCAAGCGCGGAGTGACCGAGCGGGAGGATGCCATTATGGTGCCCGGCCGCTTCGGTGTGGCCGGCGTTCAGGTGGCGCCTATGCGCAAATTCAACCGTTGGCTGGCCGCCGGTGCGTCGCTCGATATGCAATACGACCAAAGCGCGGGCATAGAGGACTATTGGGTGGAGGGCACCTGGGGCAACGACGTGAAGTTTTACCGCCCGCCCTTCGGCAAGCAACTGAGCGTAGGCCTTTCGGCGCACGCGGAACTGACATTGCCTGTGTTTGCCATAAACGCCGGACTGGGCTACGATTTTGTGTGCCCCGAAGGCGACCGGCCATTTTATCAGTCGCTCACTCTTAAAGCGTTTGTCACACGCAATGTGTTTCTGAACGTGGGCTACCGCCTCCGACATTTCAAAGACCCGCAAAATCTGATGCTGGGCATTGGCGTGAGGCTTTAGGATCGACCTCCTGCGCCGACTTTAAAATAGTCTTTGTATTTGGCGGTAAGAGATAAATTTAGTAACTTGCGCTAAATTTGTCAGTTATGCGTCATATAAAGATGTTTGTGTCTTCGTCGCTGAAGCACGATAAAGCGAGGCTTATAATCAAGAAAGCCGTTGAAAAGTTCAATGGCAGCGGTGCCGATACGGAGTTTTCCCTGTATATTCACGAGCTTAACGGCCACTATGGAAATGTGCTCGGAGTAGACACGCAGTCGTTCATAGACGCGGAGTCGGACGAGCACAGCGTTTTTTTGCTATATGCCGCCGACATGGTTGGCGACATGACCGTGCGCGAATACGAGCGCGCCGTTAATTCTGTCGATTTTAACATCAAATTCGTGTATGTGCTGCATTGCATCGACGACCGTCTGGAGAATCCGGCTGCAGGCGCTGTGTCGTGGGACGAATTCTATTCTAAATATATGCTGCCGCACAAGCATTATGAGTATCAGGTTAAGATGGACGGCTTGGCGGATGCGGTGCATACCATATGCAGCCAGCTCGAATCGATGGTTCTGACGCCGCTGTCGGCGGCCGACATGAACTATGAACGCATGATTGACTCGCATCAGAAGGAATACAGACAACATACCGTCAGGTATATGCCGCGCGGACACGTGGACACAAAACTGGCCGAAGCCTTCAATCCCGACATCCCGGGTCATGTGCTTACATTAGTCACGGGCGCGTCGCTGTCAGGCAAGACGCGGTCTGTGGTCAACGCGCTTGCGGAAACCGACCCCAAACGTGTAAAAATACACTATTTGCGTGGTTTTGATGTAAATGCCCCAAAACTGCTTCATGAAATCAATTATGAAAAACAGTTTTTCAAAGGCTGGATGCATATATTGTTTATCGACGAACTTACGCGTTTGCTTTCGCTGGTAGGCGATACGTTTGTGAATGGAGTGGATGAAACGGTGAAAAAATTCTTTGATCTTTGCGGATTCGCTTCCTCAAATCCCGACAGGTTGCGCATAGTCGGCACAACAGCCGAGCACTCCGACAGCGTTAAGAATACCTTGCGTTCTGTCGCCACAAACGAAAAATGGATTAACGGGATAAACGACGTTGCAGTGGGCAATATAAAGAAAAGCGACGCCGTGAACATGGTGAGAATGTTGCGTGCTCTCAACCTTATTGATACCGATAATTTGCAAAAGCTGCGTGACGGTATGCCCATCGGCGCTCTGTTCATAGATCTTAATGCGCTTAAAAACGAATACGAGAGCCTGACCTCAGGCATAGACTTTGCCTCCCGGAAGCGCGCATGGGCGTTCGACGCCGTCAAATCGTTGTGGCAGTGGGCAAAGAAATCTCTCACAGACCCGAATCTTCTGCTCGAATACCTCAATAATGCTTATGAGGTCAAGAATGAATTTACAAAAGAAGAACTGCGGCAGATACTGATCGAAGCACGTCGTTTTTTCACCATTATTCCCCAAGGATTTCTGGGGTATGAGTATTATGCGGATGAAATCGTAGTCGACTCAGTAATTAGATTCCACGCCGGCGAAACAGAAGCAGCCGGACTTGAAGAAGCGATAGTGCGCAATATCAATTTCATTATTACTCATAAAGCCGTCAACAAATACGAAAGGCTGACCAAATTTGCAAACCGTATCGGCGAGCGGCCCGAAGGGGTAGCAGTTGCCGACCGTGTCCTTGATAAGATTCAAGAAGAATTGGGGCTTGAACGTATAATTTCAGACACGGAGATAGAGCACACACATGGCGGCGGCGAGCACGATTGGGCCGACTCTCTGTATGCCTGTTTTGTGAGCCGCGCCGTGCGTAATGGTTCTTTCGTCGATGGCGTGAATCTTATGCGCCGCAGGCCTGTGCACAGTGTCAAGGCTGCTTTGGTGAAATCCGCGCACACAGAGAAGGATTTGTCCGATGCGCGCAGCATACTGCTCGACGAAAAAGGAAATCCGCTGCCCGATGTGGCTTCCACGACTGATACGTATCTGATCAATGAACTGTTCCGATTAATGGATTTTGATGCCTCGCTGCGTTTTTACGAAGCGATAGATGTCGGTAGGATTGTCGCCAATTCGCAGCTTATATCCGTTTCTAATTCGGACTATACAGAGATGAAGATGCGCGGCATGCTTGCCGCATACACGTCCACAGTGGTGGAGAAGGCAGAGTCCTATGAGCAGTTCGACAGTGTGATAAAGGCATTGGAGCGTAAAAACCGCCGTCGTATAGACGCCGGGCGCACTCCGCTATACAGCAGCGATGCAGAGTTGTATTTCGATATGATTCAGCGTTTAAGCTGGAAGAAGCTGAGCGAAAACATCACATCGCACCATCTGATGCGCATTTTTCAGCGCATCAATGCTGTGGAGGTGCCGGAGCGCGGGCATTTCAGCGCCGATTCGCATGCCCTTTTAAAGACTGAAGTTCTGAACCATCTTCTGAAGCCTATGGGCCTTGACCAGGCGATGAAGGCATGGCACGATATGGCCTATATACGCGACAGTTTCACACTGGTGGAGATGCTCGGCAAGGCAGTGGACTTCGCGCAGGCCATGGGTTTTGTAGACGCGTTTCGCTCCCAAGGTGTGGGGGAGCACGTGTCAATCGGTCTAAACGCGGCTAACGCTCTGCTTAAGACCATAAAAACAACTTCTAATATCCGGGAGTGTGTGCCGGTGTTCCGTCTGGCAGGAGCGCTCTCTGACGATGCGGACACCGATTCGGCCGTAGATTCCTATAAGAAAGTGTATGCGGTCAAGGATGAATATACGCAAGGCATACTCGCGAGCATGGACAACAAGATTCTCGGTTATGAAGAAAAACTGTCCATACTTAAGAGCGGCCGCGATGAAAACAAGCCGCGTAGTGTGAAAACACTTGGCCATGTTGTCTACGCTGCGCCGGGATTCAAAACGGTGCGCGATATCCTTTTCGGACCGTGTCCCGATTTCATAACGCCTGAGGAGCAGGCAGAGATGAAGAGCTCACCGCTGCTGCTGTCGTGGCTTGTGAGAAAAGCCAAAGATGACAACCGTAAAGAACTTGACCGTCTGCTGCTGAAGATTGAGCAAGAGGCACGTGAGGAAGGCACTCTTGATCAGCTTTTCGAGGTGTCTGAGGATGACGGAGCCAATATCGTAAATGAATACATAGGCAACAACTTTCTCACGCCGGACTACGATAGCGCCTTGAAAGTGATAGAGGACTTCCAAAAGAGAGCGGGCCTGCCAGATATTACCAATTTATACACCAAGAGTAGGCTGGCGGCCAAATATCTTGCAGGCGATTATGATAAAGCAGCCAAAATCGATTACATAAACGAAATGGTACTTGAGTTCAGGAACGCGCGACGCAAGCAGGTGAAACGTGCAATTCGTCAGCGTTACGCCATGGGCTCGAAACTAAAAGAGCACTCTCCCGAGCCTGATTCCAAGGAGTTGTTTCCGTATGTAGACAGTGGGTGGAAATGGAGCATACGCGAAATGTCGCGTTTCGATTTTGTCATGAATATGATTGTGCATCGCTTCGTGGATGAAGCTGTGATTGTAAATATGGCAAACGTTCTTGTGCAGCGTATAAAGAAAGGCATATTTTCTGATACCAAACGTCTGCGGCTGCTACTCGGTGCGGCTCGTGACAATCGACAGTTCATAAACCATGAGTCCATGGTGAAATTGCGCCAGTGGCTGCGCGGCATTGATTTTGAGTTTGACGTGCTGGAACTCACCAAGGACTATTCTATAATCAAGGACTTGAGCTTCAGGCTGCGCAATCAGGAAAACGTGGCAGTGGACAAAATAATAAAGGAACTGAACGATTACGAGCTCCGCACAAAGAGCAAGGTGCATAGGCCGTCGTCGTTCTACGACGCGGTTGTGTTTGCCTTGTCGCAGCGCAAAGATATCACGATAAGCAAAGGAATTGACGAATTGAAAAGCATTGGCTACGACACGTCGGCCATTGAGGCCAAGGTTGCGTCCATGCGGCGAGGCGATACATCTGAAAGCATGAGTGAAAGAGATTTCAAGTGGATAACACTTGTGTCCTTTGCCACCGGGCTGGACGAGTTTGAGTCGCTGCTGCGCATGGTCGAGGGTGAGGCGGGCAGTATCGTGCTCCGCGTGGCAAGCCGCTACAGCCGTATGCGCCCGTCTTCGGCTGCGGAAGCGGTGGCGTTGCTCGCCCCGTTGCTGAAATATGTCAAGGCTCACGGGCATGGCGACATGGAGTTCAATCCCTATGTGATAATTTCCAAAGACTGGGGATTCGGGTTGAGCGATATAATGAAAATTCGCAAAGAATCCGACCTGGATTTTGACGCCGGCGGTTTTTACAGCGCGCTGCACAAGGTGCGTGCATTGAACGACTATCAGTTATTGGAAAAGGAATACCATGGCGCACTCGAAGGCAGGCACGTCGAGATATTGATAAAGCGCATAAACCGCATCGATACCGGGCGCTTTATGAACGAAATCTTTCGTTATGTCTATAACGACGATTTCGTGTCGCGCGCGACGGCGGTGTGTGTGCCCGGCAGCAAACTCTACGATATGTGCGAGAAGAATTATTATCGTTATATTAATTCTGAAGAAACGGTGTATAAGGATTTCGCAGAGTTCTGCCGCCGTATTTACTCGCCGGCGAAATAGCATCCGTCATGATACAAAAGAATCGCTGTTTCCGCGCGCGGAAGCAGCGATTCTTGTATTGGAAATGTTCTGGCGGTAAATTACATCATGCCGCCCATTCCGCCCATGCCTCCGGCGGGCATGCCGGCAGCGGGATTTTCTTCTTTGATGTCGGCGATAACACATTCGGTGGTCAGGAACATGCCTGCGATGCTGGCAGCGTTTTCAAGAGCCACACGTGTCACCTTGGCGGGGTCAATCACGCCGGCTGCGAGCAGGTTCTCGTAGCTGTCGGTGCGGGCGTTGTAGCCGAAATCGCCCTGGCCTTCGCGCACTTTCTGCACCACTACGGCGCCTTCCACGCCTGCGTTGCGTGCAATCTGGCGCAGGGGTTCCTCGATGGCGCGCTGCACGATGCAGATACCTGTCTGTTCGTCGTCGTTGTCGCCTTTGAGGTTGTCGAGTGCGGCAAGAGCGCGGATGTAGGCCACGCCGCCTCCGGGCACGATGCCTTCGGCTATGGCAGCGCGGGTGGCGCTGAGAGCGTCGTCCACGCGGTCTTTCTTCTCCTTCATTTCGACTTCGCTGGGAGCGCCGATATGGAGCACAGCCACACCGCCGGCCAGTTTGGCGAGGCGTTCGTGCAGTTTTTCGCGGTCGTAGTCGCTCGTTGTGGCTTCAATCTGAGCCTTGATCTGAGCCACGCGTTTGGCGATAGCGTCGGGAGTGCCTGCACCGTTCACGATGGTGGTGTTTTCCTTGTTGATGGTCACCTTGGCAGCGGTTCCGAGGTCCTGCATGGTGGCGGTGGCCAGCTGCATGCCTTTTTCTTCGCTCACCACGGTGCCGCCGGTCAGGATGGCGATGTCCTCAAGCATTTCCTTGCGGCGGTCGCCGAAGCCGGGAGCCTTGACGGCGCAGATTTTCAGCGAACCACGCAGGCGGTTGACAACGAGGGTGGCGAGGGCTTCCTGGTCCACGTCTTCAGCAATGATGAGCAGCGGACGTCCGCTCTGGGCCGTGTTCTCGAGGATGGGGAGGATGTCTTTGAGGTTGCTCACCTTCTTGTCGTAGATGAGTATGAAGGGGTTATCCATCACGCACTCCATCTTTTCGGGGTCGGTCACAAAGTAGGGCGAGATATAGCCGCGGTCGAACTGCATGCCTTCTACGATGTCGATTGTGGTTTCAGTTCCTTTGGCTTCGTCGACAGTGATTACACCTTCTTTTTTCACTTTCTTCATGGCCTCGGCGATGAGGTGGCCGATGGTTTCGTCGTTGTTGGCAGATACGCGAGCCACGTCTTCGATTTTCTTGAAATCGTCGCCCACTTCTTCGCTCATATCGCGGATAGCGCCTACAACTGTGCTGACGGCTTTGTCAATACCGCGCTTGAGGTCCATGGGGTTTGCGCCTGCGGTCACGTTTTTCAGACCAACGGCTATGATGCTCTGTGCGAGCACGGTGGCTGTGGTGGTGCCGTCGCCGGCGTCGTCGCCGGTTTTGGAGGCCACTTCTTTCACCAGCTGTGCGCCCATGTTCTGGAAGGGGTCCTCAAGTTCGATTTCGCGTGCCACGCTCACACCATCTTTTGTGATGTGGGGAGCACCGAATTTCTTATCGATAATCACATTGCGGCCTTTGGGGCCGAGAGTAACCTTTACGGCGTCGGCAAGAGCGTCGACACCCTTTTTGAGCTCTTCGCGAGCTTTGATATTGAATTCGATCTGTTTAGCCATAGCTTATAGATTGTATTTTAGAGCGTGATTGAAAATATATTATTTCTCGATTACGGCGAGCACTTCGCTCTGACGCATTACGAGCACCTTTTCGCCGTCCACTTCAAGTTCGGTACCGGCATATTTGCCATAGTACACCTCGTTTCCTTCGGCAAGCACCATTTCCTCGTCTTTGGTGCCGCCGCCTACGGCGATGACAGTGCCCTTGAGGGGCTTTTCCTTAGCGCTGTCGGGGATGATGATACCGTTGATGGTGGTTTCTTCGGCTGCGGTCGGGCGGATGATTACGCGGTCGGCCAGGGGTTTAAGTTTCATAGTATATATGTTTTTGAAATTTTGTTGTTATGTGTTCTGCTCCTTATAATGCATATTTCGTGCCAAAGCGCTGCCGGCATGTCGGTGCTGACAAAATGTCGCTTTTCAGTGCTGCCACTACAATAACGTTTCTGCCATGATATTGTTCGGCGCATAAGATTAAGGCGTGTTGCAGGGTGGGTATTCGGATTTTTTCGCTAAATTAGTAATCAGGTATTCATGGCGATATCTCATGCCGGTTTTGGGTACTGAAATTGAATACAAATGTCAGGTAAACAGTTCTCGCAGATTTACGATATTGCTGATTTGCAGCAGCTAAGGGAATATTTGGCGGCGTTGGCGGACCATGATAGTGTGCGTACATATCTGTTTGCCGAATTCCTTAAGTACAGCCGGTATCGAAATGCGGCCGAATGGAATATGGCCGTAAGGCTCTGCGAGTGTCTTGCCATTGTGGGCTGGGGCATGCACGAGCCCGTAGAGGCGGTAAGGGGAAAGTATTTCAACGGCAGTCCCAATACGTTTTTTGTCAACCGAAACGCGATTCCCCGCTTTTGGGATGCGGTGTGGTCAGTGAGGAAAGAGGGCGTGGCCATTGATTTCGGCTCGTCGCACTATCACGAAAGTCCCGACGACACGACTATCAGTCAAGCGCTTTTGGAGCGTGGCATAGGCGAAATACAAGCGGCAAAACTAAATAGTCAGCGAAACTGGATTCCCAAAAATCCGATATGCATTACGCGCGGTATAGCAAATTGCTATGAAAGCTCCAAAGCTCTGATAAACAGTCTTGAAAAAGAACTGAGATCCGCGTTGAACGAACGGATGCGGCCGGAACTTTACGACAATGCACTCAATCAGATAGTTCTCAATTGTTCCTTCAGTTTCTACGACGGCTATCATTGCAAAACCAATTATATCATAGCAGACGAGGCGCTTGGGCTGAAACAGAAAGATTTTTATCCGGCATTGCTTGCCATGTTCTCTGAAAAAGAGATTGAAGACAACGGCTATTACCTCCGCAACCGTTTCACGTACGGACCGTTCAGACACGATACGGGGGTGACTCGTGTGGGCATAGTGCTGGAGAAGGAGTTCAGCGAAATGTCCACACTCGGGCAGAAACAGGTTTTAAGTGAATACTTTCTGCAGGCCGTGGGGCGGTGCGCTGAGCGTTTAAGCAAAAAGATAGACTACGATTTCGAACTTATGACAGCGGATTTCTCGGCAATACTGGAGGAATGGTGCGAAAAATAAATAACATGTTAAAGTGGTATTATGAGCGAACTGACAGAATGTTATAAAATCATACAACGCTTCTCCAGTCTGTATGCCGGGGAGGGCGACGATGAACTGGCGCGGCAGGCAGTCGATGCCATCACACCCGTAGCCGAAAAAGGCAATACCAAGGCTCAATATATGCTCGGGCAGTATTATTCGTGGGGTTATCACCATCAATGTGATAACCAGAAAGCGATTTACTGGTTTGAAAAAGCTGCTGACAAAGGGAGCGACAAGGCTGCCGAGGCGCTGGCAAATCTCTATCGCTACGATT
>CAMWTJ010000017.1 GCA_947177185.1 uncultured Porphyromonadaceae bacterium | reverse complement strand
AATTTCAAATGGCGAAAACAACTACGCTCTCGCTGCCTAATTGAAGTACAGTAGATTAGCTTTATCCCCGCAACAGTTGCGGGGACGGGACATCGCCCGGTTGCCCTTTTCCCGAGGCTAACCGAACCGGCGGTGCAGGAATTTCGGGAATAGGAAGCCAAGAGCCTCGCGAGGCTTCCGAAGTTTTTGAGGATAAGGTGCCGGTTGGTGGTTCCATGCCTGCCGACACACGAAAATCAACTTGGAAATACGCACGTAGAAAGCACATTAGTTCCACGTTTGGACGAGGGTTCGAATCCCTCCATCTCCACCTGACGGGTCGGGCGGATTGCCGCAAACGAATTGCGGCGAGCTAAAGGTTCCGGCCGACAAAAGCCTGAACAAGACTAATGGCCTGGCTGACAATTAAACTGCACCCCAAAAGTTGAGTACAAAACTTTTGGGGTGCAGTGCGTATTGAGAAGGCCGGCTATAGCACCGCACTGACGGCTCCGAAGTCTGCATTGCTTGCGAAAAATTCCGTGTCGCGATAGCTCGCCCTCGCCGCGGCGGGCGCGTAGCAACTGCCGGATGTAAGGGTGGGGAGGATTTTGTTTTGTGGCTTTGCGGAGTATTTATTATCTTTGTGTATTGTAAACTTTGAATTGTAGATATATGGACATTCTTAAATCTGGAGTCCCGGTGGGGCTGTGCAGCGACCACGCCGGCTTTGAGCTCAAGAGCATCATTGAGGGCTGGCTTGAGGCTGCCGGCATTGAGTACCGCGATTTCGGCACCGATTCTGAAGAGTCGTGCGACTATGCCGATTATGCGCATCCCTGCGCAGCGGCGCTTGAGGCCGGCGAGGTGTATCCGGCCATAGCCATATGCGGCAGCGGCAACGGTATAGGCATGACTATGAACAAGCATCAGGGAGTGCGCGCGGCGCATTGCTGGAATGTGGAGCTGGCACACCTGGCGCGTCAGCACAACGATGCCAACTGTCTGGTGCTTCCTGCGCGCTTTATAGCCCCGGAGGTGGCGCTGGAGATTGTCGACGCGTTCTTGCACACGGGCTTTGAGGGCGGTCGCCACGCCCGGCGTATAGCCAAGATTCCCGTGGCGCAATAATCGCCCGTAAGCAAAAAGAAAACGGAGGGCTCCTGAGCGATAGGACCCTCCGTTTTTGTATGCTGTGGTTTCGGACCGATTAGTTGTTGTAGGTTTCGGGCAGGTTGTATTCCATGGCTCCGATGCAGAAATAAGTGGGATTGTTGATTCCCCACTGGCCGGTGTCGGAGCTGCTGATGGTGAACACGAGGCGGTCCACATTGCCGAGCTTGCTCACTTCGGCTTTCTTCCATTCGTCGAGGATGTCGGTGCCTTTTGCCAGGTAGATGTCGACGGTGCCGTTTTTGCGTACGTCGCCGAGGTAGCCTGCCACGTGGAGAATACACTCGTCGGCTTCGGTGAAGGCGTGGTTGAACGCGGTGCCGTTTTTCATAGCGTAATAGCCGTAGCTGGTGTTGGTCACGTATAGGGCGTCGGGATAGAACACGGCGCCGTCGGTGCGTGTCATTATGCAGGATGTTTCGCCGCCATCGGTTTTCCAGAAGCCTACCACATAGGGGGTGCCTGAACCGGCCACGCCGCCGCCTGTGATGGCGCTCCACTGGTGTTCGGTCCAGTTGCCGGTGCTGTAGTCGGCGTTGTCGGTGGCGCGCGAGGGGCAGAAGCCGTACCACGAGCCGTAGGTCACACCTTCCCACTCATACGATTCGGCGTGGTGTGTGAAGCGGAAACCGTCTATGTCGACATAGTTGGCATCTGCGTTGTAGCAGCCGTTCCAATAGCCTTCGCTGTTGAAGTCCGAGAACGACGCGGTCCAGTTGTGTTCTACATCTTTGTCTTCAGTGCCGCAGGCGGTGAGTGCCGCAACAGCCACGGAAGCGAGAAAAAGGTGTTTGAGATTCATAAGTGGTGAATTTTCAGTTTTTGCGCCGCAAAGTTACACTTTTTTTGTGAAAAATCTTTAACTTTGAACGATTATTGCCTTACGGGGCTTTATATTATAGATAAACATACAGATATTATGCTACGACGTATTTTGCTTTCTTTGTCGGTGTTGGGTGCCGCGGCCTCGGCGTGGTGCGCCGACCCTATGGCCACACACTACAGCATCCGCCAGTGCGAAGGCTCTCTCACTCCGTATCCCGAATCAGTGGCAGAGCAGTCGCAGCCCGACTCTCTGACGGCTGTGTACATCAACCATGTGGGCCGTCACGGAGCCCGCTATCCGTCGTCGGCATCAAACTGCACGGAGTTGCGCAAAGCGCTGCTGAAGGCCGATTCGGTGGGCACAATCACATCCATCGGCCGCTCGCTGTTGCGGCTGACCGATACTGTGATAGAGCGCACGGCGGGACGCTGGGGTGCGCTTGACTCGCTGGGCATGGCCGAGCAGGAAGGTATAGCCACGCGCATGGTGCGCAACTATCCCGAACTGTTCGGCGGCGACGCCACGGTCGAGGCCATATCGAGCTATTCGCCGCGTGCCATGATGAGCATGTATTGCTTCACCCACCGCATCGACCGCTTGAACAACGAAACCACGTTCCGCACCTCTACCGGCCGCGTAAATTCGCCTCTTATGCGACCGTTCGACGTGGACCGGGATTATATCGAGTTCCGCGACCATAAGGTGTGGGAGCCGGTCTACGAGAGCTTTTTCGAGTCGGAGTGTCCGACGGCTGCCATCATGCGTGCGCTGGGTGCGCGTTTCCCGTTCGACGACGCTGCCCATGTGCGCCGGCTGGCATATGCCGAGTGGGCTGTAGTGGCGGGATGCTCGGCCATGTCGGTCGAAGTGGATCCGCTGGTGTATTTCTCGCCCGAGGAGCTCAATGCCTTGTGGTCGTGCTTCAACCTGCGGCAGTATCTGCGCTATTCGGCCTCTACGGTGAGCACTGCGCCGGCCGATATCGCCGCCGCGCTGGTGCTGAATCTCGTGCAGACCACCGACGCATTTATAGCCGGCGAGCGCGACACCACCGTGCGCCTGCGTTTCGGCCATGCCGAAACCCTTATGCCGCTGCTGTCGCTGTTGCGTCTGCGCGGCTGCTACTATCTGACCAACTATTTCGATACGGTGGCCCTGCACTGGAAGGATTTCGACATCGTGCCCATGGCTGCCAACCTGCAGCTGGTGCTGTTCCGCAGCAGGGTGTCGGGGCGCTATTATCTGCGCGCGTCGCTCAACGAGCGTCCTGTACCACTCCTGCCCGACAGCGACACGCTGTATGTGCCCTGGGAGAAAGCGCGCGACTACATGATGCGCTGCCTGCCGCTCGAAATGCAGTAGGCTCCGGCCGCCGGTGTTGAGTGTTTTTCATGCGCCGGGCGTATTTAAATAAAAAAACGCCACGCACATGAAACGGACACTCGCCATCGTATTCAGTATTCTTTGTTTTTATTTCGCCGAAGGGAGCGTTAAGCCATTAAAGCATGCGAAAAGCGATGCTCCCGACGTAAGCTCCACCTTGCAGGAGGGTGGGCGCAGTGCGCGTGCGCAGTTCGACTGCATGCTCGGCGAGGAGGGGCAGCGCGCTTGTCTGAGGCTGCCGCGCGGCAGCCGCGACGTCAAGGCCGTGCTTTACTGCCACCAGAACATGACGGAGGAGGTGCTGTTCCGCAGCCCCGCCTTCTGCAGCCGCATGGATAGCCTCGGCGTGGCCATGGCTTTCGTGCAGAGCGGTTCGCAGAACTGGGATGTGAACGACGGCTGTCAGCAGCGTTTCGAAAAAATAATGGCCGATTTCGCCGTCGCTACCGAGCATCCCGAGATAGCGTCGGCGCCGGTGATTCCTTTCGGACACTCCGCGCAGGCCACTTTCCCCTGGAACTTTGCGGCGTGGAATCCTGACAGGACACTGTGTGTGATTTCGTTTCACGGCGATGCTCCGCGCACCAACCTGTGCGGCTACGGCCGGGCGAACATAGAGTGGGGGCGTACGCGCAACATCGACGGCATACCCGGCCTGATGATTGAAGGCGAGTATGAGTGGTGGGAGGCGCGTGTGCGTCCGGCTCTTGCGTTCCGCATGATGTATCCCGACAGCCGCATTTCGTTTCTTTGCGATGCCGGCCGCGGCCATTTCGACCTCGGCGAGGAAACGCAGCTCTACATAGCCCGGTTTATTGAAAAAACGCTTGCCGACCCGCGCCCTGTCGGCGGAGTGCTGTATTCGCGCTGGGCGGAGGACGGACACGAGAGCACCGACCCGCACGACTGCTTCTGGTATCACGACGACGAGATGGTGCGCCTCACCAAGGACCGCTATAAGGCATCGCTCGGAAAGCGCATGCAGTACGTTTCCGCAAAGATTGACGGACAGCTCGTGCCGTATGATGCCGAAAAGCACATTAAACTGAATGTCGTGGTGGAATCCGACGAGTTTACCATCGAACCCGCCTTTGTCAACGAAACCCGCGATGCCGAAAGCGACAGCCACGCCGGCGTGCGTCCCAGGGTGGTGCTCATATCGGGTCCGGCCATACAGACCGGCGAATATACCTTCCGCGTCGACCCTGACTATTTCGGAGCCGACCCGAAACGCTTGTGGAGCGGAATCACGGTGTGTGTGGAAGCTGATGGCGACGACACCTACAAATCGGCCGTACAGGAGCTTAATATCAGGCTCTGGCGCTGATGGTGGCGCGCAGGCAATCAGGGAGATTATGCATTTTTAACATTTTGCTGCTCTGATTAATCGTATATTTGCATTGAAACAGTTATTGCCGGAAAGGCATCACATCTCAGGCTATATTTTATTCGTTATGATGAAAACTCTCATTTGCGCCCTGCTGATGGGCGCGACAGCCGTTGCGGGCTGTGCGCGGGCCGGCAGCGACGCCGACAAAGCCGTCGCGGGCGCCGACACTTCGGTGGTATACATGACTCGCGAGATTTCTCCCGAGGCGTTGGTTCGGCTGTACAAGGCTCTCGGCCGCGAAGCCAAAGGCCGCGTGGCAATCAAGATTTCCACCGGCGAGCCCGGCGGCCACAATTTCCTGCAGCCGTCGCTGATAGCCGACTTTGTAAAGCTCACACAAGGCACCATCGTGGAGTGCAACACGGCCTATAAAGGCAAGCGCTTTTCCACGGCCGACCATCTGCGTGCTGCCGAGGAACACGGCTTCACGGCAATCGCCGACGTGGACATTATGGATGCCGATGGCGAGGTAAGGCTGCCGCTCGAAGGCGGAAAGCATCTGAAATATGATATCGTGGGTGCGAGCTATCCAGACTACGATTTCACGGTGATACTGTCGCACTTCAAAGGCCACGCTATGGGCGGATTCGGCGGAGCGGTGAAAAACATGTCGATAGGCATAGCGTCGTCCAACGGCAAGAGCTACATCCATTCCGCCGGAAAGATAGACGCCCCTGACACGCTGTGGGACAACCTCGCGCAGCAGGACGATTTTCTGGAGTCCATGGCCGAGGCTGCCAAGGCCGTGGCCGACCACTGCGGCGACAATATCCTTTATATAAGCGTGGCCAACAATCTGTCGGTGGACTGCGACTGCGACTCCCATCCGGCCGACCCGCAGATGCACGATATTGGCATACTGGCCTCGCTCGATCCTGTGGCGCTCGACAAGGCATGCACCGATTTCGTGCGCGCAAGCGACGACCACGGCAAGATTCACCTCATAGAGCGCATCGACTCGCGCCATGGCATGCACACTCTTGACTATGGCGAACAGATCGGCCTTGGTTCACAGACCTATAAACTGGTCAGCCTCGACTGAACTTTCCACGCTTTATGAAACTCGGACTTGTAGCCACGGCCGCCGCGCTTCTGCTCCTGCATGCCGGATGCTCCGGCGCAGCTCCCCGTGGCGGCGAGCTGCGCAGCGAGATAGCTGCGTACATAGACAGCTGCGACGCACGTATCGGTGTGGCGCTCATATCTGAAAGCCGCGACACCATAGAGGTGAACGGTCACGAGCAGTTTCCCATGCAGAGTGTGTACAAATTTCCGCAGGCGCTCGCTCTTGCGGATTTCTGTGCTGCGCACGGCGTCAGTCTTTCCGACACTGTGAACGTATCGGCCAGGGAGATGCGCGCCGATACCTACAGCCCGATGCGCGACACCTACGGGCAGGCCGATGTGCGTGTGCCGCTGGACACGCTGCTGGCATATTCGCTGCAGCTCAGCGACAACAACGCCTGCGATGTGATATTTCGCATAATAGGAGGCGCCGAAACAGTGGACCGTTATCTGGAGGCCTCGGGCTTTTACGGCATACACGTGCGGAATACTGAGGCGGAAATGCACGCCGACACGTCGCGGTGCCGGGCCAACTGTGCGTCGCCTGTTGCCATGGCGCGCCTTCTCGACCGCTTCGACACGGAGCTGCGCCATGTGTCGCCCGCTCATGCGCGCATCGCCGGCATGATGGAAACGTGCGCCACTGGCACCGATCGCATTGTGGCGCCGCTCGCCGCTTCGGGAGCCACGGTCGGGCACAAAACCGGCACCGGCGGCTTCGACGCCCGCGGGCGCATCACGTCGGTCAACGATGCTGCATATGTGTGTATGCCCGACGGCCGCCGCTACGTGCTCGTAGTGTTTGTGGCGGAGTCGGGAGAGTCGCCGCAGCGCACATCTGCCATGATAGCCGATATCTCCGACATCGTAAAACGCCACCTTGACCGTACCCCGCCGGCAGGATTGTAGAACTCCGCCGGCAATTTACGGAGGCTTTTTTGCGCAGTTTTTTAGATTGTTTTAAGGAATTATTTGGCCATCTCGAAAATGTTTATTAACTTTGCCTCCCGAATTGACGAGTAACAAATAAAACACATATAAGGATATGAAACGTACTTATCAGCCCCACAACCGCAAGCGCGTGAACAAGCACGGCTTCCGCGAAAGAATGTCCACCGCCGACGGCCGTAAAGTTCTGGCCCGTCGTCGTGCTAAAGGCCGCAAGCGCCTGACTGTCAGCGACAGCATCGCCGGCAAGTAAAAAGCACCCACGGCATTAAACAAAAACCGACAGCTGCTCCACTCCGTGGTCGCAGCTGTGTTTTTTTATAGAAATTATAGTACCATGAAAAAAATTGCAGTAATAGTTTTTGCTGCGGCTGCGGCATGTTGTGCCTCGGCGCAGCGAATTGCAGTGCTGAGCGACATACATGTGACGCCCGGCAACGAGAACGACCGGCAGCTGCGTCGCGCTGTTGACGAAATCAACACTGGAGCCTTTGACTATGTGGTGGTGAACGGCGACCTCTCCAACGAGGGCTCGGACGCTGAACTCGCCAACGTGAAAAGCATACTCGACGGCATCAGGCTGCCGATTGCAGTGCTGCCCGGCAACCATGAGAACAACTGGAGCCAAAGCGCCACAAAAACATTTGTGGACACCTGGGGCAACGACCGCTTCCTGCGCACCGTTGGTCCCGACTCGCTCACGATAGTAGGCATAAACTGCGGCCCGTATATGAAGATGGGCGACGGCCATGTGAAGCAGGAAGACCTGCACTGGCTGCGCGCCGAGTTGCAGCGCGCGGCCGACGCCGGAAGGCGCATACTGTCGTTCAATCACTACCCGCTGCGAGAGGGCGACCTCGACAACTGGCAGGAATACGTGGCGCTTCTGCAGCAGTTTCCAGTTATAGGCCATATCAACGGACACTATCACTCCTGGCAGGAATACCGTGCCGGAGGCATACCGGCAGTAATGACCCGCGCGCTCGACATGCGCGACGGCACCTACGGCTATGCCATACTCGACATCACTCCCGACTGGGTGCACGTCTACGACAAGAGCGTGGGCGCACCCGCGGTGCCGCGCTTTGCTTTTGCCACGACCCACACCAATGTGGATGTGGCGGGTGCAGCGCCTTCGTGGGAGGCTCCCGAGGGCTTCGAGGTGCAAAAAGTGTGGGCCGACAGCGCGTCGGTGTTCACGCGCGTAGCGGTGGATGCCGAGCGTGTGTATTTCGGCAATTCGCTGGGCGAGGCGCGTGCAGTCGACCGCCACAGCGGCGAGCTTGTGTGGAGTGTGCCCACGGGGGCGTCGCTGTTCGGACGCCCCGTGCTGCTGCCGCGAAACCGCGTGTCCATACCCACGGCCACGGGGCTTATGATAGCTGACTGCCGCACGGGCCGTGTGCTCAAGACCCTGCCTTCGCGCGAAGGACCGTACGTGGCCGACGGCATTGCCGACTCCGCCACCGGCGATTTGCTCACCGGCGGCTATAAGCGCTTTGAGCGCCGCCGTCCCGACGGACGCCTGCGGTGGAGCTACGACTCTCTGTTCAATTATTGCCAGGCTGCGCCGGTGCTCGACGGCGAGGATATAATCTTCGGCGCGTGGGACACCAATCTGCGCTGCCTCGATGCGCGCACCGGGCGTCTGCGCTGGGTGTGGAACAACGGTAAGTCTGCCAATATGCTCGGCCCGGGCAATGTGGTGCCTGTGGTGACGCCCGAACGCGTGTACGTGGTGGCTCCCGACCGCTATATGACGGCCATAGACCGGCGCACAGGTGCTACTATATGGCGCGACAACAGCCACCGCTACCGCGAGAGTCTGGGCCGCAGCGCCGACGGTACGCGCGTGTACGCGAAGACCATGGATGGCGAACTTGTGGCTGTGGACGCATCGGCGCCGGATTTCCGCGAACTGTGGACGGTGGACCTCGGCCTGGGATATGATCACGCTCCCTGCATCGTGGCCGAGCAGGACGGTGTGGTGTACGCCGGATCGCGCCGCGGACTCCTCACGGCCGTGGATCAGCAGGAGCGCCGCGTGCTGTGGCAGCTGCCGCTCGGCGTCAGTGAAATCAACGGCATAGACGTGGACCCCGCCACGGGTTCCGTGTTCGTGTCCCTTATAGAGGGCACTGTGTTCAGAGTGTCGCGCCCGGCAGATTGAAGCGATTGCATGTAACAAAATAAAACAGGCTGCGCCACGGCGCAGCCTGTTTTATTTTGTTTGTTACCCGCGGGGTTATTCAGCCGGGTCAAGCACCATCACGCGGAAGTTGCCCTGCTTGAGCAGGTCGCGCATCAGGTTCATGATGTCGGCCGTGGTGACGCTGTTCACTACATCGGCTGCGCCGTTGAAAGTGTCTACGCCGTTGAGCAGGCTGCCAGTGATGGCGTTGGACCAGCTTTCGTTCTTCTCGAGGTTTTCGGTGGCGTTTTTCACCATGTATTCCTTGATGGGGTTGAGTTCCTCGTCGGTGATATTTTCGGCCATTTCGCGGAACTTGCTGTTGACCACCTCGATTACCTCGGCCTTGAGCTCGGGCTTCACGGGGAAGGGCGACTGCATGAAGGTGTTGGTCTTGCCCATGCGGTCGATTGCGCCTCCGGCGCCGATGCTGTAGGTGGCGCCCATTTCTTCACGCACCTTTTTCAGCAGTCGGTTGCTGAGAATCTGAGAAGCCATGGAGAGCATGGTGCGGTTTTTCGGAGTGAACTCCTCGGTGCCGGCGAGGCTTACGAGAATCCACGACTGGGGAGTCTGCATCGGAGTGGTGAACGTGGTGGTGCCTCCGCCCAGGGTGGGCTCTACCGCGGGGTTGGCGGCGGGAGCTGCTGACGCTTTGGATGCGTCGGCGGGCAGGGTGGCCACGTACTGTTCGAGCAGCGGCTTGAAGGTGTCGAGGTCGATGTTGCCGGTGAATACAAACGTATAGTCGGCGGCGTTGGCGGTGAAACCGTGCATGATATCAAGTATCGTGCCGCGGTCGGCTGTCTTGATGTCGTCGGTGGAGATAACCTGTTTCAGGGGCGATGCGAAGAGCGATTCCGCTGCGCGCTTGCCGAACATGTATTCGGGTGTGGCCTCCTGGTTGCCGAGTATGCCGGCTATGCTGCTTTGTACGGCGGCGTAATCGTCCTCGGTGATGTTGAAGGCGGTGAACGTCATGTAAATCATTTCCATCAGCACGGGGAGGTCTTTGACCGTGGTCGAGCCTTCGATGCTGCGGTAGTAGTCGTCGATGTCGTGGCTGATGCTCACCTGGCGTCCCTGCAGGTATTTCTTCATGTCGCTGTTGTTGTAGTCGCCGAGGCCGTAGTTGCCGAGGGCGTAGGGCATGAATTTCACGCTGGCGGCCTTGGCGGGGTCGATGTCGGATATGCCGCCCTTGGCGATTGCGCTGAAGAGTATTTCGTTGTCTTTGAACGTGGTGGGCTTGACAATCACTTTCACGCCGTTGCTGAGTGTGAATTCGGTGGCGTCCCACTGTGTGAGGTGCTGCGTGGCGGCGATGGTACCGGGGGCGGGGAGCTGCGGGATGAGGGGCTCGCTCTTCATTTCGTCGCGGTAGGGTTCGATTTCTTCGGCGTCCACCTTGGCTATCACGGCAGCCACCTCTTCTTCGGTGGGCACTCGGAAATTCTCGTTGTCAGGCAGCAGACCCACCAGCACGCGGTTGTCGTTGGTGATGAGTTCCGGCAGAAGCTGATTGATGATCTCTACGGGAATCATTGCGGCAAGCTGGCTGTAGATCTGGAAATCGGTGTCAATGCCGGGCATGGGCTCGCCGTCGACGAAGTGGCGTACGATTTCCTTGGAGTAGGTGTCGTTTTCGGTGTTGTTGCGGTTGTTGTGCTGCTTCTCGAGTGCGGAGATGAACTCGGCCTTCGCGCGGTCGTACTCGCCGGGGGTGAAGCCTCCGCGCTGTGCGCGCAGCAGCTCGCGGTACACCTGCTCGATGGCGGGCAGGATGTCGTTGCCTTTAGGCATGCCCTGCACGGTGAAGGCATCCTTGGTCTTGGAGATGAAGAAGTCGCCATAGTAGCTGCCTGCGCCGGCAAACTGCGCGTCGGGCTTGTTGGAAACCTCGTCCAAGCGGTTGTTGAGCATCGAGGAGATGAGCTCCGTCATGTAGTGCATCTGGTAGTACATGGGAGTGTTGCGCATTTCCTTAGGCAGCTTGTCGCCTTTGAAGAACATCAGGAACACACCGGCGGGCTGTTCTTTGTCCTTGCCGATGGCGTAGATGGTGCCTTCGTTGTCGGGCACGTCGAAATATACGCGCTCGGCAGCGTTTTCGGGCATCTTGATGCCGGAGAACATCTCTTTGATTTTAGCTTCGATGCGCACGGGGTTGATGTCGCCCACCACGATTATGCCCTGCTGGTCGGGACGATACCATTTGTGGTAGTAGTCGCGCAGAACCTGCGGGTCAAAGTTGTCGACCACCTCCATGATGCCGATGGGCAGACGGTGGCCGTAGCGGTTGTCGGGGAATATCGTGGGCAGCAGCTGCTCGAGGATACGCATCTGGCCTACGTTGGAGCGGCGCCACTCTTCGTGTATCACACCGCGCTCCTTGTTTATTTCTTCGGTGTCGAGGAGAAGGGCGTTGGCCCAGTCGTGGAGAATGAGAAGACAGCTGTCCTGCACGCTTTCGCGGGCCACGGGCACGCTGGAGATGTTGTAGACGGTTTCGTCGACAGAGGTGTAGGCGTTGAGGTTGTAGCCGAATTTCACGCCTACGCTTTCGAGCCAGTCGATGAGTGTGTTGCCAGGGAAATTCTCGGTGCCGTTGAAGCACATGTGTTCAAGAAAGTGTGCGAGGCCGCGCTGGTTGTCTTCCTCAAGCACGGAACCCACTTTCTGGGCTATGTAGAAATCGGCCTGGCCTTTGGGCGTTTCGTTGTGGCGGATGTAGTAGGTGAGTCCGTTGTCGAGGCGGCCGGTGACTACTGCGGAGTCAACAGGCATTTGCGGCAATTCGGGCATCTGTGCAGCTGCAGTGCTTCCGCTCAGCAGGCCGAACAGAAACAGACAGCTTTTGAAGATTCTTTTCATTGCGTTTGTAATGTGTATGATGTTTGGATATTATTTTGATATATTTGACGCTGCGTGTTGCCAAAAGTGACAACACGCAGCGTTAAAAAATCTTAATGCGGTCATTGCTGTGTCAAATCCGACACGTTGAAGAATTCCGCTCCCGCCGGGGTCATGAACTGCGAGAGCTCGTAGGGATAAAACGATACGCGTATAGCTCCCTGCGCGAAACTGGCCACCTCGTAGGGCTGGTACACGAACACTATCTCGCCCGAGGGGGAGAGCATGAAATTGTTGCCGGCCGGAAGAGCTGTTATGGTGGTGGGGCCGAGCACCTGTTCGAGGGCGTCGGCCTGTGTCTGAATCGCGGCGGCCAGCGAATCGGTTTTGGCAGAGTCGAATATCTCGGCAAAAGTGAGCACGCGCGAGCCATTGATGTCGAAATTCAGATAGTAGTTGGTGCTGAGGCCGTGGGCGGCACGCGGGCGGTATTCGTCGGTGGTGACGCAGTACACAAGTATCTCAGGCGTGAGATTCACCACGGCTCCCGTTATGTTGGTGAAGCCGTCGGGCGAGGTGCCGTCGGTGGGCAGTGAGTCGGCGTCGCACACTTTGTAGCCATATTGCGATACCGTCCGGGCCACGTAGGCGTCTATGGCGTCGGGCAGGCTGCACCCCGCGGTGTCGAACGCGAGTTTGACTATGCTGTCGCGCAGCCCTTTCACGTCGGCGCCGAACAGCTTCACGGGCATCAGCACGTTGATGGATTCGGAGTACAGGATGTCTTCTTCGGTGCCGTATTCCCGGGCCGAGTTCTGCAGGCGGTACTTTGCCGAGGCCGTAGCGGCCTCAAACGATGCGGAAAGGTGTTCGGCTCCTGTGTCGGAGCACGAGGGGGCAAGAAAGGATAGCGCCAGAGCGCCCAGTATGCATGTTATCGCTGTTTTTTTCATAATCAGGGAATGTATGAAAAGGTTTTTTTGCATAGAAATAGAGATGTCTGCATATTTGGAAAACGCGCGTTGCCGCGGGCGTGTTCGTTCGGGGCGCAAAAATACACAGAATTTGTCTGAATAAAAAAAAAGTTGTAATTTTGTTGCCGCAAAGTCCGGGGCGTAGCGCAGTCCGGTAGCGCACCTGGTTTGGGACCAGGTGGTCGCAGGTTCGAATCCTGTCACCCCGACTATGACCAAATAGCTTGTAGCTTTTGCTGCAGGCTATCTTTTTTATGTCGTTTTCTTGTCTTTTTATGCGTAAAAATGAAAATTAAACACGAAAGTTGGGCAGTTATGTAAGGATTATTTGCTAAATTTGCACGGAAAAATAATGCCCAAGTGCCTTGAAAACACTTCGACGCAAGCATATGTCGCTGATTGATAGGGTGGTTGCTGATGCGCAGCCGTCTGCGGCGGCCCTTGTGGCTTTTTTTGAGTGAAAATAAATTTAAATTACGATATGATCGCATTAGACATTTTCGGAATCTCCAACAATGGCCTGCTGGCCATTACGGCAGCCCTTACCGGCATCGGCCTTGTGGCGCTTGCCCTCTGGCTCGCCGGCCTGATTTCGCCTAAATCGTTCAACGCGCAGAAGGGCGAAGCCTACGAGTGCGGTATCCCCACGCGAGGCGAAAGCATGGCTCAGTTTAAGGTGGGCTATTACCTGTTCGCAATTCTGTTTCTGATGTTCGACGTCGAAACGGTGTTCCTCTTCCCCTGGGCAGTACGTGTCCGCGAGATGGGCGTCGGCGGCCTTGTGAGCATCGCAGTGTTTTTCGGAGTGTTAGTGCTGGGCCTTGTTTATGCCTGGCGGAAAGGAGCGTTGGAATGGAAGTAACCGCACAGGGAATGCCCTATGAGGCGTTCAAAGACAACGAATATATTGAATCTCTCGTAAAAGAGCTGCAGGAAAACGGCACCAATGTCGTGGTCGGCTCTCTCGACAAGCTTATCAACTGGGGCCGCTCCAACTCGCTGTGGCCTCTGACCTTCGCTACAAGCTGCTGCGGCATCGAATTCGTGAGCCTTGGCGCTGCGCGCTACGATATGGCGCGTTTCGGATGGGAAGTGGCGCGTTCGTCGCCCCGTCAGGCCGACTTTATAATGGTGGCCGGCACCATCGTGCACCGTATGGCGCCTGTGCTGCGTCGTCTGTACGACCAGATGGCCGAACCGAAATATGTGATTGCCACCGGCGCGTGCGCCATCAGCGGCGGTCCGTTCCGCGACAGCTATCATGTGGTCAAGGGCGTTGACCAGATTATCCCGGTCGACGTGTTCCTGCCCGGCTGTCCGCCCCGCCCCGAAGCCATGATTTATTCCATCATGCAGCTTTCGCGCAAAGTGAAGGTGGAGCGTTTCTTCGGCGGTGTCAACAGGCAGCAGAAGCAGCAGGAGTTCCTGCGTGAGCATCCCGTGGAAGGAGTGAACGATAGCGCCGAGTTCAACACCTCGGCACCCGAAGCCCCTGTGACCGACAAGCAATAAGCGCGAGAGTATCCAACACATCACGTCTTCAATAGATATACAATAATATAATATATGGCAACTCTTAATGAAATAATTGCCAAAATCTGCCCCGCGGCCACTGTCGCCGAGGTGGACGGCGCGCCGATGATATCCGTCGACGACGCTCATTGGCATGAGCTGGCCAAGGCGTTGCGCCACGACGCCAATCTCGAGATGGACTATCTCGTGACTATAGCAGGCTTCGACCATGTGGAATCCATGGGCTGCGTTTACTACATGATGTCGACGCGCCACAATACCAACCTGGGCGTGACGGTGCTCGCCACCGGCGACCGCGAGCGTCCCGTGCTCCACTCCGTGAGCGACATATGGGCTGTAGCCGGTCTGTACGAGCGCGAAGTCTACGATTTCTTCGGCATAATATTCCTGAACAATCCCGACATGCGTCGCCTTTTCCTCAGCATAGACTGGAAAGGCTACCCCCTGCGCAAGGACTACGACGCATCTCCCAATATCAACCCCGTGCCCCGCGACAATGAGCGCCAGAGCGATTTCACCACCAAGTGGACCAAGGACGCCGAAGGCAATCTCGTGTCGGAGCAGGTAGAGGTGTTCGCCCCGGACGATTTTGTGGTCAATATCGGCCCGCAGCACCCCGCCACACACGGTGTGTTGCGTTTCCGTACGGCTGTTGATGGCGAAACCATCAAGAAAATCGACGTCTACATGGGCTACATACACCGCGGTATCGAAAAGCTCAACGAGCAGCAGACCTACGCGCAGTCGCTCCCGTTCCTCGACCGTATGGACTATTTCTCGGCTCTGAACTACCATCACGGCGTCTGCATGGTCTACGAACGTGCCGCCGGCATCGAAGTGCCCCGCCGCGCGCAGGTGATACGAGTGATGATGGACGAGCTGTCGCGCATCGCCTCGCACTGCCTCTTCATGGGCACCTTCTGCATGGACCTCGGTGCCACGTCGATGCTGTTCTACACGCTCCGCGTGCGCGAGCAGATTCTCGACATCCTCGAGCGCACCTGCGGAGCCCGCATGAGCTTCAACTACGATTGCATCGGCGGTGTGATGCAGGATCTCGACGCCAATTTCCAAAACGATGTCAAGGCGCTGCTGAAAGTGCTGCCCGCCAATATCAAGGAATACAAAAAGGTGTTCGTGGGCAATGTGATAGCCCGCAACCGCATGGAAGGCGTCGGCGTTCTGTCGCGTGAAGACGCCATTAGCTACGGTGTCACCGGCCCCAGCGGCCGTGCTTCCGGCTGGGCCTGCGACGTGCGCAAATGGCGTCCGTACAGCATCTACTCCGATCTCGATTTCGACGAGGTGGTGCTCACCGAAGGCGACTCCATGGCGCGTTTCAAGGTGCGCCTTGCCGAAATAGAGCAGAGCGCCCGCATACTCGAGCAGCTCGTCGACAATATACCCGAGGGCGACATCCAGGCCAAAGTGCCCAAGGTGCTGAAACTGCCCGCCGGCCAGTGGTTCCAGATAGTGGAAGGCTGCCGCGGTGTGTTCGGCATACACCTCGAAAGCGACGGTGGCACCAAGCCCGCCCGCCTCAAGTATGCCACACCCTCGATGCCTGCGGCAGGTGTCGTCGACCACCTCACCCGTGGCGAGAAAATTGCCGACCTTATCACCATCGGTGGCTCGCTCGACTATATCGTGCCCGACATGGACCGTTAATTCAAAAAGTAATAAACCAATTATACACAACGCATCATGTACGATCTGTCGGTAATCACCGATGCCATCCACTCCTTTCTCTCGGGCTTTATGCCCGCGTGGCTCACAGTCACGGTGGAGTGTGTGCTGATAGGCGTGGGCCTTCTGCTTGCCTATTCGCTCCTGGCTCTTTTCTACATATACTACGAACGTAAATTCTGCGCGGCCATCCAGTGCCGCCTGGGCCCCAACCGCGTAGGTCCCTGGGGACTGCTGCAGAGCTTTGCCGATATGTTCAAGATTCTCATCAAGGAGCTGATTTCGCTCAATCATGTCGACAAGTTCCTTTTTGCGCTTGCTCCGTATCTCGTGATACTCGCCTCCATGCTCGCCTTCGCTGTGCTTCCCTGGGGCAACGGGCTGCAGATAATCGATTTCAATATCGGCATATTCTTCCTGCTTGCGGTTTCGAGCATCGGTGTGCTCGGTATCCTGCTCGCCGGATGGTCGTCGAACAACAAGTTCACACTCATAGGTGCCATGCGCTCCGGCGCGCAGATGGTCAGCTACGAGCTGTCGATCGGCCTCAGCGTCATCACCATGGTCTGCTTCGCCGGCACCATGAACGTGGGCGAGATAGTGGCCGAACAGCAGGACTGCTGGTTCATCTTCAAAGGCCATGTGCCCGCCATTATCGCGTTCGTCATCTATATGATTGCCGGTACGGCCGAAACCAACCGTGGCCCGTTCGACCTTCCCGAGGCTGAAAGCGAGCTCACGGCAGGCTATCACACGGAGTACTCCGGCATACATTTCGGATTCTTCTATCTGGCCGAATATCTCAACCTGTTCATCGTGGCAGGTGTGGCCTCGCTGCTCTTCTTCGGCGGCTGGATGCCCCTGCACATTCCCGGATGGACCGCGTTCAATCATATAATGGATTTCATACCCTCCGTGGTGTGGTTCATCGGCAAGGCTATAGCGCTCAGCGGCATCATCATATGGTTCAAGTGGACTTTCCCCCGTCTGCGTATCGACCAGGTGCTCGCCATGGAATGGAAATACCTTTTACCCATAGGTCTTTTCAACCTTGTGCTTATGACATGCGTTATAGTCTTTGGCTGGCATTTCTAACTATCAAGTACATCAATCCCTTCCCAAATAAACCCCAATGAGCGAATTAATCGGTAAAACCGCGCAAGTCATCGGCCCAGTAGTCGACGTGGTGTTCGAAGGTGCGGAGAGCAATCTGCCGCCCATCTACACGGCTCTGAAAATCGACAGGCCCGACGGCACTGTGATCACCCTCGAGGTGGAGCAGCACGTCGGCGAAAACACGGTGCGCTGCCTGGCCATGGAAAGTACCGACGGCCTGCGCCGCGGTATGGACGTAGTCAGCATGGGCCATCCCATCGCCGTGCCTACAGGCGACCAGATCAAGGGCCGCCTCCTCAATGTGCTCGGCCAGGCTATCGACAACCTGCCGGCCCTGAGCGACAGCGACGCACGACCCATACACCAGCCGGCACCTGAGTTCGACGACCTTACAATCGGTACCGAAATTCTGACCACCGGCATCAAGGTCATCGACCTTCTCGAGCCTTACAGCAAGGGTGGCAAAATCGGTCTGTTCGGCGGTGCCGGTGTCGGCAAGACGGTGCTCATCATGGAGCTCATCAACAATATCGCCAAGGGCCATGACGGCTTCTCTGTGTTCACCGGCGTGGGCGAACGTACCCGCGAGGGCAACGACCTGCTCCGAGAAATGATCGAGAGCGGCGTCATACGCTATGGCAAGAAATTTGAGGAGGGCATGGAAAAAGACCAGTGGAATCTGGCCGATGTGGATGTGGACCATCTCAAGGACTCGCAGGCCACGCTGGTGTTCGGACAAATGAACGAGCCCCCGGGCGCGCGTCTTCGCGTGGCGCTCAGCGGCCTTACTGTCGCAGAGCAGTTCCGCGACCAGGGCGCCGGCGGCAAGGACGTGCTGCTGTTTATCGACAATATATTCCGCTTCACGCAGGCAGGTTCCGAGGTGTCGGCCCTTCTCGGCCGCATGCCTTCGGCCGTGGGATATCAGCCCACACTCGCCTCTGAAATGGGTGCGCTGCAAGAGCGTATCACATCGACGAAAAACGGCTCAATCACGTCCGTGCAGGCCATCTACGTGCCCGCTGACGACCTTACCGACCCGGCACCTGCCACCACGTTCAGCTTCCTGGACGCAACTACGGTGCTGTCGCGTAAAATCGCTGAGCTCGGCATATATCCCGCCGTTGATCCTCTCGAGTCCACATCGCGAATTCTCGACCCCAATATCATAGGCGAGGACCACTACAACACGGCGCAGGCCGTCAAGCAGCTGCTGCAGAAATACAATGAGCTGCAGGACATCATTGCGATTCTCGGCGTGGACGAACTCTCCGACGCCGACAAGCTCGTGGTGTCACGCGCACGCCGCGCACAGCGCTTCCTCTCGCAGCCCTTCCATGTGGCCGAACAGTTCACCGGCCTGCCCGGCGTGATGGTGCCGCTGAGCGAAACCATACGCGGCTTCAAGATGATTCTGAACGGCGAGATGGACGAGTATCCCGAGCAGGCGTTCCTCAACGTCGGCACCATCGACGAAGCCATACAGAAGGGCCGCAAACTGCTCGACGAAGTGAAATAATCCTATAAATCCAACAGCACACAGTCATGATACTGAAAGTCATATCGGCGGCCGAAGTGATATTCGAGGGCGAAGTAAGTTCAGCCACGCTGCCCGGCCAGCAGGGCGCCTTCACAGTGTTGCGCAACCACGCGTCGCTTGTGGCCATACTGTCGGCCGGCACGGTAGCCTACCGCACGCCCGACGGCAGCGAGCACACCCGTGCCATCACGGGAGGTGTGGCCGATGTGGACAACAACGTAATCAATGTCTGTGTATATTAATCCCATCCGCGTCTTTGCAATGAAGCGATTGTTTATCATATTCGCAGCCATCTTCGCTGTCGCAACCATGCCGGCATATTCCGCCGAAGCGCATGAAGGGCAGCACGGCGAGGCGTCTGCCATAAACCCCAAGGAAATCATATTCGAGCACCTTGGCGACGGCTACGGATGGGAGGTGCCGTTTGACCACCATCACCGCCTGCCGCTGCCCTGCATAGTGTGGGGCACCGGCGGACTGCACGTGTTCTCCTCGGCGCGCATCACCGGCGGCGAAACATACCGCGACGGCGATGTGAGCTTCCGCCTCGGCGGCAAGGACAGCGAGTACCGTGGTAAAATCGTGGAAATCGGACCCGACGGCAAAGAAACGCGTCCGTGGGATTTCTCAATCACGAAAAACGTGTGCGCGCTGTTCATTTCCGTAGTGCTTGTGGCCGGTCTGATGCTTTGGCTCGCCCGCTGGTATCGCCGCAACGGATTCAAGGCGCCGCGCAAGGGACTCGGCTTTTTGGAGCTGCTGGTGGATTTCATATACGTGTCGGTGATCAAGAGCACACTGGGCAGCAAGGCGCGACGCTTCGCGCCGTATCTGCTCACGGTATTCTTCTTCATCTTCTTCATGAACCTTCTCGGCCTGATAGTCGTCTTTCCCGGCGGTGCCAACCTCACGGGCAATATAGCCATCACTCTCGTGCTTGCGCTCCTGACGTTCCTGGTCACCAATATCTCAGGCAACCGCCATTACTGGAAAGAGATATTCTGGCCCGATGTGCCTCTGTGGCTCAAGTTTCCGCTTCCCATCATGCCCATGATTGAAATCTTCGGCATGTTCACGAAGCCCGCCGCCCTGACTGTGCGTCTGTTTGCCAACATGATGGGTGGCCACATGATAGTGATTGTGCTCACATTGCTCATATTCATATTCGCGGCTGTGAGCGCTGCGGCCGGAGGCGTCGCCACGGCGGTGTCGATGGTGTTCAGCGTGTTCATGCTGCTTATCGACGTGCTGGTAAGTTTCATCCAGGCCTATGTGTTCACAATGCTCAGCACCATATTCATCGGGCTGTCCAACGAGGAGCACCACGGCGAAGCATCGCACGAAGCCGCCGCGCACTGATTTACATCAAAACAGAAATAAATAAACAAAACATAAACCCACTTAAAACTACAAAACTATGTTCGGTCTTTTAGCAGTAGAAGCTCTCGCAGCTCTCGGCGCCACCATCGGCGCAGGTATCGCCGCCATCGCAGCCGGTATCGGTATCGGTAAAATCGGCGCTGCCGCCATGGAAGCAATCGCACGTCAGCCCGAGGCCGCCGGCGACATCCGAAGCAACATGATCGTTATCGCCGCCCTCGTGGAAGGTGTGGCTCTGTTCGGCGTTATCGTGTGCGTTCTCGCCCTCTTCGTCTAATCGTTTATACCCCCATCGCTACGAATGGAACTATTCACGCCTGACTTTGGCCTTGTATTTTGGATGTTCGTCGCTTTCGGCATGCTCTTCCTGATTCTGTGGAAGTTCGCCTGGCCCGTCATCCTCAAAAGCGTCGACAGCCGGGCAGACCTTATAGACAAAGGCGTTGAGTATGCGCAGGAGGCCAAGGCCCAGCTCGACAATGCACGCTCCACGGCCGACGACCTTATCCGCCAGGCGCAGCGGCAGCAAGCCGACATGCTGCGTGAGGCCGACAAGATGAAGTCGCGTCTGGTCGAGGAAGCGCGCGCTGCCGCGCAGTCCGAGGCTCAGAAAGTGATGGACGCCGCCAAGGTGTCTATCGCGCAGCAGCAGAAGCAGGCCGAAGAGCAGCTGCGTGCCAGCGTCGGTGCCATAGCGCTCGACATCGCCCAAAAGGTGGTGCAGCAGAACCTGGCAGCCGACAAAGAGCAGCGACAGCTCGTCGACAAGCTGCTGAACGAGATTGAAACGCAAAACTAAAGCGCCACAACATCTGACATGAACGAAGGTCTGATACCCCGCCGCTACGCCAAGGCTTTGTACGAGGTGGCCTCTGAACGAGGCCAGGCAGAGATGCTCTACGACAGCATGCGCGCGCTCGCCGATGCCGCAGTGTCGCATCCCGAGCTTGCGCACACGCTGGCCAACCCGTATGTGGGCGACGCCGACAAGCGCCGCCTGCTCGAAACTGCCGCCGGCCTCCCGGCCCAAGCTGCATCCGGCTCCACCTTTGCCGACTGGATGCGCGTACTTGTCGAAAACCATCGTACAGGCATGGCCGCCGACATAGCCCGTGCCTACATCGACTGCTATCGTGCGCAGCGTGGCATCTACCCCGTTCGCGTCACCTCGGCAGCGCCGCTCGGCGCCGACGAGAGCAAGCGCATGCGCGCACTCATCCAGAGCCACATCGGCCCGGATGCAACAATGGAGTATGAAGAACGCGTTGACCCCGCTCTCATCGGAGGATTCGCCATCGACATCGCCAGCGAGCGCCTCGACGCATCGGTGCGTGCCCGCCTCGACAATCTCCGCCTCAATATCTTAAAGAAACAGTAACACCTCCCCAGCACTCTCATCCATACAATGATTAATCCAAGCGAGATTTCGGAAGTTCTCAAACAACAACTCGAAAGCGTCAACGCCAAGGTCAGCTTCGAAGAAACCGGCACGGTGCTCGAAGTGGGCGACGGCGTAGCACATGTCTATGGCCTCGACAAGGTGTGTGCCAACGAGCTCGTAGAGTTCGAAAACGGCGCTATGGGCGTGGCTCTCAACCTTGAGGAAAGCAACGTCGGCGTCATTCTGCTCAACAATGTCAACGCCATCACCGAAGGCATGAAGGTGAAGCGCACAGGCGAGATTGCTTCCATCCCCGTGGGAGAAGGACTCTTCGGACGCGTAGTCAATGTGCTGGGCGAGCCGATCGACGGCCGCGGCCCCATCGCAGGCGAGCGCCTGCTCATGCCGCTTGAGCGCAAGGCTCCCGGTGTCATTTACCGTCAGCCGGTGAAGCAGCCCCTTCAGACCGGTCTGAAGGCCATCGACGCCATGGTGCCCATTGGCCGCGGACAGCGCGAGCTTATCATCGGCGACCGACAGATAGGCAAAACGGCCATCGCTATCGACACAATCATCAACCAGCGTCAGAACTACGAGGCCGGCAAGCCCGTCTACTGTATCTACGTGGCCATCGGACAAAAAGCGTCGAGCGTAGCCGCCATCGTCGACACACTGCGCCGCAACGGCGCTCTCGACTACACCGTAGTGGTTGCCGCCACGGCGTCGGAGTCGGCCAGCATGCGCTATTTCGCTCCCTTCGCAGGCGTAGCTATAGGTGAATATATCCGCGACACGGGCCGCGACGCACTCATCGTCTACGACGACCTTTCGAAGCAGGCCGTGGCATACCGCGAGATTTCGCTTGTGCTGAAGCGTCCTTCTGGCCGCGAGGCATATCCCGGCGACATCTTCTATCTGCACTCCCGTCTGCTCGAACGCGCAGCCAAAATCATTGACAACCAGGAGGTGGCATCGCGCATGAACGACCTTCCGGCCGTGCTGAAAGACAAAGTGAAAGGCGGCGGCTCGCTCACAGCCCTTCCTATCATTGAAACTCAGGCCGGCGACGTTTCGGCCTACATTCCCACCAACGTGATTTCTATCACCGACGGCCAGATATTCCTTGAAACCGCTCTGTTCAACCGCGGTATCCGTCCGGCCATCAACGTGGGTATCTCCGTGAGCCGTGTGGGCGGCAACGCGCAGATCAAATCAATGAAAAAAGTGGCAGGCACGCTGAAAATCGACCAGGCCCAGTTCCGCGAGCTCGAGTCGTTCACCAAATTCGGCGGCGACATCGACCCCGTGACCGCAAGAGTCATTGACAAGGGCCGCAAGAACGAGCGCCTGCTGATACAGCCTCAGTACCACCCTATGGCGGTGGAGGACGAGGTGGCCGTGATTTATTGCGGCGTGAACGGTCTGCTCGAGAGCGTTCCGCTGGAGAAAGTGGCCGAATTCGAAAAACAGTTCCTGCAGCTCATGCACGCTCGACACGAAGCTGTGCTTGACGAGATTCGCGCCGGCCGTCTGACCGACGAAGTCACCGCAGCGCTTGTAGAAGCTGCAAAAGAGGTAGCAGGACAGTTCTGACACGCAGCGCACCGCTGACAAGCATCGCAAACACCAAGCAATGGCAACACTAAGAGAATTAAAAGGACGCATCGGCTCCGTGGCATCCACGGAAAAAATCACCGGTGCCATGAAGATGATTTCCTCCGCAAAAATGCGCAAGGCCGAGCAGGCGTTGCGCAAGCTGACGCCTTTCCGCGAGAGCATCCGGGGAATCATGGCCAACCTCCTTGCTTCCGACGCCGAATTCGCGTCGCCGCTGATGGACGTGCGCGAAGTACGGCGCCTTGCCATCGTGGCCTTCGGCAGCGACGACGGACTCTGTGGTGCCTATAATTCCAATCTTGCCAAGTTCATCGATGCTTATATAGCCGAGGCGCGCGCCACGGGCAACGCGGGCGAGAGCCTGCGCGTTGAGCTGCATTGCGTGGGAGCGAAAATGCTCAAGGCGGCGCAGCGCCTGTCGGGAGTGGAAGGCCTTGAGATACGCGCCGCGGAGGGCGTCGACAGCCGTACCGACGGCCCCGAAATCAAAGCCATGCTCGAGGGGCTCATACAGCGCTTCCTCGCAGGCGAGATCGACAGCCTCGAACTGGCCTATATGCACTATCACAGCGCCGGACGCCAGCGTGCCGTCACAGACCGGCTGCTGCCGGTCGACACCTCGGCGCTTGCCCCGGGCGATACCGATGCGCAGACCGCTCTTAAGCCATACATCTACGAGCCCGATGCCGCATCAATATTCAGCACTCTGCTGCCGATGCATCTGCTTGCCACACTGCAGGAGGCGTTCGCTGAAAACAGGGCGTCGGAACAGGCCGCGCGTGTAATGGCCATGCAGGCCGCCACCGACAACGCGCGCAAACTGCTCGAACAGCTGCAACTCGAATACAACAAACTGCGTCAGCAAAGCATCACCACCGAACTGCTTGACATAGTGGGCGGACAGGTGCGCGACTGACCGGCGCAGACGATATATGAACACAGTGTAAATCAGTAACTAAACCATAGCATACTCAATGGGTAGCGTAAAAGATTACTTTTCATCTTTAGGCACGGGTATCGCCAGCCTTATCAAAGGCATGCAGGTGACCGGCAAGGAGCTTGTCACCCGCAAAATCACGGAGGAATACCCCGACAACCGTCTTGACTCGCCGGCCGCTCCGCGTTTTCGCGCCGAGCTGCGGCTCATCTACGACGCCGAGGGCAACCACAAATGCATAGCCTGCGGCACATGCGAGCGCAACTGTCCGAACGGAACCATCAAACTTGAAACCCGGATGGTGGACACGCTCACCGGCAAAAAGAAAAAGCTCGACCGATATCTCTACGACCTCGGCAGCTGCATGTTCTGCTCACTCTGTGCCACCACCTGTCCGACAAACGCTCTCGAATTCAGCAACGATTTCGAGCAGGCAGTGTTCACACGTGATAAGCTCGTGAAGCAGCTCAATTATCTTCCCGAAAAAGAAGAGCCTGCTCCCACCCCCGAGCAGATAGCTGCTGCAGAAGCAGCCCGTCAGGCCAAAATCGAGGCCGCTAAGGCAGCCGCCGCCAAAGCCAAGGCCGCGCGCGAGGCAGCAGCAAAAGCCGCCGAAGGTGCAGCTCCGGCCGATGCGCCCACCAACACCGAAAAATAAAAATCAATCAGCTATATGGAATCAGTAGGAAGTATTATTCTCTACACTATCGTCGCTTTGGCCATGGTAGTGTTCTCCGTGCTGGCCGTGACCACGCGCAAGATACTGCGCGCGGCCACCTATCTGCTGTTCACCCTGTTTGCCGCCGCATGTGTATATTTCATGCTCGACTACGAGTTTCTCGGTGCGGTGCAGATTGCGGTGTACGCAGGTGGCATAGTGGTGCTGTTCGTGTTCAGTATCCTGCTCACGACGCATCCCGGCCGCAATTCGGAGCCTCTTGCCTCTAAATCGCGCGTGCTTGGCGCCGTGGCCTCCGTGGCCATGCTGCTCGTGGCCGGCTATGCACTTGTCAGCCGCTGCGCCCTGTTTGTCGCCAAACCCGCACTTGAAACACCCACGATGCAACAGATCGGCGAATCCATGATGAGCACCTCCGAGGGTGGCTATCTGCTGCCGTTCGAGGCCATCAGTGTGCTGTTGCTCGCATGTATAATCGGTGGCGTAGTCATCGCCCGCAAACGTTAATCGCCCTATGGAAATCAAAGCAATAATGCTCCTCGTTCCGGCACTGATTATGTTCTGCTGCGGTGTGTACGGCTTTATCACCCGCCGCAACATGATTGCCATCCTCATTTCGCTTGAGCTCATGCTCAATGCGGTAGATATCAATTTCGCCGTCTTCAACCGTTATCTTTGGCCCGATGCCATGGAAGGTATGTTCTTCACACTCTTCGCCATAGCCATCGCCGCCGCCGAAACGGCTCTTGCCATCGCGATTATAATCAACCTCTATCGCTCGGCCAAGAATATCGACGTGCGCGACCTTAACAAACTGAAATATTAAGCCCGATGGACGCAACACTACCTATACTCATTCTGGCCATCCCCCTGGGGATGTTCCTTGTGCTGGGTCTTGCCGGCTGCAAGATGAGCCATAAACTGGCCGGTACGCTCGGATGCCTCGGCATGGGCACCACCCTCGTACTTGCATACTACACGGCATTCACCTATTTCTTCAGCGGCAGTCCTGAATTCGTCGACGCCGCAGGCAATCGCCTCCAGGCACTCATTTTCAATCAGACCTGGCTCGCGTTTACCGACAATCTCGTAATCAGGCTCGGCTTCCTGCTCGACCCCATCTCGGCCATGATGCTTGTGGTTATCACCACGATATCGTTCATGGTGCATCTGTACAGCATGGGCTATATGCGCGACCATCACGGCGTCTACGAGCACGGTTTTCAGCGCTTCTACGCGTTCCTGTCGCTCTTCAGCTTCTCGATGCTCGGCCTGGTCGTGGCCACCAACATTTTCCAGATGTACATCTTCTGGGAGCTTGTGGGTGCGTCGTCCTATCTGCTCATAGGTTTCTACTATGTGAAACCCTCGGCAGTGTCGGCCTCGAAGAAAGCATTTATCGTGACCCGATTCGCCGACCTCGGCTTCCTTATCGGCATACTCATCCTGTCGTACTACACCGGCACGTTCAACTTCACGGAGCTCACATCGGCTCCCGTCGAGGGCCTCGCCGGCGTATTCCAGATCAGCGAATCCACCGCCGCCGGTGTGAAGAGCGTGTTCGAGAGCAGCGCCACCCCGGTGTTCATGGGCGCGTCGGTGCTCACATGGGCTCTGGTGCTCATCTTTATGGGCGGCATGGGCAAATCGGCCATGCTTCCCCTCCACATATGGCTGCCTGACGCTATGGAAGGCCCCACGCCCGTGTCGGCACTCATCCACGCCGCCACCATGGTTGTGGCCGGTGTCTACCTTGTGGCACGTCTGTTCCCGCTCTATCTGATGGAGGTTTCGGCCCTGGAATTTGTCACATGGGTCGGTGCGCTCACAGCCCTTTATGCGGCCATTGTGGCGTGCACGCAGATTGACATCAAGCGTGTGCTCGCGTTCTCCACCATCTCGCAGATTGCGTTCATGATGGTGTCGCTCGGTGTGGCACGTCCCGAGATGCACGAGGGCCTCGGCTACATGGCCTCCATGTTCCACCTCTTCACGCATGCCATGTTCAAGGCTCTGCTCTTCCTCGGCGCCGGCGCTCTCATCCACGCCATCGGCTCCAACGACTACACCGAAATGCACGGCCTGCGCAAATACATGCCCATAACCCACTGGACGTTCCTCATCGGCTGCCTGGCCATCGCGGGCATCATACCCTTCTCGGGTTTCTTCTCTAAGGACGAGATCCTCAGCAGCTGCCTCGGCAACAGCACGGTGATATACGTGTGGATGTCGCTTGTGGCCGGTCTTACCGCGTTCTATATGTTCCGACTCTACTACCTCATTTTCTGGTGGAAGGAACACAAGGTGCACGAAGGCCACCACGCCCCGCACGATCAGCCCTGGACCATGAGCCTGCCGCTGATTATCCTTGCGGCCATCAGCCTTGTGGCCGGCTTCATACCCTTCGGCAAGTTCGTCACATGGAACGGCAAGAGCTACGATTTCATGGCGCATTTCGACTGGTCGGTAGCCGCTGTCAGCCTCTTCGTGGCAGTCGTGGCCATCGCTATCGCCACGGTGATGTACCGCAAGGAAAACCCGCTTCCCGAAAAGATGCGTGCAGCCATGCCCGGTCTTTGGAAATGGGCCCACCATCGCTTCTATTGGGACGAACTGTACATGTTCATCACGCATCGCATCATATTCGACGGCATCTGCCGCCCCATAGCATGGTTCGACCGCCATATCATCGACGGCACCATGGACGCGTTCGCGACAATCACAAACAAGGCATCGCGCGCTATCAAGCCCCTCCAGAGCGGACAGGTTCAGCTCTACGTATGGTGGTATCTGCTGGGCGCCCTGGCACTCGGCGGCATAACGATGCTCTGCCTGCTCTAAACCAATCCACAAACAAATATAGTAGTACACAATGTTTAGCAATATATTAATCTGGTTTGTGGTGATTCCCCTGCTCATGCTCGCAGGGCTCGCCCTCTGCCGCGACATCAAGCAGATACGCGCAGTGGCCGTAGCGGGTTCCATAGCCCTGGTAGGCCTCAGCGTAAAGCTTCTGGTCGACTATTTGGCCATCCGCGCCGCAGGCAACACTGATCCGATGCTCTTCACCGGCAGCTGGACTTGGTTTGCTCCGCTTCACATCAATCTTGCAATCGGCGTCGACGGCATTTCCGTGGCCATGATTCTGCTGTCGGCAATTATAGTCTTCGCCGGCTCGTTCGCATCGTGGACCATCCCGCAGCCCAAAGCCTTCTTCCTTTGGCTCATACTCCTGAGCACGGGCGTGTTCGGCTTCTTCATCTCGATTGACCTCTTCACGATGTTCATGTTCTATGAGGTGGCCCTCATACCCATGTACCTCCTTATCGGCGTATGGGGTTCGGGACGCAAGGAGTATTCGGCCATGAAGCTCACCCTCATGCTCATGGGCGGCTCGGCCTTCCTGATGCTTGGCCTGATAGGTATTTACTACCACTCGGCACCCGCCGGCCAGTCCCTTACGTGGAACATACTCGAAATCGTGCGCAACAATTCCATATCGCACGGCTGGCAGTGCTTCCTCTTCCCCATGACGTTTGTAGGCTTCGGCGTGCTTGGAGCCATGTTCCCCTTCCACACCTGGAGCCCCGACGGTCACGCGTCCGCTCCCACCGCGGTGTCGATGCTCCACGCCGGCGTGCTCATGAAGCTCGGCGGCTACGGTTGCTTCCGTGTGGCTATCTACCTGATGCCCCACGCCGCCAATGAGCTGGCATGGATATTCCTCGTGCTCACAGGCATTTCTGTGGTGTACGGTGCGTTCAGCGCATGCGTGCAGACCGACCTCAAGTATATCAACGCCTATTCTTCCGTGAGCCACTGCGGCCTCGTGCTGTTCGCCATACTCATGCTCAACACCACAGCCATGACAGGCGCCATCATGCAGATGCTCTCGCATGGTCTTATGACGGCTCTGTTCTTTGCTCTCATAGGCATGATATACGGACGCACGCACACACGCGACATACGTGCCATGGGCGGCCTGATGAAAATCATGCCTTACCTCTCCGTGTGCTACGTGATTGCCGGTATGGCATCGCTCGGCCTTCCCGGTCTTTCGGGATTCGTGGCTGAAATGACCATCTTCGTAGGCTCGTTCCAGCATGCCGACGTGTTCCACCGCACATTCACCATCGTGGCCTGCTGCTCGATTGTGATTACGGCGGTCTACATACTCCGCGTCGTGGGCAAGCTGCTGTTCGGTCCCGTGCAGGACAAGCACCACCTCGAGCTCACCGACGCCACATGGTGGGAACGCCTCAGCACCGTCACGCTCATACTCTGTGTGGCTGCCATCGGCTGCTTCCCCAACTTCTTCAGCAACCTGATACGTTTCACCTTCAGCCCCGACATTTTCGCGGTGCTCGGCATGAATTAACAGACTAATCACGCAATGGACTATTCACAGTTTTTGGCTATGAAACAGGAAATCGGCCTCCTGGTCGTGTTCCTGCTCGTATTCCTTTACGATACTTTCATGCCCCAGCGCGCAGGCAAGGCCCTGCCCGTTGTCAGCACCGTGCTTCTGCTGCTCGCCACGGCTGCGGGCTTCTGCTCCCACTGCCTCGGCACGGCCACATCCACCGAAGCGTTCGCCGGCATGTACGCCACTTCGCCGGTAGTGTGCGCCATCAAGAGTATTCTCAACATAGGCGCTGTCATAGTGCTTCTGCAGAGCATCTCATGGTCGGGCTCCGACCACATGGCTGTGCGCCGCGGCGAGTTCTACGAACTGCTGCTGGTGACACTCTTCGGCATGTATCTGATGATTTCCGCCCGCCACTTCCTGCTGTTCGTTATCGGCCTTGAGTGCGCCTCGCTGCCGCTGGCAGCCATGGTGGCCTTCGACAAGCGCCACTACGAAAGCCACGAGGCTGCCGTGAAATACATCCTCACGGCCGTGTTCTCCTCGGCTGTGTTCATGATGGGCATCAGCTTCGTTTACGGCCTGGCCGGCTCGCTCTATTTCGGCAACATTTACGCCGCTCTCAGCGCCGGCACACACTCGCTCATGCTTACCCTCGCGGTGGCGTTCGTGATAGCCGGTATGGGCTTCAAACTCTCGCTTGTGCCCTTCCACCTCTGGACCGCCGACGTATATCAGGGTGCCCCCACCTCCGTCACATCCTATCTGTCGGTAATCAGCAAGGGCGCCGCAGCGTTCTCCTTCCTCGTGATTCTGGCGCAGGTGTTCGGCTCGCTCTACAGCGATGTCTGGGAGTGGATGCTCTACGCGCTCATTATCCTGACCATCACCGTCGGCAACCTCTTCGCCATCCGTCAGACCAACATGAAGCGCTTCCTGGCGTTCTCGTCTATCTCGCAAGCAGGCTATATCATGCTCGGTATCGAGGCGTTCAACACCATGGGCCTTACTGCCATGATGTACTACATCCTGGTCTACATCTTCAGCAACCTCGCTGCGTTCGGCGTTATCGGCGCCATCGAGCGCGCAAGCGGCAAGGTGGACATGACCGACTACCGCGGCCTGTCCAAGACCAATCCGCGTCTTGCGTTCTCAATGATGCTCGCCATGTTCTCCCTGGCCGGCATACCTCCCTTTGCAGGTTTCTTCTCGAAATTCTTCATCTTTACGGGAGCTATCAATCAGGGCAGCGTTGCCATCTACGTTCTGGTGCTCATCGCTCTTATCAACACCATCATCTCGCTCTACTACTACCTGCTCGTGGTGAAAGCCATGTACATCAGCGCCGACGAGCCTGTTGTCGGCACATTCCGCAGCAGTATCAGCGAGCGTCTGGGCCTGTGGATCACAGTCGGTGGCGTGATGCTGCTCGGCATCGCCAGCTGTGTCTACACATGGATCTTCGACCTGGGCGAGATAAGCCCGCTGGCCGCATATTTCGTCTGATATATCTCCGACAAGCATACTTGGCGGGAGCGCACCTTACCTTGGGAGCGCTCCCGCTTTTATTGCAGCGGCGTGAACAATATTGCACGAAAATGCGTATATTTGCCATGTAATACCCATAATGAAAACTCTTATGCGCACATCCTACATTTTCCTTGCCGAAGGCTTTGAAGAGATTGAAGCCATCACCATAGTCGACGTGCTCCGCCGCGCTGGTATGCCGGTGAAGACGGTAAGCATCACTCCACTCGACAACGTGCGAGGCGCACACGGCGTGGAGGTGACGGCCGACGTTCGCTTTGCCGACACGGATTTCAGCGACGCCGAGTGGCTGATATGCCCCGGCGGCCTGCCCGGAAGTACTAATCTGGCCGACTACGCTCCTTTGTGCGAGTTGCTCAAGCACCACCGCCGCGGTGTCGCCGCCATATGCGCCGCTCCCGCAGTGGTGCTCGCTCCGCTCGGTCTGCTTCAGGGCAAGGAGGCCACAGGCTATCCCGGCTTTGAGGAGGCGCTCGTGCTCGGTGGCGCCAGCGTGAGGAAGGGCGCCGCAGTGGTGGCGCTCGACGATGTGATCACGGCTGCCGGACCGGCCACAGCTACGCCCTTCGCGCTCGCCATAGTGGCCTCTTCTCTCGGCACCGGCATAGCGCGCGAGATAGCCTCGGGCATGCTCCTGCCGCTCGACTGACGCGTCGCTCCGGCGGCACGGAATCAAAAACTGCAGCCATGGCGCTTTTGCCGTGGCTGCAGCTATATTGTCGATATGCCTGAGGCCGCTGACTATTCCGGGCTGTGGCTTTCCTCGTCTTTTCGGTCCATTACGGCCTGGTAATTGTTGATTATGGCGCCTGTGACAAGGTTGAGCAGCATGAAAGCGGCTATTATGAACCACACTATGTGGAACATGTTTATTACCACAGGCGGGGTTTTTATTACCCCGAGCTCGTATGCAGTGATATGGTTGTAGCGGAGGTCGGTCCAGTCCTCGCCCGTAAGTTCGCGAAACAGTGTGAACATGGCCTCGCCCAACGTGCCGAACGGGTCGGGTGAATTTGCAGGCGAGTGGGGCGCAATCTCCATCAGCTTTTCGTAGCGCGCTTTTTCTTCGCCGTCGAGAGTGGCGGGGTCGGGGAGCCGGAACAGCCCTACGCCGATAATCGAAAACAGATAAATGAATATGCCGAACAGCACCACATTGTAGAACATGGCGCTCGTGCTCTTCAGCAGCACGCTTATGATAACCTTGATTTCCTTGGCCGCGCGCAGCAGGCGCAGCACCCTGAACACACGCAGCACACGCAGGGCCATCATGGCCGATGCGTTCTCAAACATCGTTTCGGGTATGTAGCCCACAAGCACCAGCGACAGGTCGAAGATGTTCCACCCGTCGCTGAAGAATGATTTCACGCTGTCCGAGGCTATGAAGCGCAGGGCAATCTCGATTGTGAATACGTACAATATGATGTTTTGTACGAATGTGATGGTGTCGTGCGTGTGATACGTTTCCACGCCTATCAGCAGCGAGTTGACAAGTATCACTATAGTGATGCCGAGTTCAAACCATCGATTGCAGGCGAGCGATTTTGCCGCCTGCCGGGCCACATTGCCGTAGCCAGTTTCCATTGCGGTTCCGTTCATTTCCGACATTTGCCGAGCAGATTTATGTGTGTTTGCATGAAAAATTGTGCAAAGCTAACAAAATAATGTCTGACCCGAAAATTTATGCCGAAAAAACTACTGCTGCCGCGAAAGGTGCACGTCCATCTGTGGGAAGGGGAAGCTGATGCCCGAAGCAGGCAACTCCTTATAAATGCGTTCGTTGATGTCGTAGAACACCGACCAGTAGTCGTCGCGGTGCACCCATGCGCGTGCTTTCAGGTTGACGCTGCTGTCGGCCAGCTCGTTGACCACCACCGACGGCGAACGGTCGGCCTTGGGCAGATGGCTGAGTATGCGCTCGTCGAGCTTCGGCTCGGCCCACACCACGGCTGCTTTGGCTGCCTTGCGGTGGAATATGCGCGCCAACCATCCCCGGCGTTTTTCCACTTCCGGGGCAGGCTCTCCGGCGGCGGCAGAGGCTTCGGCCACGGCTTCGGCACGGTATTTGCGCGCGTCCTCCACGTATTTTTCCACCACACGCTTGTCCGAACGCATTATGTCGAGCAGCGCAGCTCGCGCGGCGTCGATGCTGTCGCCGTAGCTTATGGCCACGGTCCAGTCCACGCGGCGGTAGTCCTCGCGGTTCCAGTTTGTGACGCTGCCGGTGCTTAGGCCGCCGTTGGGTATGATGAGGCTTTTGTTGTCGAACGTGTTTATGATGGTGTGGAATATCTGTATTTCCTTCACCGTGCCGGCGTAGCCCTGTGTTTCGATGTAGTCGCCCACGCGGTATGGCTTGATGAGGAGAATGAGCACTCCGCCGGCAAAGTTCTGCAGCGTTCCGCTCAAGGCCATGCCTATGGCCACGCCCGCCGAGGCGAATATGGCTATAAACGATGTGGTTTCGATGCCGAGGATGCCGATTACTGTCACAATGAGTATGAAATACAGCACTATCCGCACCAGGCTGAGCAGGAAGGTGCCGAGCGACTGGTCTATGCGGCGGCGTATGAATATGCCCGTAAGCAGTGTGTAGAGCTTGTTTATGATGAAGCGTCCGACATAGAACACCACAATGGCTATGGCCAGATTGATGGCCAGGCGCACCAGGCCGCTTATGGCCGTGTTGATAAGTTCGTCTACGGGCAGGGATTTCAGCATCCCGAGTTCGGCTTTTACGTCGGGTATGGAGTCGGCGGGAATCGGGCTCACGACAGGAGTCTGAAGCAGAGGCATGTCTTGGAATTATGATATGAGGGGTTATATACTGGTTTTGTCAGCGGGCCCACGGCAGCGAGGACGCCACGTCGGAGGCCCACAGCAGGCCGGCGTAGCCTTTGAGGGCCATTTCGTCGGCCGAGCGCACCACATTGGTGCTTAGGCCGCAATGCCGCTGTATGGTGAGTGAGTTGAATATGCGCGGTGTGGCGTCGGCATACAGCACCACCTGCCGCAGCGCCTCGCGCCACCGGGCCAGGGCCTCGTCCGAGCCGGCTATCAGCTCGGCGTAGTGGTCGAGGTCGTAGTGGCGGCAGACTCCGCGTTCGAACGCCTGCGGCATCACGCCCTGCGGCAGGGCCGACGCCGACGCGTAAAGCGTGCGCGTGGCTTCGGCCAGTGCGTCGAGTCCGTCGGTGGCTATCACACTCATGGTGCATGTGCGGCTCGAGCCGCTCATTGAGTCGTAGTAGCGGAACGTGTTGGCGGCGGCTTCAGCCGGCAGCCCCTGCATGAGCAGCGGGATATTCTCGTCGTACGGCATCCCGGCGTTGGGCAGCTCGGTCGCGCTGGCAGCTATCAGCGGCGTGGCGTGGCGCAACTCGTAGGCCACCTCCACGGAGGCCATGAGGCAGCAGTCGAAATACACATATTCGAAGCCCTGTCCGTCAAGAGCCTGTGCGAGCGAGCTCACGTTCATCATTGCCGAGCCGTCGAGCCCGAAGGCGCGGCGACGTCCGTCGTCGGGCATGCCGTCCTGCAGCCATCCTGTGCCGTGGCTCCACAACACCAGCCCGTAGTGCGCGGCCGGAGCGAGGCGGCGCATGTCGTCGAACGCCCGCTGCATGCCTGCGATGCTCACTGCCGATACAGGAGTGGTGTCGTCGGCATACACGTGCAGCGTGTCCACCGCGCCGCGGCTGTTGATTTCCTTAAGCACGCTCTTGCCTTCGTGCGACTTGTGCATCACCAGCAGTCGGCCGTCTTGCCCGAGGCCGCCAGTGGCTGCTGCCGTGCGCATTTCCGCGATATCGGCGGCGTCCCATCCGCGTTGTCCGAGGTCGTTGTTGGCCACCATGTAGACGAGCACGGTGCGTTCCGCCACTGCGGGAGGCTCGGGCTCGGGCGCAGGCGGCGGTGCCGGCTCGTCGCGGTGGCCGCAAGCCGCGGCCAGTGCGGCCAGTGCCATACAGTAGAGAGTGCGTGCTATGCAGTTCATGCCGCAAAGGTAGTCATTTGTCGCGGTATGCGGCATCGCCCGCAGCAGAATAATTGTTAAACGCCGCAAAAAACGGGGTCTAAAAATCATCGTCCATCATGTCATAGTCGTCCTGCTCGTCATGGAAATCGTCGTATGATTGCAGATAGCCATATTCTTGATCTTCATAGCGAGAGTAGCCGTTGTCGTAGTGGCTTCCATGGTCGATGCACGAATCCCAATCATCCGTAATATCGTTATAGACGGAACGGGTATGTGTATCACGTACATTATGTTTCGCCACGTAGGGCTTATGTGTACCGAACAGCCAACGAAACAAGAAAAACTCACCGATGTAATTCCAGAAAGACATATTATTTGATGTCGTTAATGATTTTGTATAAGTTCTCAAATTTATCTACGACTCCATAGCGGGTGATGTTTGTGGATATGGAGTTGAACAGGCGTTTGGCACATTCAGTCTTGGCTTTTTCAACACCTCGAAGTTCCATGTTGTCGAGTGAGCCTTTGGTTTCGGCAACAAAGAACACGTGACGAACCGTACCCTCCTCAAATACTATCGCCCAGTCCGGCGCATAGTAGCCGACGGGTGTGGGTATTTTGAGTTTGCGAGGGAGTTTAGCGAATATAAGAACCTCCGTTGCTCCTTCCAGTTCTTGTGCAAATTTCTTTTCTCCGTCGCTGTCGTAAGCTACGTATGGAGTTATGTGCTTCGACAATTTGAGAACTTTATTTACATTCAGACGGCGTTCGGGCACAAAGATAGCGCTGTCGTAAGGTGCTGCCTTAGTAGGATTGTAGGTAATATGATTTACAATCATAGTCGCCTTTTCCTCTCGGATAGCCTTGATTACGTTGCGGATAAACTCTTCAGGGTTGTTCTTGAACAGCAATACTTTCTGGCCGATGCCTTTGAGAATTCTTACTACCGAGCGCCGGGTAAGGCGTGCGCCGCGCGCAATCTCGCCGACAACGTCGTAAGAAACTGACGACGTGCAAACGTCTGTCAGCTCGCGAGTAGTTGATTTGGTATTCCCAAACTCTGTAACGTTCTCCTTATCCTGTTCGCCCGTAACCATTACATACTGCAGGCGGGTAACGGTGAGATTCGTTTTCAAGTTGGCGATAGCCTTGTCTATAAGTTCGTCGCTGTCGTAGTGAACAGTATAGACATATTTGTGGTTAATCTCGTTCCAGAGTTCCTGAAAGCGCTTGTCGGTAAAGTTCTCATTGAGTTTGTTGGCCGGCGTAGTTACTGAGCCCCCCTGCACCATATCGTCAAGAACTTTCGGGTCGAATATGGATTTGATAAGTTTGTGCACATCATTGGCGATGGGCGCAAGTTTGATTCCGAGCTCAGCGAGCTTTTGTGCCGAAACATCAGCATGGTATTTTTCGGTAAGATGGCCGGACGCGTCGATATAACCGTTATCGTCAAGATATATCATAATCCGGCTTGCCTCGGTGTCAGATATGGCTCGGACCTCACCTGTAACTGTATCGGAAACCTTACGTCCGGCAAAATAATCGTGAGAAGCGGCCACGGCGCGGTCGCGCAGAGCCTCGCGTGTTTCGCGCTGCAATGCAGTTATGAAATCAGTGTAGCTTTCGTTGGAAATGACGGTCAGTTGGTTCACCTCGTGCACATCGTCGCCGAGAAGTTCCTTATCCTGGCGGATACCGTTGCGGTCAACGCAGATACGTAAGCCGCGTCCTACCTCCTGACGCTTGGCGGTGGACGAGTTGCTATGGCGCAACGTACATATCTGGAACACATTCGGGTTGTCCCAACCTTCGCGCAGAGCCGAGTGGGAGAATATGAATCGTGTCGGCTCCTCAAAACTCAGCAGACGTTCTTTATCCCGAAGAATAAGATCGTAGGCTGAGATGTCGTCGGAAATGTCGGAGCTGCGTTTCGTGTCAGAATTGACCGAGCGGCCTTTCTTGTCGATAGAGAAATATCCCTGGTGTGTCTCGTAAGACTTGAAACGGCGCAGGTACAAATCGTAAGGTGTATCTGAGCCGGAGATATAGTCGTCGACTATACGGGAGTATTCTTCCTCGAAGATACGCTGAAACTTACCCTTGACCTCGTTGCCGTCCTCGTCATATTGGCGATAGTGGCTTACTTCGTCAATGAAGAAAAG
>CAMWTJ010000016.1 GCA_947177185.1 uncultured Porphyromonadaceae bacterium | reverse complement strand
TGCTAAGGCCTCGAATCGTGGGACGAGTAACAGATACAGACTCTCACGCTTTTTTATATAAACTAATGCCAATGAGGTGAGTCCGGCGGCAAAGTTTAATGATGAATACTTCACATCTTTTTTGTGACAGCTCAGAAATGCTCGAAGGTTGCTCAAAGATAATTGCTAAGTATTTGCTTGGCTCCGAGCTATACCCGAAAGTCAGGCTTCGCTATGAGGATCTCATGGCTAATTTCAACGCGGTGACCTTTGATGAATGGTCAGCCGATGGTGATTATTCCTTGTGGAAATTTTCCTCAGGACTGACCCCATATATGGATTACGATGATACATCAATCGTACCTATTCCCATTGCTAATGAATTATTCAAATTGAACGATGCTGTCGTTTCATTCGACTTTCCCATTTGGTTCAATATGGATGATACTCAGGCGCGGCGAATAATGTTTATAACTCAGGACCCGATCTCGCGAGATGTCAAATGGTACAAGGATTGCCGGGATGCTCTGTGTACAACGGTATTCGGTATTCATAATCCCATGTGGCGTAACAAAGGCAATGGAGGAAAACGCATTTGGTTGTTAGCAACTAAATTCGTAGAGAACGGATATGGGGTTTACTTTACTGACGGTTACAAATTCGCCATTCAATCAACTGCAGGTGAAGCCATAACCCCGGATACTGCGCAGGTGACGGCATATCATGAAATGCTGAATGCGGAAATCGAACTTGTGAAGCCGACGCTGATTGTAGCGCTTGGCCGACTTGCAGAGGAGATATTGAAATCTCTATCCGATACTGATATTACTGTTCTTAGCCTGCCTCACTTTTCCGGACAGGCTCAAGGGAAAATTAAGGATTTTTTCAACTGGCCTGATGATAAATGCTTCACTATAGACGAGCAGGCAAACTGTTATTTTAACACTATTATTAAAGCAATTCAGAAATGATTGAACTTGACATCAAATACTCAGGATCTGGTAATGGCGGAAGTCCTTGTTTTATTATCTTGCATAATAAGACACTTGACATATGTGTACCTGGATATAAGGGTGGCAGTGTTAAAAATGTGGATTATTCTTCTATCAAACATGTTTCTGCCTCAGGTAATAATCTCGTAATAAAGATTATGAGAACGGAGCTTACTTTACCAGGAATTGGCTCTGAGGACGCTAACGGACTCGCTCAAGTGATTGAAATAGGCCGCAATGAGCCTATTGAGGGATCGAAAGCATTTCGCAAATACCGGAAATTGTCGGAAAAGGAAGAGGCACGCGCCGACCGCCGACAGGCACGCATCGATAGGATTTCAGCCGTAATGGATGGCATCAATCAATACCGTGAACAAAGTCGGCACGAGGAGCGTGAAGCCCAGGAACGCCAAGAGCAAGAGGAACAGCTGAAGCAAGAGCGCATCGCAGCCTTGGAACGAGAAATAGAACAACAAGTGATTCTGGTTTCAGATACGGATCAAGAGATGCTTGACAAAATACTGAAACTTAACCGCTTGTTTGCAAAATGCATGTCAGACAATGATTACATTGTTCTTGCAAAGTTCGCAATCCGCACTTGCGAAGATAACATCTCAGTACTAAATATGACTCACCCACAATCCGATATGACTATTAAAGTAGAGGAGCAACTACAATATTTCATCCTTGAGTATAAGAAAGATACTAGACAACGTTACATTACAGGCATGTTGATACTATTAGGCGTAATTGCCTTCGTGTTTTTATTGTTCTTTATTTGCGATATGTAACATTATGGGCTGTGTAACTTCATTTCTCCTACTTTTGAGTATAGTAATTCTCATCGTTTTTGACGTGTTCTTTTGGTCAATATCATGGGTGTTCGGACTGATAGGTATTCTTGCTATTATTGCGTTTGTAATAGCTTATGGTGTATCTGAGGACTTCTCCTTGTCACCAAGAGATTACATTCGCAATAGCGACTGGGGTATCTTTTGTAAAAAAATAGGTTGGGCGTGGGGTGTTGCCCTGATGGCCTATGCAGCAGCCACAGTAATCGTATTATTTGCCGCAGGATGGTAGTATATTACATTGTCAAATCATGTAATCTATCGATTATGGTAGATAATAGTGGCGTTCCGGCGCATGTTTAAGCTGAGGCCACCACTATTTGACTTCTAAATTATAGTCAAAGTCTGTTAAGGTTTTGCCATATCGGAGAAGATAGGGGGGGTGAATGATTGTGATTTAGCGGTTATAATCATCTTGTTATGCGATTGGTGTTATAGATATGCGCATCCCACGACGCACATAACGTGCAATAATTCAGTGAATTTTGGCTCGTGCCCTCGCAATATTTCAGAGCGTTAGCGTGAGTGTGGTGACTTTTGACAGGCTTATTACCATGCGCCATAAACACAGGTTTATTACCATGCGCCCAAATCTTCAAAAATCAGTTGCCTGAAAAATACCGAAATCTCAATGCTTCAAAAACAGGGGCTGCGCCGCAACGTGTTGTTGCGACACAGCCCCCGGTGTGTGCTGAGTATGAAATTACTGTATGCCGATGAGGGCCTTCTGCTGTTCGGCAGGAAGATTGCCCATCTCGCCGAGCACGGTGAACGCGAATTCGGCAGCCTGCGAGGTGCCTTTCTCGCGATAGTAGTTCATATACTCTTCGGTGAGCTGTTTGGCCTGGTCGTCTTTACCGTCTTCCTGAGCCTTCACGCACTGCTCCACGAGATATTTGGCGTCGGCTTTGATATCGCCTGTGGGGCCTTTGGGGCCGCATGCCGCGAGCGCTAAAGCGCAGGCCACGGCCACTGTGAGGATAAGTTTTTTCATGTACTGTTTTAAAATTTTTCTTTTGCATCGCAAAATTACGCATAATACGCGCCGTGTGCAATACGCCCATGCCGCATGTTTCGCGGATTTTTGTTAATTTTGCATTTCAGATACGTTACAAAATCATGCATCGCCCGCTGTACATCATTCCCGCCCGTGGCGGAAGCAAAGGCATCCCCCGCAAAAACATCCGTCCGCTGGCCGGACGGCCTCTTATAGCATACTCCATAGACGTGGCCCTCGAACTTGCCGCCGGCGACACGCGGCGCGTGGTGCTGAGCACCGACGACGACGAAATCGCCGCCACGGCGCGCTCGCTCGGACTGCCCGTCGACTACATGCGCCCGGCCGCACTGGCCACCGACACGGCCGGAAGCCGCGAGGTGATGCTCGACGCCATGGACTGGGCCGACGCGCGGGGCATAGACTACGACTGCGTGGTGCTGCTGCAGCCCACATCGCCGCTGCGCACCGCCGCCGACGTGCGCGCGGCGCTGGAGCTCTACACTCCCGAAGCAGATATGGTGGTGAGCGTGGAGCCCGCGGCGTGCAATCCCTACTACAACTGTTTTGAAACCGCCGCCGACGGCACGCTGCGCATCAGCAAAGGCGACGGCATGCTCACGCGCCGTCAGGACGCGCCCGAGGCCTGGACCTTCAACGGCGCGGTGTATGTGATAAACCCCGCATCGCTGCGCGCAATGCCCATGGGGGCGTTTCCGCGCCGCATACCCTCGGTGATGCCCCCCGAGCGCAGCGTCGACCTCGACACTCCCCGCGACTGGATTATCGCCGAAGCCCTTTTCCGCGAGCTTTAGGCCACGTTCCAGATTATTTTTTGTAATTTTGTAACTCTCAACACGCGCAAAGCGTTATTCAATAGAACCAAAACGTTATGAACCGCCATCTCATATCCTCCGAAGCCACGCTTCTCGACGCGCTGGGCCGCCTGAACGCTCTCAGCGGCAGCACCATGACGCTGTTTGTCGTGGACGCCGAAGGGCGCGTGACCGGCACGCTCACCGATGGCGACATACGCCGCGCGCTGCTGGCCGGCCGCACGCTCGACAGCCGTGCGGCCGATGCTGCGAGGCGCGATTTCAGGCATGTGGCCGGGCCGAACCCCGACGTGGCGGCTCTGCGCGAGTGTCGGCTGGCGGGCATCACCCTTGTGCCGCAACTGCGCCCCGACGGCACCCTCGAGCGCATACTCGACCTCAACGTCACGCCCACACGCCTGCCCCTGCAGGCCCTGCTCATGGCCGGCGGCAAGGGCGAGCGCCTGCGCCCGCTCACACTCACCGTGCCCAAGCCGCTGCTCGAGATAGGCGGCAAGGCCATCATTGACTACAATGTGGAGGCGCTGGCCGCCGCAGGCATAGAAGACATAATAGTGAGCACGGCCTATATGGCCGACGCCATCGACGCGCATTTCGCCGAGCCCGTGGCCGGTGTGCGCGTGCGCACCGTGCGCGAGTCCAGGCCGCTCGGCACCATAGGAGCCGCCACGCTGGTCGACTGGCCTCAGTCGGGCGATACGCTCGTGATGAATTCCGACCTGCTCACCACCGTGAGCTTTGAGGAAATGTATCTGCACCACGTGGCGGAGCAGGCCGACATCACCATAGCGGCCATACCCTATGCCGTGAGCGTGCCTTACGCCATACTCACCACCGACGGCGCGCGCGTCACGGGCATCGAGGAAAAGCCCTCCTACAGCTACTATGCCAATGCCGGCATATACATATTCCGCAACGCCGTGCTGCGCACTCTGCCCGCCGACGAACGCACCGACGCCACCGACCTCATAGAGCGCTCCATAGCCGCCGGAGCGCGCGTGGCGTATTACCCCATACGCGGCACCTGGATCGATGTAGGCTCGCCCACCGATTTCCGTCAGGCGTCGGAACTGATGCGGCACCATCGAAATTTTCTGAAACGCTGAACTACCTCTTCTCCAAAACCCTCATAACCATGGCTGATTCCAACTTTATAGATTATGTGAAAATACTTTGCCGCTCGGGCAAGGGTGGCGCCGGCTCGCGCCATTTCCACCGCGCCAAATACGTGCCCAAAGGCGGTCCCGACGGCGGCGACGGCGGACGCGGCGGCCACATCATACTGCGTGGCAACCGCAACATGTGGACACTCCTGCCGCTCAAATACCGACGCCACATCTTCGCCGGCAACGGCGAGAGCGGAGGCGCCGGACGCAGCTTCGGAAAAGACGGAGAAGACATCACCATCGACGTACCGTGCGGCACTGTGGTGTACGACGCCGAAACCGGCGAATATCTGGCCGAGGTGACCGACGACGGACAGCTCGTGAAGCTGCTGCGCGGCGGACGCGGCGGCCTCGGCAACTGGCATTTCAAGAGCTCGACCAACCGCACGCCGCGCTACGCGCAGCCCGGCGAGCCCGCTATCGAGAAAAGCGTGGTGCTGGAGCTGAAGCTGCTGGCCGATGTGGGCCTGGTGGGATTTCCCAACGCCGGCAAGAGCACGCTGCTCTCGGCTGTGAGCGCGGCGCGTCCGAAGATAGCCGACTATCCCTTCACCACCATGGAGCCGCAGATAGGCATCGTGAGCTACCGCGACAACCGCTCGTTCGTGATGGCCGACATCCCGGGCATTATCGAGGGCGCGAGCGAGGGCAAGGGCCTCGGACTGCGCTTCCTGCGGCATATCGAGCGAAATGCCGTGTTGCTGTTTATGGTGCCCGCCGATGCCGACGACATCAAGACCCAGTACGAGATACTGCTCCGCGAGCTGCGCCAGTTTAATCCGCAGCTCGACGACAAGCACCGCATACTCGCCGTGAGCAAAAGCGACATGCTCGACGACGAGCTGCGCGAGGAAATGGAGAAAACGCTGCCCGACGATGTGCCCCATGTGTTTATATCGGCCGTGACAGGGCAGGGCATCACCGAGCTCAAAGACCTGCTGTGGCGCGCCATAACCGACGAAAACAACCGCCTGGCCACTCCCGACATAGCGCGCGGACCCCTCGACGACAATCACCGCGTGCGCGAGGAAGACGAGTTCATATTCCAGTATGAGCCTACCGCCGAGGAGGAAGAGGAAGCCGAGGACCTCCGCCACATCGACCCCGCCACATGGGGCGAGGACGAGGACGACGACGACGGATTCTATCCGTGGGACGAAGACGTGGAATCCGAAGACTGACAGCCATGACTCTCTCCTGCCTGCGACGCGCGTTGCGCGATATACTTGCCTCGGCACTCGACCCGCGCGAGGCCGATGCCACGGCCCGGATAATACTTGAGGACGGCGGCGGCTTTTCGCCGGTGGCTATAGCTGCCGACGGCGACCGCACGCTGGAGGATTTCACCGTCGAGCGCCTTACGGGCATGGCGCGGCGCGTGGCCGAGGGCGGCGAGCCCGTGCAGTACGTGGTGGGCGTGGCCCGCTTCTACGGGATGGACCTGCACGTCACGCCCGACGTGCTCATACCGCGCCCCGAAACCGAGGGGCTCGTGGACCGCGTGGTCGATGCCGCCCGCGGACGCTCCGACCTGCGCGTGCTCGACGTGTGCACCGGCAGCGGATGCATAGCCATAGCGCTGGCGCGCACGCTGCCGTTTGCCGACGTCGAGGCGTGCGACATCAGTGCCGCGGCGCTCGGCGTGGCGCGGCGCAATGCCGCCGACACCGGCGCCAAAGTGACATTTTTCGAGGCCGACGCCCTGTGCATGCCTGCTCCGGCATCGCCGCGCTACGACATAGTGGTGTCGAACCCGCCCTACATAGCCCGCAGCGAGGCCGAGCTGATGGACGACCGCGTGCTGCTTCACGAGCCGTCGCTGGCGCTGTTTGTTCCCGACGACGACCCCCTGCGATTCTACCGTGCGGTGGCCGTATATGCGCAGTCGGCCCTTGTGCCGGGCGGCAGGCTGTTTTTTGAGATAAACTCGCTGTATGCCGACGCCACGGCCGACCTGCTGCGCGAGCTCGGCTACACGGATGTGGAACTCGACCGCGACATGTACCGCCGCATGCGGTATGCCTCGGCCACACTGCCGCAGCGATGAAAATCTGGACTCCCGACGAAGCCTACAGCCGCATGGCCGACGCCTGCTCGCGCGCGGAATACTGCGCCTCGGAGCTGCGTGAGCGCATGCGGCGCCACGGAGTCGGGAGCGCCGATGCCGACGCCATACTGCGCCGGCTGACCGAGGCGCGTTTTGTCGACGACAACCGCTATGCGCGCGCCTTTGTGCGGCAGAAAGCCGCCGCGCGCTGGGGACGCCGCAAGATAGCCGCCGCGCTTGCTGCAAAGCGCATAGACCGCGGTGTGGCCGCCGAGGCCATGGAGCAGATATCGCCGGACGACTATGCCGCAGGGCTGCTGGCGCTGCTGCAGGCCAAGGCGCGGGCTCTCGGCCCCGACACGGCAGCCACCTACGAAGGGCGCACGCGGCTGTTTCGCTTCGCGGCGTCGCGAGGCTTCGAGATTGAGGCAATAACGGCAGCCGTGCGCCGTCTGAAGGAACAGACTCTTAAATAATACATATTATGAACGTAGGCGACAAGGTGCCCGCAACGCTGGGCACAGACCAAAACGGAAATGAAGTGAAACTGGCCGATTTCGCAGGCCGGAAACTGGTGCTGTATTTTTATCCCAAGGACAACACGCCCGGATGCACGGCCGAGGCCTGCTCGCTGCGCGACCATATGGACGAGCTCGCCGCACGCGGCTACGCTGTGGTGGGAGTGAGCTCCGACAGCGAGGCGTCGCACCGCCGCTTTATCGACAAGCACGCGCTGCCCTTCACTCTGATTGCCGACACCGACCACAAGCTCCAGGAGGCTATGGGCGTGTGGGGCGAGAAGACCATGTGCGGACGCAAATACATGGGCACACTGCGCACCACCTTCCTCGTGGGCCCCGACGGCACCATCGAGCATATTTTCGGCCCGAAAGCCATCAAGACTAAGGAACACGCCCCGCAGATACTCGCCCTTTAGGCCCGGCGTCAAATCTTACAGGCTCTTAGCGCTCTTATGTCGCGGATTTTGTGTAATTTTGCGTGATTATTACAGAATTCATATGGCTGAAATCAAGAATTTGCTTTTCGATCTCGGAGGCGTCATCATGGACATAGACCGCGCGCGCTGCATCCGCTCGTTCGAGCGGCTCGGCATGAAAAATGCCGGGGAGTTCCTGGGCGATTATGGCCAGAAAGGGCCTTTCGAAGCTCTTGAGGCGGGCGCTATAGGCCCCGACGAGTTTCACGCGCAGGTGCGTGCGCTGATGGGCGCCGACGGCAAGCGTGTGAGCGACGAACAGATAGACCGCGCGTTCAATGCTTTTCTGATCGGCATCCCCATGGAGCGTCTGCGCTGTCTGCTCGAGCTGCGCAAGCGCTACGGCGTGTATCTGCTGAGCAACACCAACGCCGTGATGTGGCACTCGCGCATCGCATCGTCGTTCCGCGCCGACGGGCGTGAGCTGAACGACTATTTCGACGGCGTGGTCACCTCCTTCGAGGCCCGTGCGCTGAAGCCTTCGGCCGAGATTTTCCGATATGCAGAGCGCACGCTCGGCATACGGGCCTGCGAAACCGCCTTTCTCGACGACAGCCGCGCCAACGTGGAGGCTGCCTGCGCGCTCGGCTTCCGCGGGCTGCAGGTAGAGCCGGGCCGCGAGTTTTCCGACATACTGAAAAAGGAGCTTGCGCTATGAGCGGCGCGTGTGCCAATGCAGCTGCCGTGGGCATGTTCGACGGCGTGCACCTCGGACACCGCGACATAATGCACACTGTGGCCGAGTGCGCGCGTGCGCGCGGAGGCCATCCCGTGGTGCTGACCTTCAGAGAGCATCCCGTGTCGGTGCTCCGCCCCGACGAGGCCCCGCGGCTGCTTACCACCCCTGAAGAGAAAGAGGCGCTCATACGCGCTTTTCTGCCCGACGCCGAGGTGCGCATGCTCTCGTTCGCCGAGATGCGCGGCGTGTCGGCCGGCGACTTTCTGCGCCGGCTGTGTGCCGACGACGGCGTGGGCACCATGGTGATGGGCTACGACAACCGTTTCGGCTGCGACGGCCCGCGCGAGCGCGAGGCCTACGACGAGCTGGGACGCACGCTCGGCATGCGTGTGGTGCATGTGTCGCCGCTGGCTGTAGGAGCCGTCACGGCGTCGTCGACGGCCATACGCCGCCTCATAGTGGCCGGCGATGTGGCTGCCGCGGCCGAACTGCTCGACCGCCCGTACAGCGTGAGCGGCACCGTGGTGCACGGACGCCGTCTGGGCCGCACGCTCGGTTTTCCCACGGCCAACCTGCAGCCTGACCCGTGCAAGCTGCTGCCTGCAGCGGGCGTGTATGAGGCCGATGCCACGGTCGACGGCCTGGGACGCTGGCCGGCCATGGTCAACATCGGACGCCGTCCGACGGTCGACCACAGAGCCGACGCGCCGCTGTCGGTGGAGGCGCACCTGATAGGCGCCGACGCCGACATGTATGGACGGCGCATGACGCTGGAGTTTCGCCGGCGGCTGCGCGACGAGCGCCGATTCGCCTCGCCACAGGAACTTAAGGCGCAGCTCGAGAGAGATATGGCGGAGATAAGCCGCCGCATGCAATAGACGAATATCTGACATTATATAATATACGCGTGTAGCTATGGAAGTGAGTTTTTCCGACGAGATACGGGCGGCGGCGCCCGACCTGAAAGTGATGGTGGTGGAAGCCGAGGTGAGCAACGCCCCCACAGGCGACGAGCTGTGGGCCGAGCTTACGCAGGCATGCTCCGAGCTTGCCGCCATGCCCATGGAAGCCGTCAACAAGCGCCCGGCCGTGGCGGCCACCCGCGCGGCCTACAAGGCGCTGGGCAAGGACCCCAACCGATACCGTCCGTCGGCCGAGGCTCTCACCAGGCGCGCTGTCAAGGGGCTGGAACTGTATCGCACCACGGCGCTGGTGGATCTGATAAACCTGCTGTCGCTGCGCTCGGGCCACAGCATAGGCGGCTTCGACGCCGACGCCGTAAGCGGCCCGTCCATATGCCTGGGCCGCGGCCGCGCAGGCGAACCTTACGAGGCCATAGGGCGCGGCATGCTCAACATAGAGGGGCTGCCGGTGTGGCGTGATGCCGTGGGCGGCATAGGCACGCCCACCAGCGACAACGACCGCACGAAGATGAGTCCCGCCACCGGGCGTCTGCTCATGACGGTCAATATGTACGGCCCGTCGGAGATGTCCGAGGCCGACTTCGAGGCACTGATGACGCGTCTGCTCGAGCAGTATGCGTCGGCGCGCCATATTGTAGTGAACACATATTCTCCTCTCGGATGAAGATTCTGAAACTTTACTCGGACCGTCCCGACGGGCGCTATATAGCGGAGGCCGCGCGCACGCTGCGCGATGGCGGCACGCTGGTGTTTCCCACCGACACGCTGTATGCCCTGGGCTGCGACGCCCTCAACCACCGCGCCATAGAGCGCATGTGCCGCATAAAGGGCATTGAGCCCGAAACGCAACCCCTGTCGCTGCTGTGTGCCGACCTTAGCCAGGCGTCGGAATACGTGCGCATCGACAACCGCGCCTTCTCCGTGCTGCGCCGTTGCCTGCCCGGCCCGTTCACATTTCTGCTGCCCGCCGCGCTGCGCCTGCCCAAGGTGTTCCGCGGGCGCAAGACCATAGGGCTGCGTGTGCCCGACAATGCCATCGCACGCGCGCTGGCCGAGGAGCTCGGCGGCCCGCTGCTGTGCACATCCGTCAGGCTCGACGACCCCGACGAGCTCGTGGAGCCCGAAAGCATAGCCATGCACTATGCCTCGCAGGCCGAGCTGCTCATTGACGGCGGCCACGGCGGCACCGTAGGCTCCACCATAGTCGACCTCACCGACAGCTCCGCGCCCGAAGTGGTGCGCGAGGGCGCAGCCGTGTTCGAGCCATGATCATTGAGCGCTACACTCCGGCCATGCAGCCCGCGTGGGATGCCTTCGCTATGGAATCGCGCAACGCCACGTTTCTGCACTGCCGCGGCTATATGGACTATCACGCCGACCGCTTCCGCGACCACTCGCTGGTGGCGCGTGCCTCGGCCGGAGGCCGCATTGTGGCTCTGCTGCCGGCAAATGTGGAGTCCGACGGCACGCTCGCAAGCCACCGCGGCCTCACCTACGGCGGATGGCTGACTCCGCCCAGGCATTTTTCCACAGAAACGATGCTCGAGCTGTTCGACGCGCTCACGGACCACATGCGCGCCGAGGGGCTGCACCGCCTCGTGTACAGGCCTGTGCCGCACATCTATCACCGCTATCCCGCCGAGGACGATGTGTACGCCCTCTGGCGCCTCGGCGCGCGTATGGACGCCTGCGGCGCTTCCGCCACGGTGGCGCTGCGCCGCGCGCCGCTGCTCGACCGCGGCAGCAAGAGCGCCGTGAGCGCCGTGCGCCGCGCCGGCGTGAGCCTTGGTCCGAGCCACGATTTCGAGGCCTTCTGGGCCATACTTGAAGAGGTGCTCGCCTCGCGCCACGAAACTCGCCCCGTGCACACCCTGGCCGAGATGCGCATGCTCCGCGACCGTTTTCCCGACAATATACGCCTGTATGCGGCTGTGGCCGACGGCCGTATGGAAGCCGGCGTGGTGGTGTACCGCTGCGGCACCGTGGCCCACGCCCAGTACATCGCGGCTTCGCCGCGCGCACGCGCCATGCGGCTTCTGCCCGCGCTCTACAGCCATATCATGGACTGTGAGTGCGAAGGCATGGAGTGGTTTGATTTCGGAATATCCACGGAGCAGGGCGGGCGTGTGCTCAATGCCGCTCTCGACTCGCACAAGTCGCGCCTCGGCGGCCGCTGCACGCTGTATCAGTCGTTCGTGCTGGAGCTGTAGCCGCAACCACGGCATCATAAAAAAATGCGCGCCGCAACTTTCAGCGACGCGCATTTTTTATGTGTGAGGGCGAATGGGCGCTCAGAGCACTATCTTGGCGGCTCCGGCGGCTGTGCGCACCACGTAGACACCCGGAGCGAGCGCGCCGATGTAGATGCGTTCTTCGCCGCGGGCCACGAGGGTGCCGGCCGTGGAGTAGACGGCTGCCTCGCCGGCCACTACGATGCAGTCGCCGTCGCGTCTTACGTCGATGCCGGTGGCGGCGTCGGCCGTCACGTCGGCTATGCCGGCTTCTTTCTTTTCGAAGGTGATATTGGGGCTGAGGGCCATCGAGATGAGTTCGTCGGACTGGTGTGTCCACTTGCCGGTGGTGAGGTAGTTGTAGTTTTCGTCCTCGTCGTAGGCGAAATGGTAGGCTGTGGAGTGTCCGCCCTTGTCGGCGTCGCGTCGCGGCGAGCAGTACAGCGCTATGTCGTCCACATCGTAGTAGCTTTCGCCTTCGGCGTTGGGGAAGGGACCTATCACCACGAAGAAGGCTTCGCCGGCGGCAATGCTGACGGGTGTGTCGAAGGCAAAGGTGGTGGCGTCGTAGTTGGAGTAGCCGTCGACGAGTTCGCTCGCGGGCAGCGAGGTTTCGCCGAGCACTGTGCCGGGCATGCCGCCTTCGGCGTCGGCCTTGCGTATGCTCACCTTTATGGGGGTGTCGGCGCTTGCGGCCACGTGTGTCACCTTTTCGAAATAAGCCTGCACGGCGTCGATTGTGGCGTCGGCGGCGGGGCCGTCGAATCGCTCTGCGAACTCGCCGAGGCCGAGGAAGTTGCTGCCGCCGTAGTTGCCGTACCATCCCATGGCTATGGCCGCTATTTCGTGGCTTTCCTCAGGCGCGATGTTCCACACGTATTGCGAGCCGCCGGCCTGTATGGCGTCGCGGTATTCGTCGATGGTGCTGCCCACGGCGTTGCCTGCGCGCAGGCTGAGCGAGTGGGTGCCCTCTTCGGTGTAGGTGACGGTGGGGTGCTGCTCGGTGGATGTGGGAGTGGATGTGCCGGGCAGGGTCCACAGCCATTCGGTGGGGTTGCCTTCGCTGCGGTCGGTGAAGCGCACGGGTGTGCCGAGCGGCACGTAGCACATGGTCCAGGGCGACATGTAGCAGCCTTCGGGCAGACCTATGTGTGCCAGCGGCGCCTGCGCTTTCACCTGCACGTAGGCTGTGCGTGTGGCGGTGGCAGTGGCGCCGGATGCGTCGGCCACGGTCAGTGTCACGTCGTAGGTGCCGGGCGTGTTGTAGCGCACGGTGGGGTTCTGCTCGCTGCTTTCTTCGGGAGTGCCGCCCGGGAAGCTCCAGCTCCAGGACGCGGCGCCCTCGCTGAGGTCGGTGAACTGCACGGATGCGCCCTCGGCTATGGTGATGGTGGCCTCGGGCGATGTGTCGGGCGCGCCTATGGTCATGTCGTCGATATACACGTTGTCGCCGCCGTTGGTGTTGAGGTAGCGGAACTCAATGCGCACCTTGCGGCCGGCGTAGGCCGAGAGGTCGTAGCTGAAGGGCAGCCAGCGCGACGCGTCGTTGCCGTCCTCCTGACTCCACAGGAAGCTGTTGAGCAGTAGTTTGCGCTCGGAGCCGTCGATCACGCTCACCTCCATGTGGCCCCAGATGCCGAACAGCTCGTTGAACGCGGCGTAGAAGCGCAGGCGTCCTCCGTCGGGCACGAGTATCTCGGGCGATACCATGGCCTCGTCCTGCTGCTTGAACTGGTCGATGCAGGCGGCCGATGTCACGCTTGCGGGGTTGATGGACGAAAAGGGCTTGAGATCGGCCTGGTCGAGCGACACGTTGGCGGTGAGGCGCCATCCGGCCATGTTCCATCCCTCCATTTCGTCGGGGGAGTCGAATCCGCAGCTGTAGGCTGTGGTTTCGCCCTGCGTCGACGCGAAACCGGCCTTCAGAGCCCATGCGGGCGCGGCGCCTAAAGCGGCCGCTAATACAAATAGTAAACCTTTTTTCATAAGCAAGAAATTGTAAGAATCGCAAATTTAACAAAAAAATATTGCTAAATCAGCATGCGGGCAAGAAAATTTCCCAATTCGCGGTGTTCGGGCAGTGTGGCCGGGCGATGTGATAAAAAACGTTAATGTTTGCTAATAAATTGGGGGGGGGGTAAAAATTTAGTTAAATTTGCGAAGCAATAAGCGGATACCGATCTAATACCGACAGGACTGCTATTGGCAAGAAGATAGAGATTATAAACTATACGTTCAAGATTCAACTAAATTACTTTGCATGAAGAACATTTGTATTCAAATGACTCGGAAGGCTTGGCTTGTGCTCGCTGCAGTGCTGTGTCTTTCCTTCCCGGCTTTGGCGCAAAATGTGCTCGTCAGCGGCACCGTGTATGAGGCCGACGGCGAGCCGGCGATAGGCGCCAGTGTCACGCTGAAAGGTCAGACCACAGGTGTTGCCACGGATATCGATGGCAATTACCGCATCGAAGTGCCTGCCGGCAGCACGCTCGTGTTCTCCTACATCGGCTACAACACACAGGAAGTGGCCGTGGACGGACGCACGAACATCGACGTAAAGCTCGAGTCAAGCTCCGTGGCCATGAACGAACTCGTGGTCGTGGGCTACGGTATGGTCAAGAAAAGCGATGCCACGGGCTCCGTGGCAGTGATCAAGCCCGACGAAATCGAAGCCGGCCTCGCCACTTCGGCGCAGGACATGCTCGTGGGCGCAAGCCCCGGCGTGGTGGTGACCACCAACGGCGGCGACCCCGCAGGCGGCGCCGACATCCTGATACGCGGCGGTGCGTCGCTGGCTGCCAGCAACGCTCCCCTCATTGTGGTGGACGGTGTGCCCATGGAGCGTCAGACCGTGAAAGGCTCGAGCAACGCCCTGGGCCTCATATCTCCCGAAAACATCGAGAGCATGACTATCCTCAAGGATGCCAGCGCCACGGCCATCTATGGCTCGCGCGCCAGCAACGGTGTGATAATCATTACCACCAAGAAAGGCCAGAGCGGCAAGCCGCAGGTCAATTTCACAGCCAACATGTACGTCAACACCCCCCGCAAGACCATGGACATGATGAACGGCCATGAGTTCGCGAAATTCGTGATTGACCGCTACGGCGCCGACAGCCAGCAGGCTGCCGCCCTCGGAGTGAACGGCGTGATATACAACACCGACTGGCAGGACCTCATACTCGACACCAACGTGAGCAGCGACTACTCGCTGAGCGTGGGCGGCACAGCCAAGTGGCTGCCCTACCGCTTCTCCGTGAGCTATACCGACAACAACGGCGTGATCAACACCACGGCCATGGACCGCGTGACCGCCGGCATCAACCTCACGCCCAAGTTCTTCGACGACCTGCTGAGCGTCAACGTCAACGTTAAGGGCGCCTACATCCGCAACCGCTATCAGAAAGGCGTGCTCGGCGGTGCCGTGACGTTCAACCCCACGCTGCCCATCTACATGCCCGGCGGCAACAACCTGCTCAACTACACCAGCTATGCGGCTGCCGGCGCCCTCATCAGCGGCGACAACGGCTCTGCCATCAACACCATCGAGTCCAAAAACCCTGTGTCGGAACTCTACAACTACCACAGCAACTCGAAGGTGTACCAGAGCATCGGCAACCTGATGCTCGACCTGCGCATGCCCTTCCTGCGCGAGCTCCGCGCCAACCTCAACCTCGCCTACGACTACAGCCACGGCGAGTGCATCAACTACGACGACCCCTTCTCGCCCGCAGCATGGAGTGCCGGACACTATGTGGCCGGAAGCGACGTGGTGGTGCGCGACGGCTATGCCACCAAATACAAGGAAAACGAAGAGCGCTACAACCTGCTCCTTGATTTCTATCTCAACTACAACAAGGACTTCGACGCCATCAAGTCGAACCTCGACGTGACCGCCGGCTACTCCTGGCAGCGCTTCAAGTTCGAGGGCCACAATTTCACACGCAACTACGCTCCCGGACAGGACTTCGACTACTACCAGCGCACGCCCACCGTGTACTACAGCAAGCCCTATCAGCTGCTTTCGTATTTCGGACGCGTCAACTACTCGCTGCTCGACCGCTACCTCGTGACCGTGACCGTGCGTCGCGACGGCACCAGCCGTTTCAGCAAGGACACACGCTGGGGCACATTCCCCTCCGTGGCACTCGGCTGGAAGATTCTTGAAGAGAGCTTCATGGAAGGCGCGCGTTCGTTCATGAACGAACTCAAAGTGCGCGGCGGCTGGGGTATTACCGGCCAGCAGGACCTCGGCGAGGACTACCTCTACTTCTACATGCCCGTGTTCAACCAGAGCACCAACATGAACCAGCAGTACGTCGGTCCCGACGGCAAGCTGCACTACACCATCATGCCCAACGCGTTCAACACCACCCTCAAGTGGGAGGAAACGCACACCTGGAACGTGGGCCTCGATTTCGCGTTCCTCAACAATCGCGTCAGCGGTAGCATCGACTGGTACAAGCGCAAGACCAAAGACCTGCTCACGGTGGCCACATATCCCGTGGGCTCCAACCTCAGCAACCGCGGTCCGCAGAACCTCGGCGACCTCGAGAACACCGGAGTGGAATTCAACCTCCTCACGCGTCCCGTAGTGACCCGCGACTTCACATGGACCAGCAACTTCAACGTGGCCTGGAACAAGAACAAGGTGACACGCCTGGCCGAAGGTGCCGACTCCACCACCGGCAACGTGGGCACAGCAGGCGACGTGCAGAAGCATCAGGAAGGCTTCCCCGCATTCTCCTTCTGGGTGTATGAGCAGGTCTACAACGCCGACGGCACTCCGCTCGAAGGCGTGTTCGTGGACCGCGACGGCGACGGTGCCATCACCAGCGCCGACCGCTACCTCTACCACTCCAAGGACCCCGCCGTGACCATGAACTGGCACAACAATTTCAACTGGAAAAACTGGGATTTCGGTTTCACCTTCCGTGCCAACATCGGCAACTGGGTGTACAACAAAAACCAGGTGGACAACTCCTTCGCCTCCCTCACGTCGGTGGCTCCGCTGGGCAACCTCATGCGCGACACCTACATCTGGAACTCCACCAAGACCGACGCCATGCAGCTCAGCGACTACTTCGTGCGCAACGCCTCGTTTGTGCGCTGCGACAACATCACTCTGGGCTACACCTGGAGCGAGCTGCTCGACAACAAGCTGCGCATCCGCCTCTACGGCGCCGTGCAGAATCCCTTCGTAATCACCAAATACAAAGGTCTTGACCCCGAAGTGGGCAGCGGTATCGACAGCAGCGTCTACCCCCGTCCCACCACTTACACACTGGGTCTGGTGGCTTCTTTCTAAATTCTCACAACACAGAATCATACCGACATGAAACTATATAAATATGCCGCTCTGGCATGTGTGGGCCTGACCATGACCGTCGCCGGCTGCGTGGACGACCTTGATGTCACCCCCGACGACCCCCAGACCAAGCTGGAGCTCACCACCACCGACGAGTGGTACGGCTATCTCGGCAGCCTCTACGGCGCCCTGCTTTATGAAGGCAACATCTCCTGGCCCGGATACGGCGACGGCGACGGCGTGTTCATGCGCTGTCACTGGAACGCCCAGGAACTCACCGCCGACGGCGCCGTGATCATGAACAAGTGGAACGACCCCGGCTATCACGCCCTCTTCGAGCAGACATGGCTCGACAACAACGGCTGGCTCTATCTCTGCTACGCCCGTGAGGCCGACCTCGCCCGCAAGGCGTCCACCTTCATCACCGAGCTCGAAAAGAGCGGTTCGCTGCTCACCGACGCCGAACGCACCGCGTTCGCAGCCGAGGCACGCGTGCTCCGCGCTTTCGCTTACTACAACATGATCGACCTCTTCGGCCGCGGCCCGTGGGTCACCGAAGCCAACCCCACCGGCGAGATTCCTCCCACCTACGACCGCAAGCAGCTGTTCGACGCCACCGTGGCCGACCTCACCGACGCTCTGCCTTCGGTGCCTGTGGCCGCCGAGCAGACCTACGGCCGCGTGAGCCGCGAGGCTGGCTATATGCTGCTGGCCAAGCTGTATCTCAACGCCGAAGTCTACACCGGCACCGCCATGTACGACCGTTGCGCCCAGGCCTGCAAACAGGTGCTGGCAGGCGGCTTCCGCCTGGCCGACGAGTACAAGTACCTCTTCTGCGGCTCCAACGACAAGTATGCCCGCAACGGCGGCGAGCTCCTCTGGGTGGCTCCGCAGCAGGTGGGCGCCATGGAAAGCTGGGGTGGCACCACCTACCTGACAGCCGGCGCCTACTGCGATGTTATGCCCAAAGCGGTGCTCAATCAGCTCGGTTGCGACTTCACGCCCTGGAGCGGTCTTAAGGTGCGCCCCGAGCTCGTCAACGCTTTCGAGCCCGGCGACAAGCGCGCGCTCTTCTACTCCGACGGCTTCACCAACAGTGTGGCCAATCTCGACGACTACGAGCACGAAGGCTACGTGTGCATCAAATACCGCTACACAAACGAGGACAACTACGACAACGATCCCGCCCTGGGCGAAACCGTGATGAGCACCGGCGGCATGTGCGATGCCGACTATCCCGTGTTCCGCCTGGCCGACACCTACCTGATGCTGGCCGAGTGCGAGAAGCGCGGCGTGGCCGACTGCAACGGACTCAAGTATTTCAACGACGTGCACACCCGCGCCGGTCTGCCCGCAGTCACGAGCTACTCGCTCTCCGACGTGCTCCACGAGCGCCAGTGCGAGCTCTACTGGGAAGGACACCGCCGCAGCGACCTCGTGCGTTTCGGCCTGTTTGCCGGCGGCAGCTACAACTGGAGCTGGAAAGGCGGCGTGGCTGAAGGCGCTCCCATACCTGATTTCCGCAACCTGTGTGCCATCCCTTATTCGTACGTGTCTGTAGTGGGCCAGAACCCCGGATATTAATATCTACGTCTGCCGCGGACGCACCGCGCGTGTAGGCCGCGGCAGACCCCAAATCAGAAACAAACAATGAAAAAACTCAGCATACTTCTGGGCGCGCTGGCCATCCTCGGCTTCTCGGCTTGCGAGGACGACAAGACCCCGACTGTCAACTATCCTGACAGCTTCACGCTCAACACCCCGCCCACGGCCGGGCAGTACTATGAGCTCACGCCGGAAGGCACCATCACTCTCACCTGCTCGCAGCCCGACTACGGCTTCATAGCAGCTGCGTCGTACAGCGCCGAAATATCCTTCGACAAAGAGAATGTGTATGCCGTGGCGTCCAACAACCCCTCGAGCGCCGATTTCACCATCAACGACGCCGACGTGGCCACCGGCATGTGTGTGCTCCGCGGCATCGAGAGCGCCGACGACTGGACCGACGCAGGCTATCAGACACTCTACGTGCGCGCCGTGGCGCAGCTCGCCAACGACGGCACCGGCCTGGTAAAAAGCAACTGGGTGGAGCTCTCGCACGTAAAAGGCTATTTCGCCATCCCCACACCCGGCTACATCTATCTCGTGGGCTCATGCTCGGAGTGGACCATGAACGAAACCGAAACGCTGCGCAACTGGCGTCTGTATGAAAACGACAAGGCCATAGGCTCCAAAATCTACAGCGGTGTGTTCAACGTGCCCGCCGGACAGGCTCTGTTCCGCTTCTATACCGTGCTCGACGGCGACTGGGACACCTACAGCTACGGACCCGCCAACAACCACGGCGGCGACATGGTGTCGTCCGACGGCGCCTACAACGTGGAGTGCAGCTTCACAGACGGCGTGTTCACCGACGGCTTCAAGGCCACGAAAGACAATTTCAACTTCCCCAACTGGGCCGGAGGCGAAATGACCATCGTGGTGGACATGAGCCAGGAAGGACTCTACACCATCACCATCACTGAAGGCGCACACGAAGTGGCCGTCAGCAACTACGCCTACATGGTGGGCAACAACGCCGGATGGGCCACGCCTTCCGTGGAGGCTTATGCCGACTGGCGTCTGACCGACGAAGGCGCTACCGGCATCTATACCGGCACCTTCGCCATGCCTGCCGATTTCGGCGCCGACGGCGACCAGCTCTACTGCCGCTTCTACGCCAACCCCAACGGATGGGGCCCGGCCGAATGGGCTGCCGTGGGCGGCAATGTGGAGGTATCGCCCGGTGTGGCGGTGCCGGCTGAAGTGGGCGAGGGATGCTTCATGCTTCCCGGCGCCGCAGGCCACAATGTCACAGTCACCATTGACTCCAACAACAACGAAGTGACATTCACCATCGACGACTAATCCTCAAACAAACAGATCAAAATGAACAAACTTCATATACTCTGCGCCATAGCTCTCGGCCTGGGCTTCGCCTCCTGCGACGAGGTGGAGGAGTGCACCGGCATGCCGCAGACCAACCCCCAGGAAGCTCCGTTCGGCGTTGATGCCATTACCGTCACTCCCGACAATGCCTCCACCCTCGACCTCGGCGCGCTGAACGCCGCCGACGCTCCCGCCGTGCTGGCGCAGACCGCTCTCAGCGGCGCTCCCGAAGGCTACAGCCTCTCTTTCGACGCCGAATTCGCCACCACCGACGATTTCGCCGACGCCAAGCCCCTGCCCACGTCCGTCGCTGCCGACGGCGCGCTCACGGCTTCTGCCGACGAGCTGCAGGCGCTTTACTACGCCGTGACGCACGACCCCGCCGAGGCTACGGTCTACATACGCTACGCCGCCTATGCCGTGACCGACGGCACGACGCGTGTGCGCATGGGCGGCTCTGACTATTTCTTCGGCCCCTACGCCTACACCGTGAAGCCTTTCGACGCCGTCAAGGAGATAGCCGACGGCTATACGCTCGAGCTCTCCGCCACCGACGATTTCTCGGCTCCCGTGGCTGTGCCTTTCAACCACAGCGCTGCCAGCCCCTACGACGACCCGAAATTCAGCGTGACGGCCACCTATAGCGCCGCTGAATTCGCCGCCGGACTCAAATGGCGCGTGGTGTCGAGCACCGGCGTGGTCTACGGCCCCGCAGGAGCCGCCGACGCTACCGGCGACCTCATGGAGGGCGCTCCCGCCGGCACCGTGACTGTGGCTTCGCCGCTGCTCATGGAAATCGACATGCTGGCCGACACCTACGACTACAAGCAGGCCTACGAAGGCTTCTACACACCGGGCTCGTCCAACGGATGGAACGCCGGAGCGTCGCAGATGATCACCACCACCGACTATGTGCACTACAGCGGCCTGGTGGTAGTGGAAAGCGGCGACGGCTTCAAACTCAATCCCGACCTGGGCTGGGAAGGCCACGACATGGGTCTGAAAGCAGATCTTACGAAGACCGTGCTCGACGACGGCACCATCGTGTTTGAAGGTGTGGCTGACGGCGGCAACAACATCAAGACCGAGATAGCCAAGGGACTCTTCTATGTAGAGTTCGCCCTCGACACCAAGGCCGTGAAGCTCACCTATCTGAGCACACTCGGCATAATCGGCGGCTTCAACGGCTGGGGCGAGAGCCTCGCCATGCAGCCTTCCGCCGACTATCTGACATGGACCGCTCCCGCCACGGAATTCCCCGCCGGCTGCGAGTGGAAAGTGCGCGCCAACGACGGCTGGGCCTACAGCTGGGGCACCGACGCCAATGCGCTTGTGTTCAACGGCGGCAATCTCGTGACCGACCAGGCCGGCACGTACGTGGTCACGCTCAATATCGGCAACACTGCCGCGAGCGTGGTTCTGACCCCGCAGTAATCCTGCCCTGATACAATAAAAAGCGAGGCTGTGTCATGCGACACAGCCTCGCTTTTTATATGCCGCCTGCGGCGGTCAGAGCGTGCGGCCCTCGTAGGCGGAGATTTTGCGGTGCCAGTCGTCGGAAATCACTACCGAGGTGGCGGTGGCGGGGTTGAATCCGGCCATCACGGTGTGGCAGATGCATTTCACATCGCCGTTGTCGGCGTTGACGACGCGCTGCTCCAGCCGCAGCGATTTTTCGCCTATGTGGTCCACGGTGGTCAGCACCTCTACGTTTTCGCTCAGGTAGGTGGGCGAGTAGAAGCTGCAGTTGACGTTGACTATCACGAGGCTTTCGGTCTTGCCGTCGAACACGGCGCCGAGCGCTGTGAAGTAGTCCACCTTTGCGGTGTCCATCAGCTGAAAGTAGATGGCGTTGTTGAGATGGCCCATAGGGTCGATGTCGAGAAAGCGTAGCTGCACGGCCTTGTGGTGGCGGAAGGGAAAGGCCGGAGCGGGTATGCGTGAGTTGTTCATATGTTTTTTAATGGATTGCCAATTCGGATATGACTGTTTTGCCGGCGGCCTGGTTCAGGCGGTCGATGATGTTGCGGCGCATCATGCCGAGCTCGCTTTTGAGTGCGGCCGATGTGAGCACCACGTGCAGCGTGCCGCCGTCGACCCACCGCCTCACCGTGTAGCGGTTGATGGTGGGGCCCATCACTTCGGGCCACAGGAAGCATATGCGCTGCTGCTCGAAGGTGTCGCGGGCGCCGATTCTGTCGACAAAGTGGTCGAACAGCTCGCCGAAGGTCTGCGGGTCGTGCCGTTTCATGCCATGGAGTCTATTTCGGCGAACGCGCCGTGGTCCACGTTCCACAGCTTGTGGTCGGTGCCTCCCATGTAGGCCACGATTTCGTCGAGGTGGCGGCGGTTGGTGTCGGTGATGAAAATCTGTCCGAACGTGTCGTCGCCCACGGTGGCGATGATGCGTGCCACGCGTCCGGCGTCGAGCTTGTCGAATATGTCGTCGAGCAGCAGCAGCGGTGCCATGCCGCACGCGCGCCGCAGAAACTCGTATTGCGCGAGCCTCAGGGCTATGGTGAAGGTCTTGCACTGCCCTTGCGAGCCGGTGCGGCGCAGCGGCATGCCGTAGAGGGTCATTTCGATGTCGTCGCGGTGCGGTCCGGCCGAGGTGTGGCGCAGCGCTGTGTCGCGCGCGAAGCGTTCGCGCAGCTGCTCGCTCAGCGTCGGACGGCCGGGGCCGAGGTGGCTGGTGAGGGTGAGGCCCACGGGCTCGTCGGAGCCCGAGATGGCGGCGTAGTATCGTTCGAATATGCCGCGCAGCTCGTCGAGCCACGCGTGGCGCCGTGCCGATATGTAGGCGGCAGCGGCGTCCATCTGCATGTCTATCACCTCAAACAGGGCCATGTCGGCGGCGCCGTCGCGCAGCAGGCGGTTTCGCTGCTCGAGCAGCGCGGCGTAGCGCACGAGGGCGTCGAGATAGCGCGGGTCGGTCTGGCTCACCACCATGTCGGTGAAGCGGCGTCGCTCCTCGCCGGAGCCGTTTATGAGGTCCATGTCGGCAGGACTGACGAGCACCAGCGGCAGCAGGCCTATGTGTGTGCTTATGCGCTTGTATTCCTTGCCTGCGCGTTTGAAACTCTTGCGGCGTCCGCGCTGCAGCCCGGCTATGATTTCTTCTTCGGCGCCGAGGCGGCTGTAGGAGCCGCGCACTATGGCGAAGTCCTCGCCGGAGCGTATCAGCATCTGGTCGGGTGCGCCGGTGAAGCTCTTGGTGAGGCTCAGCAGGTGCAGTGCGTCGAGCAGGTTGCTTTTGCCCATGCCGTTGTCGCCGAGCAGGCAGTTGACTTTAGGGGAGAATTGCAGCTGCGCCCGTGCGATGTTTTTGAAATTGGTGATGTCGATGGATTTCAGAATCATTTGCTGAAGGCTTCGTGGAAGAAGAGCAGATGATATGGCAGGGAGTTGGCCCAGTATTTGTGGGTGTGCGCTCCGGGGCGCTCCGTGTAGTCGTGCGGCACTCCGGCCTTGAGCAGCGCGGCGTGCAGCTCGCGGTTGACAGTGGCGAAGAAGTCGTCGTTGCCGCAGTCAAATATTATGTTGAGCTGTCCGGGGCGCAGCGTGGGCACGAGGCCGGCCACGGTGTGGCTGTCCCAGCGTTCGGGGTGCGCCTCTTTTGAGCCGAGCCAGCGGGCCATTTTCCACGATTTGGGGAAGGGGCGTATGTCCACGCCTCCGCTCATGCTTCCGGCGCTGCCCCATATGTCGGGATGGCGCATGGCCAGCCACAAGGCTCCGTGGCCTCCCATGCTCAGGCCGGTGATGGCGCGGTAGGCGGGCTCGGCCACGGTGGGCAGTTTCGAGTCTATGTAGGGCACAAGCTCGCGCGTGAAGAAGCTCTCCATCTGCATGCCTTTGTCCTCCGGGCTGTCCCAGTACCATGAGTCGCGGCCGTCGGGCATCACGAATATCATGCCGTAGCGGTCGGCGAGCTCGGGCAGGTCGGGGCGCGTGTGGCGTATCCACGTGCGGTAGTCGCCGTCGTATCCGTGCAGTATGTACACGGTCGGGTATCGGTGTGCGTCCGAAGCGGCGTCGGGGGTCACTGTCACCACCCGCATGGGGCTTTGGATGTATGTGGCCGGCACGTCGAGTGTGTCGACCCTTGCGGCGTGTGCTCCGGCCGCTGAGGCTGCCATGAGCAGCAGAAACGAGAATATGCGCAGTTTCATCGTGCAGTTTTTATATCACAAAATTACTCATTTTTTTCAATAAGCCGCAATATATGCTGAACAAATGGCGCCCCCGTGCAGTTAGAAATACATATTAAACAGAGTTTACGCATTATGCTTACCTCCAATCTTATTCCGTCGCACAAAGTGGCCCTGTGGCTGGTGCGGCACATCGACCGCCTGCTCGAGAGCTGCGGGCTTTCGCACTACCCGGTGCTGGAACAGGTGGCGTATCTGGCCATAATAATAGCCATAGCCATAGCCGCGGGCCTTGTGGTGCGCTACGCAGTGGTGTGGCTTGTGCGCAAGATTGTGCGGCTGCGCGACGGCGTGGTGGGCCGCGAGATACTCGAGCGGCACGTCATACAGAAATGCTCGCATTTCATACCCCCGTTGGTGTTTCTCGGCATGGTGCCTTTCGCGTTTTCCGACGAGAGCGGGCTGATGCGTGTCATAGAAAGGATAGGGCTGATATATGCGGTGATAGCTCTGGCCTACGGCATCGGGGCTGTGCTGCAGTTTGTGTTCTACCAGGTCAACACACGCCGCAACAAGCGCAACCTGCCGCTGAAAGGCATACTCAATGTGATACTCGGCGTCTTGTGGATCATTGTGGCCATAGTGGTGGTGTCGATTCTCGTAAACAAGTCGCCCGGCGCGCTGCTGGCGGGCCTGACGGTGTTCGCCTCGGCGCTGATGCTCATATTCAAGGACAGCATACTGGGCTTTGTGGCCGGCATACAGATGAGCGAGAACGACATGCTGCACGTGGGCGACTGGATACAGGTGCCGGGCACGCTGGCCAACGGCAATGTGGAGGATGTGTCGCTCTCGACTGTGAAAATACGCAATTTCGATAATACGCTGGTGATGGTGCCTCCGTATCAGCTCGTGAGCAAGGGGTTTCAGAACTACAGGGCCATGCAGGACACCGGCGCGCGCCGCATCGACGTGAATATCATAATCAACACCGACTCGGTGGTGCGGGCCACCAAGGAGCTTACCGACAGCATCGTGGCCGCGTTTCCCGAAATGAAGGCGTTCGTGGACCGCGCCGCCGCCACGCCCGACGGCTGGATATGCGACAACGGGCCGTACGTGATAAACGGCACCACGGAAACCAATCTCGGCCTGTTCCGTGCCTACGTGACCACGTATCTCAACGCCAACCGCCACCTGAGCCGCGCGCAAATGATAATGGCCGACAACAAGCCGCCCACGGCCGACGGCTATGTGCTGGAGATATATTGCTTCACCGACACCTCGGCATGGGTGGCCTACGAGGGCATCTACAGCGCCATCGTGGAGCATCTGACCACTGCCATGCGCGCTTTCGGCCTTGTCATGCACTCGAGCACGCGGCTGGCCATCGACAGCGCCGGCACCCCCGTGCGGTCCTGACGTCCGCGCTCCCGCACGGACACAAAACAGCAGCTGCGCCCCGCCGGGGGACGCAGCTGCATGTATATATGCGTTATGTGGTGTCGGATCAGTGGCAGCTGCCGCAGTGATCGTGGTCGCAGCCGCAGTCGTCGCCGCAGTGGTCGTGGTCGCCGCAGCCGCATCCGCAGCCCTGGGCGGGGGAGAGTTCGTCGGGAGTGGCGTCGCGCACGGTCTTGATTTCGCCGTCGAAGCGCACGGTCTTGTCGACCAGCGGGTGGTTGAAATCCATCTTCACGGCGGTGGGGGTGAGTTCCGTCACGAGGCCGTCGATGCGGTAGCCGTCGGCGGTCATCATGGGCAGGCGTGCGCCCACCTTGATGTTTTCTTCGTCGAATTTGCCGTCTACTTCAAACACCTCGCGGCCGAGTTCCACCACCTGTTCGGGGTCATGGTGTCCGAAAGCCTGCTCGGGCGATGCTGTCACATCGAATTTTTCTCCGGCAGCGAGTCCGTCGAGAGCTTTTTCAAGCACGGGGAGTATGCCGCGTGTCACACCGAAAATGAACTTTTCGGGTTCTTCGGCTTCGCTTTCGTATATGAGGGTTTCCTTGCCGTCGGCGCCCACTTCGTAGAGTTTATATACTATCTCGGCGTATTTGCCGGGTTTGATTGTTTCTTTTTCCATGATTAATCGTTGTTTGGGTACAATGTAGTTATAACAAATATCGTGCCAAAAAGTTTTTGTGCTGCAAAGGCCGAACTTTTTGTCAGTACCCTGTGTTTTTATGGCAAGAGTAAGACATGAAAGAGCGGTCGCGACAGCGGCTGCGGGGTGTCCGGGGATACGAACCCCGATGGTGGCTGAAAGTGCTGCCGGACGCGTCGTCAAAGCTCAGACAAGTGTCTTGTTCGCTACACGTAATATTACTCTCCTCTGCCCGGCAGGCCGCTTTCCTTCCCGATGGAAAGTGGCCTGCGGCATGTTTGCAACCCGGTTGCGGCCGCGGGAGTGTAATTTTGTATCCCGAAATCCGTAAACAAATCATCATATAAGGACAATATATGGAACTGATAAATATATTCTGGACCATGCTGTGCGAGATGGCTCCCTACCTGCTGCTCGGCTTTGCCATAGCCGGAGTGCTGCACGCGTTTGTGCCTGCAGGGGTGTATCGCACGCATCTCGCGCCCGAAACCATGGGCTCGGTGGTCAAGGCCGCGCTGTTCGGCATCCCGCTGCCTTTGTGCTCGTGCGGAGTGGTGCCCACGGCCATGGGTCTGCGCCGCGAGGGCGCCTCGGAGGGCGCCACGGTGTCGTTTCTGATAGCCACGCCGCAGACCGGCGTCGACTCCATCGCCGCCACATACTCCATGATGGGGCTGCCGTTTGCGCTGCTGCGCCCGGTGGCTGCGCTGGCCACGGCTCTCGGAGGCGGTGCGCTGGCTGTGGTCATGGGTCGCCGGCGCCGCGGCGCCGCGAAGGCCGCGGTGCAGACTCCCGAGGGAAGTGCCGACACACGCCCGGCGGGCTTTGCCGCGCGTGTGCGTCTGGCCTTGCGCTATGGCTTCTGCTCCATGATGGAGGATATAGGCCGCTGGCTGCTGATAGGCCTCGTGATAGCATCGCTGATTACGGCGTTCGTGCCGGCCGACTCCCTGGCCGCCCTGAGCGCCTATCCGCTGCTGAGCATGCTGCTGGTGCTGGCCTTGAGCGTGCCCATGTATGTGTGCGCCACGGGCTCCATACCCATAGCGGTGGCGCTGATGCTGAAAGGGCTCACGCCCGGCGCCGCGCTGGTGCTGCTGATGGCCGGTCCGGCCACCAACGCGGCCTCGCTGCTGGTGGTGCACAAGGCGCTCGGCCGCAGGGTGCAGCTGTTCTATGTGAGCGCCATACTCGCCGGCGCGGTGCTGTTCGGCCTGATGGCCGACTATCTGCTGCCCGCGTCGTGGTTCAGGCTGCCCATGGCCGGCATGCTCGACTGCCACGGCGCCGGAGGCATGCACTCGGGCTGGCTGCCGGTGGTGTGCGGAGTGGTGCTGTGTCTGCTGCTCGCGCGTGCTTTCTATGTGCGTTTCCGTCCGGGAGCGCACAGTGAGGGCTGCTGCTCTCACGGCGAGTGTGAAATAACCCATAAACAACACGATATGAAAAAATTCAAAGTAGAAGGCATGATGTGCAACCATTGCCGTGCCAATGTGGAAAAAGCGATACTCGCAGTGCCCGGTGTGACGGCTGCCGCCGTCGACCTTCCTTCGGCCACGGCCGAGGTGGAGGGCAGCGCCGACGCCGCCGACATCGTGGCCGCCATTTCCGCTGCCGGCTACACGGCCACGGAGCTCTGAGCGGCCGCACATATGCGCGTGAAAAAGAGGAGGAGCAATCGCTTGCTTCTCCTCTCCACGTTTCAACTATTTATTTATGAGAGCCTAAATACCCAGTATCACTACTCGGCACATAGAGGGTTGGATTCTTGCGTCCGTTTTTCCCTAATATAACGCTCTCACAGGGTGTTTTGCTCTATTAATGTAATATAATCGTTGCCCCGCAAGTAAAAAAATTGCTAAAAACCGATGGTTCAGAACGGCTTGCGGTATTTGTCGTCGGCCGAATCGTCGAGTATGCTCAGATAGGAAGCATAGCGCGACTGGGCCACGCGGCCTTCGTCGAGCGCCGCGCGCACGGCGCATCCGGGCTCGTGCACGTGGGTGCAGTTGCCGAAGCGGCAGTCGCGCGACAGGGCGAACATTTCCGGGAAATAGTGGCTCACGTCGGCGCGCTCGAAGTCGACAGTGCCGAAACCGCGCACTCCGGGTGTGTCGATTATGCAGCCGGCGTCGTCGCCCGGCAGGTGAAACAGTTCCGAGAATGTGGTGGTGTGCATGCCCTGGTCGTGCACGGCCGATATTTCGGCCGTGCGCAGGTCGAGCCCGGGTATGAGGTCGTTCACGATGGTGCTTTTGCCCACGCCTGAGTTGCCGCTCAGCAGGCTCACCTTGCCGCGCAGTGCTTCGCGCAGGCTGTCCATGCCCTCGCCCGTGTGCGCCGACGTGCACACCACCGGGTAGCCTATGGAGCGGTAGAGGTAGCACACGGCGTCGAGCAGCTCGCGGTCGTCGGGCTCGGTGAGCAGGTCGGTCTTGTTGATGCACAGCAGCGCTCCCACGCGGTAGGCCTCGGCTGTGGCCAGGAAGCGGTCTATGAAATTTGTGCTCGTGACGGGGTGTGCGAGTGTGGCCACGAGCACGGCCTGATCCACGTTGGCGGCTATGATGTGGCTCTGCTTGCTCAGGTTGGTCGAGCGCCGCACTATGTAGTTGCGTCGCTCGTGTATGCCGGTTATATAGGCTGTGCCGTCGGTTCCGGGAGTGCCTATGTCCACGAAGTCGCCCACGGCCACAGGATTGGTGGTGCGCAGTCCCTTGATGCGGAAATTGCCCTTTACCTTGCAGTTGATTTCGGCTCCCGAAGGGGTTTCCACCACGTAGTGCGCGCCTGTGTTGCGCACCACTCGTCCTGTATGTTCGGTGTGTTCAGTCATAAGCGGGTGATGTGTGTGCTATTGGTCGCATCCGCTGCGCGCGAAGTGGTGGGCGGCGGTGCATTTGTGCAGAGTGCGGTCCACGATCCAGTGGTGCGTGGCCATAGAGTCTATGGTGTTCATCTCGTGGCTCACGAGCATTATGGTGGTGTGCTCGCGCAGGCTGCGGAGTATGTCGTAGAGTTGCGCCTCGAAATGCTTGTCGAGGTAGCTGAGCGGCTCGTCCATCACCAGCACGGCCGGGCGCGACACCAGCGCGCGCGCCAGCAGCGCGCGCTGCAGCTGTCCGCCCGAGAGGCGGCCTATGGAGTGGTCGGCGTGCGATGTCAGCTCCACGAGCCGGATGTATTGTTCGGCGAGGCTGTCCTTCTCGGCTTTTGTGAGCGCCGGCGAGGCGAGCAGTCCTGTGGCCACGACTTCGCGCACGGTGATGGGAAAATGCGAGTCGATGCTGTTTTTCTGCGGCAGATAGCCTATGGAGGGCGAGCACCCGCCGCAATAGCTCACGGTGCCGGCGGTGGGCTTGAGCAGCCCCAGCACTATGCGCAGCAGTGTGGTCTTGCCGCCGCCGTTGGGGCCTGTGATGGCCACGAAATCGCCATGGCTCACGGTGGCGTCCACGCCTTCAAGCACGGTGCGTCCGCCGTCGTAGGTCATGCCTACGCCGCGCAGCTCTATCAGAGCGCCGGCTGCGGTGTCATGGTCGTGCGAGTTCACGTGCTATGGTTTTAAGTTCGGTTTCAAGGTCGGGGGAAAGCAGGTCTAACTCCACGGGGCGCAGGCCTGCGGCATCGCACACGCTGCGTGTGCGGCCGGTGTCGGAGCCGCGCTGCACAAACATTACGCGCGCTCCTGCCGTGCGTGCGCGCTCTATGGCCCGGCGCATGGCCGGCGCCGAGAAGTCCTTGCCTTCGGCTCCGAGGGCCACCTGCTGCAGCCCGTAGTCGCGTGCGGCGTAGCTGAGCGCCGGATGCCACACCACGAATGTGCGCGCGGGCGCTTCGGCCAGGGTGGCGGCCACGGATGCGTCGAGCGAGTCAAGCAGTGCCGTCAGCGAGTCGCGCCTGGAGGCATATATGTCGGCTGCGGCCGGGTCGAGGCGCTGCAGCTCCGCCGCCATGGCCGCTACCATGCGGCGGGCGTTGCGTGCCGATGTCCATATGTGCGGGTCGGGCATGGCGCCGTCGTGGGTGTGGTGGGCGTGGCCGCAGTCGTCGTGCGTGCCGTACACTGGCTCGACGGCGTCGAGCAGGCGCACGCGGCTCACGCTGTCGGGCAACGCTTCGGCCAGCGTGGTTTCAAACGGCAATGCGCCCGTCATGAAAAACGCGGCCGACGCGTCGGCTGCCATGCGCCGGCTCACCGACGGCTCGAAATTCTCGGGGTCGGTGCTGCGGTCCATCACGCACACCACATCGAAACGCCCGCGTGCCAGCGGCTCGAGCAGTGCGCGCACCGGCTCTATGCCGGCTGCGAGCTGCCGCCGCTCTGTGCGCGTGCCGCCTTTGCCGCCGCATGCGGCGAGGGCGAGCGCTGTCAGCGCGAGCAGGCAATATGCCGTTTTATTCAGATGGTGTCTAATACTCATTGTCAAAAAAAAGAACCTGTCGGTCGGTTGTCGGTCAGGACGTGGCAGCCGTGGCTGTGATGGCTGTGCGGCCGCCCCGGCTTCCAGAGCCTCTTTTGCTCTTTGGCTCAGCTGCATAGCCCGTCGTAAGCCTTGGTTTTGGCAGGCGCGTTCCTAACATACCACAAAATTACTAATTATTTTTGTTTCCCTACAATTATAAATGCTTATCTTTGTACCGAAATAAGTACCCACAATCAAGGCATCGGTAATGAAAGTATCGAAAGAAACGTTCTGGCGCACCTCGCGCGACTATTTCTTCATCACTCTGGGCATGGCCATATATGCTTTTGGCTTCACGGCGTTTATACTGCCCGAAAAGGTGGTGATAGGCGGTCTGGCAGGCCTTGGCACCATCATCTATTTCAAGACGGGCATACCCGTGGCCGTGGCGCAGTATGTGATAAACCTGGCGCTTCTGGCCGTGGCTTACCGCGTGGTGGGCAAGCGTTTTGTGATAGGTACCATCTACGGAGCCACCATGATTTCGGTGTGGGTGGGTCTGTTTCAGCCTATCTTCGCCGACGGCTTCACCAACGAACCGTTTATGAACATAGTGATAGGCGGCACCCTGTGCGGCCTGGGCATAGGCATGACCTTTGTGCACAACGGCTCCAGCGGCGGCACCGACATCGTGGCCGCCATGGTGTCGAAGCACAGCAATGTGAGCATCGGACGCATGATGCTGTACACCGACGTGTGCATCATATCGTCGTCGTATTTCCTGTTTCATCAGGTCGACAAGATAGTCTACGGCTTCGTGGTGCTGTTCCTTGTCAGCTACATGGCCGACCTGGTGATAAACACCAACCGCCAGGCCGTGCAGTTTACCATCTTCTCGCGCCACTGGCGCGAAATAGCCACCGCCATCAACAACGACGCCCGCCGCGGCTGCACCGTGCTCACCGGCATGGGCTGGTACAGCAAGCAGGAGGTGAAGGTGCTGCTGGTGATGTGCCGCAAGATAGAGTCGGTCACGATATTCCGCATCATCAAGAGCATCGACAGCGACGCGTTCATCACGCAGGCCAACGTCAATGGCGTCTACGGTCAGGGTTTCGACGAGGTGAAGGTTAAAATGAAGCCCGAGCCGCACCGCGAGTTCCCCAAGGAGGCGCCGGTGCATGAGTCCGTGTCGTCCACCGGCCACCCGTCTTCCATGGCCTGACAGGGCCTGTGCCCGACAAGTTATGAAATAAAAAAAACGCCCGCGGAAATTCCGCAGGCGTTTTTTTATCGCTTATCGGCCGGAGTATCAGCAGATGCCCTGACCCATCATGGCGTCGGCCACCTTCATGAAGCCGGCTATGTTGGCGCCCTTCATGTAGTTGATGTAGCCGTCGTCCTGCTTGCCGTATTTCACGCACTGTTCGTGGATGTCGCGCATGATGGTGTGGAGTTTTTCGTCCACTTCTTCGGCGCTCCACTGCAGGTGCATGGCGTTCTGGCTCATTTCGAGGCCCGAGGTGGCCACGCCGCCGGCGTTCACAGCCTTGCCGGGAGCGTAGATGATGCGTGCTTCCAGGAAGGCGTCGATGGCTTCGGGTGTGCAGCCCATGTTGCTGACCTCTGCCACGAGGCTTACGCCGTTTTCCACGAGCTGGCGTGCGTCGTCGCCGTTCACCTCGTTCTGAGTGGCGCAGGGCAGGGCGATGTCGACCTTGCGTTCCCAGGGCTTGCGGCCTGCGAAGAATTCGCTGCCGGGGAATTTCTCGGCATAGGGAGCCACGATGTCGTTGCCGCTGGCGCGGAGTTCGAGCATGTAGTCGATTTTTTCAGCGTCAAGACCTGCGGGGTCGTAGATGTAGCCGTCAGGGCCGGAGATGGTCACCACTTTGGCGCCAAGTTCGGTGGCCTTGAGGGCTGCGCCCCATGCCACATTGCCGAAGCCGCTTATGGCCACTGTCTTGCCTTCGATGCTTTCGCCTTTTTCCTTGAGTATGCTCTGCACGAAATAGAGTGCGCCGAAGCCTGTGGCCTCGGGACGTATGCGCGAGCCGCCGAAGCTCAGACCCTTGCCTGTGAAGGTGCCGTTGTGCTCGTTGACCAGGCGCTTGTACATGCCGTACATATAGCCCACCTCGCGGCCGCCTACGCCGATGTCGCCTGCGGGCACGTCGCGGTCGGGACCGAGGTTTTTCCAGAGGCCCAGCATGAAGGCCTGGCAGAAACGCATGATTTCACGGTCGCTCTTGCCGCGGGGCGAGAAATCGCTGCCGCCTTTGGCGCCGCCCATGGGCAGTGTGGTGAGAGCGTTCTTGAAGGTCTGTTCGAAGCCGAGGAATTTCAGAATCGACAGGTTCACCGATGCGTGGAAACGGATGCCGCCTTTGTACGGGCCGATGGCATTGTTGAACTGCACGCGGTAGCCGATGTTGTTCTGCACCTCGCCTTTGTCGTCGAGCCACGTCACGCGGAAGGTGACAATGCGGTCGGGCTCTACCATTCGCTCTACGATTTTGTTGCGTTCGAACTCGGGGTGCTGGTTGTACACGTCCTGCACCGACATGAGCACTTCCTTGACGGCCTGCAGATATTCTTTTTCACCCGGATGCTTTGCTTCCAGGTCGGCCATGATTTTGTTAATATCCATGAGGTATAGATGTTGGTTTGTTATTAACACCGCAAATGTAACAAAAGAAATTGAATTAGCAACCCTTTTTTTGTCCTATTTTGGGCCCTGCGCGCCGCCGCCATATTAAACCTTTGTGCGCCGCGGATGTCTATTTTTCATGGATGGCCATTAAATATTGCTAAATCGAGTGAAAAATCCTTTGGTTGGTCAATTTTTGGTGTCCTTTTCCGTAAATTTGTAAGAAAGTAACCAATCGCCTGATGCATATCCTACGCACTATAATATCTGTTGTGGCCGTGGCGGCCGCATCCGTTTTCGCGGTGTCGGCGGCGCCTGCTTCCGCGCGCGCCACACTCGGCAAGCCCGACCTTGAGGCCATACGCGTGGCCTCTGTCGACGAACATTCGCGCTACTATTATCCCACGTTGCTGCGCAAGTTCATGCGCAACGACACCACCATGACAGGCGTCGAGTATCAGTATCTCTACTACGGCACGCTCTTTCAGGAAGATTTCGACCCCTACCGCAAGCCCGTCGACCAGGAACAGCTCGAGGCCATCACGCCGCTGCTGGCCAGGGACGAGCTCACACGCGCCGAGCGCCAGCAGGTGCTGGACTACTGCGTGCGCGCTGTCGAGAACGACCCCATGAACCTGCGCCAGATCAACAACCGAATTTTCGCCTACGAGAAGCGCGGCGATGTGAACCTTGCCAAGATATGGCAGAACAAGCTCAACCATCTGCTGCTGGTGATTGCGGCCAGCGGCACCGGCGCCGACCGCGACAACGCGTGGATAGTGGTGTCGCCGCAGCACGAATACGACTTTCTGAATCTCAAGGGGCTGAAAGCCACCAATCATACGTTCGAGCAGCCGTACTACGACCACATAGAGGTGGAGCACACCGACAGGCAGCCGGCGGGCTACTATTTCAACATCGAGGAGCTGCTCAAGCAATACTTCCTCAAGCATCCCTCCGAGCTGCGCGAGCCCTGACGCCGCCCGAGGGGACGAACGCACACGTGGCCGTGTCTGATGCAGACACGGCCACGCGCGTTTTTTTCAGGACCTCGAATCAAAGGTCGAGGCGGTCCACCTCAAGGTCGGGGTTGATTACCTCGTGCCAGGGCAGGCCGTTGGCGGCGAGTTCGCTCAGGAAGGGATCCGGGTCGAATTCCTCCACATTGTGCACGCCGGGCTTGGCCCACTTGCCGGTAAGGAACATCATGGCGCCCACCATGGCCGGCACGCCGGTGGTGTAGCTCACGGCCTGCATGCCGGTTTCGCGGAAGGCCTCCTCGTGCGAGCAGTTGTTGTAGATATAGTATGTCATGGGCTTGCCTTCCTTGTCGAGGCCGGAGATGCGGCAGCCGATGCTGGTTTCGCCGTGGTAGTTGCTGCCCAGGTCCTGCGGGTCGGGGAGCACGGCTTTGAGGAACTGCAGGGGCACGATTTTCACGCCGTTGTAGTCCACCTCGTCGATTCGCGCCATACCTATGTTCTGAATCACGCGCAGGTGTGTCAGGTATTCCTGTCCGAACGTCATCCAGAAGCGCGCGCGGCGTATGGTGGGATAGTTGAGCACGAGCGATTCGAGCTCCTCGTGGTAGAGCATGTAGCTTTCGCGCTCGCCGATGTTGGGGTAGGTGAGCGGCATGTGGAACTCAAGCGGTTCGGTGCTCACCCACTTGCCGTCCTTGTAGTAGCGTCCGCGCTGTGTGATTTCGCGGATGTTGATTTCGGGGTTGAAATTGGTGGCGAAGGCCTTGCCGTGGTTGCCGGCGTTGCAGTCCACGATGTCGAGAGTCTGCATCTCGCTGAAATGGTGTTTGGCGGCATAAGCCGTGAACACGCCGCTCACTCCGGGGTCGAATCCGCATCCCAGGATGGCGGTCAGTCCGGCCTTCTCGAAGCGCTCGCGATAGGCCCACTGCCATGAGTATTCGAAATGTGCCTCGTCGCGGGGCTCGTAGTTGGCCGTGTCGAGATAGTTGACACCACACTGCAGGCAGGCGTCCATGATAGTGAGGTCCTGGTATGGCAGTGCCACGTTTATCACCAGTTTGGGCTGATGGCGCTCAAACAGGGCCACCACCTGCTCCACATGGTCGGCGTCGACGGTGTCGCACGTGATGTTGGACGCTCCGATGGCTTTCGCCACGGCCTCGCACTTGCTGAGCGTGCGCGATGCGAGCACGATTTCGGTGAACACTTCGGGGTGCTGGGCGCACTTGTGGGCCACGACGGTGCCTACACCGCCTACGCCGATGATGACTACTTTCATTTCTTGTGTTGGGGAGTGTTATGTTTGTTGGTAATTGTTATGGTCGCGAATGTGAACAGGCCGAGCGCTATGAGCATCAGGGTCTGCGAGCCGAGCACCACGTTGGCGAACGCGCCTGCTGCCGTGGCGGCTATGCCGTAGCTGCCCAGGGCGAAAATCACCGCCCACTGCCAGGGGCCTATGCCGCCGTTGCTGGGCACGCCCATGCTGATACTGCTCATTACGAATGTCACCAGCACGGCGAGAGTGCCTCCCGGGCCGGCCGCGAGCGACGCCGTGAAGGGAAATGCGAAAAACGCCAGGTACAGCTGCAGGAAATAGCAGCCCCAAATGGCCGCTGTGAGCAGCAGGAAGAGCCCGCGCCCGGGCATCGACGCTATCACGGCGAAGCCTTTCCACAGCCCTCGCAGCAGGCCGCGGGTCTTTTCGGCGGCCGCGCTGCGGGAGCGGGCCACGAAAAGCCATGCCGCCGCAGCTGCCAGAACCGCAGCGGCCCACAGCCAGGGCGACGACAGCGCCGTGGCCACGCGCGCGGCGGTTTCGGCGCCGCTGCCGTGCAGATAGTCGAGCATATGGCCCGACGCGCACGCGAACGTGACGGCCGACAGCGCCAGCACCGTGAGCGTGTCGCACATGCGCTCGGCTATCATGGAGCCGAACACCTGCGCGAACGGGGCGCCGCTGCGCCGGGCCACAAACGTGGTGCGCCATATCTCGCCGAGGCGCGGAAACACGAGGTTCACGGCATACATGCCGAACACGCTCAGCGTGATTTCCCACAGCGATGTGGCGAGGCCGAGCGCGCGCAGCTGTATGCGCCACCGCGCGGCGCGCAGCACATGGCTAAACACACTGACAGCCAGCGCGGCCGCAATCCACTGCGGGCGGCACTGGCTGCGCACTATGGCTGCCATCTCGCCGAAATCTATGCTGGTGAAAAGCACGTAGCAGAGGCCCGCGCTGACAATGAGCGGGATGCCATAGCTTGCGGCTTTGCCGAGTATCTTTCGGGTGCGTGTATCCATATTTCTGCAAATATAGCGAAAATCTCTGACTAAACGGCTAACTGTGCCTGCTTATCTTTTTCTTTTGCTGTTCCTGCCTTCGCTGATATAAGCGCTGTTTACCCGATAAACAAGAACAGCCACCATAATGACAAATACTATTGCCAATACTCCGGCACATCCACGCAAGAAGTACAGCAACTGCCAAGATACCTTATCCACCAGGAATATCATACTGACCATAATGGCAATAGCCACCCCTATAGCGCAAAGAGCTATGCGCTTTAATCTTAAATTCGCAGGAGTGTTATAGAGCTTTCTTATTTCATCATGGTCCATACGGAATATTTCAGATTCGTTTGTCGTTTCGGCCTGCGGCTGGCTACCTTGATAAATACGTTTAATCTAAAAATGCGGATAATGCAGAAATATTTTAAGCGGTTATCATCTTCAAGTCGAAGAACATGACACGGCTTTTCAGAGCATCGTCCTCTGATATTCCGAAAGCATCTTTTTCGCTTTGCTCAGACTTATAAAGAGGCTTAAATCCATTCTTAAGATAATAACGGACAGTGGAGTCTGAGTTGTAGGCATCAACGAGCATATAACGACAGGCCGCCTTATTATTCTCGTCCACAAACCAGTATTTGAGAGCGTCCATAAGTTGGCTGCCTATATTTAACCCCTGCCCCTGAAAGGCCTTGTTCACACCCACAAGAAAAGGGGTCACAGTAATCTGCGACCTCCTTGGTATAAGGCACCATAA
>CAMWTJ010000015.1 GCA_947177185.1 uncultured Porphyromonadaceae bacterium | reverse complement strand
TTCTCGCGCCACAACCAGATAGGCCGCATCTATGATGTGCTCTACTTCTGCCGCCGCTGGGAGGACAACAGCGACGCCGCGCTCGACATCAACAAGATGAACGCCAACAACCTCTACAAAGACCGCATCCGCACCTGGGAACTGCTGGCGCGCATCCGCGAGAACAAAAACCGCAACTGAACGCTACGCCATGGCATTAGACTCCGAACAGATAGAGCGCCTGCTTGAGAGCCAGTGCGCGGAGTGGCCGCTGGCCGCTCGCAATTTCGACGCCCTGCGCTCGGTAGAGCTGCGCGAGGTGGCCATGCCCGGCTGGACGCTGAAGGTGCAGTTCAACCCCGCCCGCATAGTGTCGAGCGGCGCCAAGGTCGACGCCCGCTCGCTGGCCGAGCGTCCGTGCTTCCTGTGCGAGGCCAACCGCCCCGCCGAGCAGCGCGGCATCGAGTGGGAAGGCTACACGGTGCTGGTGAATCCGTTTCCCATATTTCCGCGCCATTTCACCATCCCTGCGCTCGAGCACACGCCGCAGCGCATAGCCGGCCGCATGGCCCACATGCTGCGCCTGGCCATGGCGCTGAAGGGCTACACGGTGTTCTACAACGGCCCGCGCTGCGGCGCCTCGGCCCCCGACCACATGCATTTCCAGGCCGGCAACACCGATTTCCTGACACTGCCCGCCGCGCTCGAGGGCGCTGCCATGCAGGTAGTGGCCGCGGAGCCCGACGGCACCACGCTGCGCGTGGCCGCGGAGCTGCCGCTGAAGGTGTTCGTGGTCGACTCGGCCGATGCCGAGGCCGGCGCGCGCATGTTCGACCGCCTGTATGCGGCGCTTCCGATGCCCGACACCGGCGAGGAGCCCATGCTCAACCTGCTGGCCTACGCCACGGCCGGCGGCGTGCGGCTGGTGGTGGTGCCCCGCAAGCGCCACCGTCCGTCGTTCTACGGCACGGAAGGCCCCGGCGCCATGCTGCTCAGCCCGGCCAGTGTGGACATGGGCGGCGCGTTCATAACTCCCCGCGCCGAGGATTTCGGACGCATAGACGAGGCCCTGCTGCGGCGCGTGTTCGACGAGCTGTGCCTCAACGACGTAGAAATAAAAAATATTGCTGAAAATGTGCGATAAAAAACCATACGCTACCGTAGCCGTAGGCATACTTACCGCCTCGGCCGTAGACATAGAGTTTCACGGTGCTTTCCGCTGCAGCGACGGCACCGAAGTGAGCGGCCTGATGCATTTCGACGCTCTGCCCTGCGGGGCGCTCGATTTCGAACCCGCCGCCGAAGGCGCCGTGTTCGAGGTGAAAGATGTGACCATCGGCGTCGACTTCCACTGGGAACGCCGCGAGAACCAGACGTTCGACGGCGCGCTGACGCTGAAAGCCGCGGCCGACGGCGGCATCACGGTGATAAACCGCATCGGCGTGGAAGACTATCTGCTGAGCGTGATATCGTCGGAGATGAGCGCCATGAGCTCGCCCGACCTGCTGCGCGCCCACTCGGTGATATCGCGCAGCTGGCTGCTGGCGCAGATACGCAAGAACCGCCGCATCGAGGCCGGCGGCAGCGCCTACGAGGCGTGCACCGTGACCGAAGGCGAGATAGTGCGCTGGCAGGACCGCGAGGACCACAGCGACTTCGACGTGTGCGCCGACGACCACTGCCAGCGCTACCAGGGCAAGGCGCGCCAGACCACGGCCGCCGTGGCCGAGGCTGTGGCCGCCACGGCCGGAGTGGTGCTCGTGGACCCCGAAACCGGCGAACTGGCCGACGCACGCTTCAGCAAGTGCTGCGGCGGCGTGTTCGAGCTGTTCGAGAACTGCTGGGAACCCGTGCACCACAGCTATCTGACGGTGCGCAGCGACGCCCCCGACTCGCTGGTGTATCCCGACCTGCGCTACGAGCCCCGCGCGCGTGCGTGGATTGAGGCGTCGCCCGAAGCCTTCTGCAACACTGCCGACGAACGCGTGCTCTCGCAGGTGCTCAACGGCTACGACCGCGAGAGCCTCGACTTCTTCCGCTGGACCGTGCGCTACAGCACCGACGAGCTGAGCGCGCTGGTGCGCGAACGCATAGGCATAGACTTCGGCCGCATCACCGACCTGACGGCCGTGGAACGCGGCACCTCGGGCCGCATCGTGCGCCTGCGCATCACGGGCACCCGCCGCACCATGATCATAGGCAAGGAGCTTGAGATACGCCATGCGCTGAGCACCAGCCACCTGCGCTCGTCGGCCTTCGTGGTGGACCGCGAAGGCGACGACTTCGTGCTGCGGGGCGCCGGCTGGGGCCACGGCGTGGGCCTGTGCCAGATAGGCGCCGCCGTGATGGCCGAAAAGGGCTACACGTGGCAGCAGATACTGGCGCACTACTTCCCCGGCGCCGAACTCAAAGAATACGAATCAATCAACAACAAAGCATAGCAACAGATGTCTGACGCAAGCACGAAGCGCTCGCCATGGGCGTGGATTCCGACGCTCTATTTCGCGCAGGGCCTGCCGTATGTGGCCGTGATGACCATATCGGTGATAATGTACAAGCGCCTGGGTATTTCCAACACCGACATAGCCCTCTACACGGGGTGGCTGTATCTGCCGTGGGTGATAAAACCCTTCTGGAGCCCGTTCGTTGACATTATCCGCACCAAGCGCTGGTGGACACTCACCATGCAGTGGATCATAGCCTTCGCCCTGGCGGGGATAGCGTTCAGCATCCCGACGCCCTTCTTCTTCCAGCTCACGCTGGCCATATTCTGGCTCGTGGGCTTCACATCGGCCACGCACGACATAGCCGCCGACGGCTTCTACATGCTGGCCCTGACGGAGCATGAGCAGTCGCTGTACGTGGGCATCCGCTCCACGTTCTACCGCGTGAGCACCGTGGTGGGCCAGGGCCTGCTGGTGGTGCTCGCAGGCGCCATCGAAACGGGCACCGGCCTCGACGCCGTGAAGTTAGGAGTCGACGTCGACCCCTATGTGGCCTGGGAGGCGCCCGTGATGGCCGACCTCGCCCTGCAGAATCCCGCCGAACCGGCCGAGATGAATTTCTTCACCGGCAGCGAAGCCGCAGCTACGGCCGTCAAGGCTCCGGCCATTGTGGAGGTGGACGGCGAGCCGATGACGTTCGCCGCCTACGCCGCCATGATGCGCGACAGCGTGCGCCGCAGCAACGAGCGCAACGGCTTCGTGGCCGCTGCCGCTCCCGCCGCGGGCACAGCCACCGCCGCCGCCAAGGCCGACGAAGGCCCCGGCGCCTTCACGCGCTGGGTGGCCGAAACCTTCGGCGAGAAGCGCGAGGCTGCCGCCGAGGCCGCGAGCAACACGTTCGCCATCCGCGGCGTGCGCCTGACCAAGCGCCCGGCGCCCGGCGAAAGCGTGGTGCTGAACGTGACGCACACGTCGGGCGACGCCGGCATCAAGCTCGCAGAGGGCGAGCGCCTGGTGTTCGACGAGCACAACTGGGACCGCACGGCGTGGCTCTACTACGACATAGACCACAAAATCAAGCAGCCCGCGACAGCCGGCTTCGACGGCGCGAGCGGCAACATACCCATGGCATGGCTCGTGGTGTTTGCGGTGCTGTCGGCGTTCTTCCTGGCAGTGGCCATGTACCACAGCTGGGCGCTGCCGCGTCCGGCGTCGGACAGCCGCGAGCACGGCGCCGCGCGCACGTCGGCCGACATCTTCCGCGAGTTTTTCGAAACCTTCCGCAGCTTCTTCGCCAAGAAGCAGATATGGGTGGCGGTGGCGTTCATGCTTCTATACCGCCTGCCCGAAGCCCAGCTGGTGAAACTCATAAATCCGTTTCTGCTCGACCCCATCGACAAGGGCGGCCTCGGCCTGAGCACCGGCGAGGTGGGCTTTGTCTACGGCACCGTGGGCATCATCGGCCTCACCATAGGCGGCATCGTGGGCGGCATCGTGGCTGCGCGCGGCGGCCTCAGGAAATGGCTGTGGCCCATGGCCTGGAGCATGTCGCTCACGTGCCTGACGTTTGTGTATCTGAGCTACTGGCCCACGCACTCGCTGCTCACCATCAACGCCTGCGTGTTCATAGAGCAGTTCGGCTACGGCTTCGGCTTCACGGCCTACATGCTGTATCTGATCTACTTCAGCGAAGGCGAGCACAAGACCGCCCACTACGCCATCTGCACCGGCTTCATGGCCCTGGGCATGATGCTGCCCGGCATGGCCGCCGGCTGGCTGCAGGAAACCATCGGCTACCGGCATTTCTTCGTGTGGACCATGATATGCTGCGCCGCCACCATCGGCGTGTGCGCCTTCCTTAAAATAGACCCTAATTTCGGACGTAAAATAGAAAAGAAATGAAACGTGCGTTATCAATACTGGCAGCGGCGGCCATCGCCGTCGGCGCCACGGCGCAGGTAAAACCCGGAGTGGAAGTGCTGCGCGACCGCGGCTTCGACATCCTGCAAGGCAAGCGCGTGGGCCTGATAACCAATCCGTCTGGCGTGGACAACACGCTGCGCAGCACCATCGACATACTGCACGAGGCCCCCGGCGTGCGCCTGACGGCACTGTACGGACCCGAACACGGCGTGCGCGGCGACGTGCACGCCGGCGACCACGTGGGCAACGCCGTCGACGCCGCCACGGGCGTGCCCGTCTACAGCATCTACGGCAAGTACCGCAAGCCCACCCCCGAGATGCTCGACAGCGTGGATGTGCTCGTGTACGACATCCAGGACAACGGCTGCCGCTCGTTCACCTTCATCTCCACCATGGGCCTGGCCATGCAGGCATGCGCCGAGCTGGGCAAGGAATTCGTGGTGCTCGACCGCCCCAACCCCGCGGGCGCCGACAAGGTGGAGGGATGCGTGGTGGAGGACAGCTGCTTCTCGTTCGTAAGCCAGTTTCCCATCCCCTATCTGTACGGCCTCACACCCGGCGAGCTCGCCCGCTACCTCGACGGCGAGGGACTGCTCGGCGACAAGCGCGTAAACCTCACCGTAGTGCCCATGGAGGGCTACAAGCGCTCCATGAGCTTCGCCGACACGGGCATGCCGTGGGTGCTGCCCTCGCCACACCAACCCAACGCCGAATCGGCGCTGTACTATCCGGCCACAGGCATCCTGGGCGAGCTGTACTATGTGAGCATCGGCGTGGGCTACACGCTGCCGTTCAAGCTCGTGGCCGCCGACTGGATCGACGCAGCCGAGCTCAACCGCCGGCTCAACGCCCTGCACATCCCGGGCGTGATGTTCCGCCCCATCCACATCAAGCCTTTCTACGGCACCGGCAAGGGCGAGAACCTGCAGGGCGTGGAGATATACGTGACCGACGCGCAGGCCGCGCCGCTGACGCTGGTGCAGTTCTACGTGCTCCAGGAGCTGGCCGACATGTATCCCGACCGCCGCGTGATGGACGCCGAGGACGCCGCCAAGCGCTTCGATATGTTCGACAAGGTGGTGGGCAGCAAACAGATACGCCGCCTGTTCACACCGTGCCACCGCGTGGCCGACATGCTCCCCTACTGGAACAAGGACGTGGAGCCCTTCCGCGCCGCGTCCGCGCCCTACAAGCTTTACGACTAATAAAACCGGTTATAATATTTTCAAATTCATAAACTGAAAAAAGCCTTCCGACCCCCGATTCTGACAAACATCGGGGGGCGGGCTCTAAACCGAATCAACCTATGGAACCCCGACATCAGACATTCCTCCGGGAGCTGAGGGCACTGCGCCCCGCGCCCGAAATATACACCGACCCGCTCCGCCGTCTGGCGTGGGGCACCGACGCCGGTTTCTACCGCCTGGTGCCCGAGATGGTGGTGCGCGGCAGCAGCGAGGAACAGGTGTCGGAGATACTGCGCGCAGCCTCCCGCGGCGGCGTGGCCGTGACCTTCCGCGCCGCAGGCACCAGCCTCAGCGGCCAGGCCGTCACCGACTCGGTGCTGCTGGTGGCCGGCAAAAACTGGGAGGACTACACCGTGGGACCGCGCGCCGAAACCATCACCCTTCAGCCGGGCATCATCGGCGAGCGCGTCAACGAGATACTGCGCCCGCTGGGCCGCGTGTTCGACCCCGACCCGGCGTCGAAGCGCTCGGCCATGGTGGGCGGCATCGTGGCCAACAACGCCTCGGGCATGAACTGCGGCACACACGCCAACAGCGACGCCATACTGCTGTCGGCACGCATCGTGCTGGCCGACGGCACCGTGCTCGACACGGCCGACGAGGTGAGCCGCGCGTCGTTCCGCGCCACCCACACGCAGCTGCTGGCCGAAATCGAGGCCATACGCGACGACATACGCGCCGACGCCGCACTCACCGCGCTCATACGCCACAAATACAGCATCAAGAACGTGACGGGCCTGAACCTGCGCCCGTTCGTGGCCTTCGACGACCCGTTCGACATCATAGCCCACTGCATGGTGGGCAGCGAGGGCACGCTGGGCTTCATCAGCTCGGTGACCGTGCGCACATCGCCGCTGCTGCCGCACTCGGCGGCGGCCATGCTCTACTTCGGCAGCATGCGCGAGGCCGCCGAGGCTGTGGTGGCCATGCGCAAGGGCGCACCCGTCGACAGCTGCGAGCTGCTCGACGCAAAATCGCTGCGCAGCGTGGGCACACCCGACGTGACGCCCGGACTTACGGCGCTGCTGCTCGACACGCGCGCGGCCACGCCCGCGGAGCTGCAGGCGCGCGTCGACGCCATCAACGCCGTGGTGGCAGGCTTCAGGCTGGTGCGTCCGGCGCATTTCTCGTCGGACCCGGCCGAAACCGCCGCCTGGTGGCAGATGCGTAGCGGAGTGTTTCCGGCAGTGGGAGGCACGCGCGCGCCAGGTACCACCGTGCTCATCGAGGACGTGGCCTTCCATATCGACGACCTGCCCGAGGCCACCGTGGCCCTGCAGCAGCTCATAGCCGACTGCGGCTACGACGACGCCTGCATCTACGGCCACGCGCTCGAGGGCAATTTCCATTTCGTGATATCGCAGCGCTTCGACACCCCCGAGGAGGTGGAGCGCTACCGCCGCCTGATGCTCGGCATAGAACACATCGTGGTGGACCGCTTCGGCGGCTCGCTCAAGGCCGAGCACGGCACCGGGCGCAACATGGCCCCCTTCGTGGTGAAAGAATGGGGCGAAAAGGCCTTCGGCATGATGCTGCGCCTCAAGAAAGCCATGGACCCGCAGGGCATACTCAACCCGGGCGTAGTGTTCAACTCCGACCCCGAGTGCTTCATACGCGGCATAAAGCCGCTGCCGGCCGTCGACCCCGACGTGGACCGCTGCATAGAGTGCGGCTTCTGCGAGGTGAACTGCGTGAGCTGCGGCCTCACACTCTCGGCGCGCCAGCGCATAGTGTCGGTGCGCGAAATCACACGCCTGCGCGCCCTGGGCGACGCCGACAGCCTGCGCCGCGCCGACGCCCTTGAGCGCGACTTCCGCTACTACGGGCTCGACACCTGCGCCGGCGATGGCCTGTGCAGCACCTCGTGTCCGATGCGCATCAACACGGGTCACCTCGTGCACAAGATGCGCGGCCGCCTGGTGCCCCCGGGCTCGGCGGCACACCGCGCGGGCGCCTTCTTCGCCCGCCACCTGGCCGGCACCTCCGGCACGCTGCGCGCCCTGCTGGCCACGGCACGCGTGGCCGCCGACGTGCTCGGCCCCGACGCCACCGCCGCCGCAGGCCGCGGCATGCACCGCCTGGGCCTGCCGCTATGGACGCCCGCCCTGCCGGGCCCCGCACATCCGAAGGCGGCCGTGGCGGCCGCCGCAGCCGCGGCCACAGCCACACCCCGCCGCCGACGCGTGGTGTATTTCCCCTCGTGCCTCAACCGCACCATGGGCGCCACCCCCGAGGGCGGCAAGAAACTGCCCGAACTGGCCACCGTGATGACGGAGCTGTGCGCCAGGGCCGGCTTCGAGGTGGTGTTTCCCGCCGGCATGGAACGCCTGTGCTGTGGCATGATATGGGACAGCAAAGGCATGCCCGACATAGCCATGCGCAAGACCGCCGAACTGGAAGCCGCGCTGCTCGAGGCCTCCGAGGGCGGCACGCTGCCCGTGCTGTGCGACCAGAGCCCCTGCCTGCACCGCATGCGCGAGCACATAGGCAGCATGCGCCTGTACGAGCCCGGCGAGTTCATACACGACGTGCTCGCACCCTATCTCGAATTCCACCCCACGGACACGCCCGTGGCCGTGCACGTCACCTGCTCGACCCGACGCATGGGCGTGGCCGACAAAATCATAGCCGTGGCGCGCATGTGCTCGCGCAACGTGACTGTGCCCGCCGAGGTGGGATGCTGCGGCTTCGCCGGCGACAAAGGCTTCATGCGCCCCGAGCTCAACGCCTGGGGCCTGCGCAAGCTGCGACCCGCGCTCGAGGCCGCCGGAGTGCGCGAGGGCTACTCCAACTCCCGCACCTGCGAGATAGGCCTGACCGACCGCAGCGGCGTGCCCTACAAGTCCATAGCCTACATAGTGCACGCATGTACCACCCCAAAACTACCCGCTCATGAGCGATAAACCCAAACAAGGGCGCCTGCTCGCCCTCGACATACTGCGCGGCATCACCGTGGCCGGCATGATCATGGTCAACAACCCCGGGTCGTGGGGCCACATCTACACCCCGCTGGCACACGCGCAGTGGCACGGCCTGACACCCACCGACCTGGTGTTTCCCTTCTTCATGTTCATCATGGGCGTGAGCACGTACATGTCGCTGCGGCGCTACGATTTCCGCATGAGCCGCGCGGCCGCCCTGAAGATTCTGCGGCGCACGGCCGTGATATTCCTCATAGGCCTGGCCATAGCGTGGCTGTCGCTCACGCTGCGGCGCCTGGCCGCCGGCGGCGGCATAGTGGAGGCCGCCGTCAATTTCGACCACATACGCATGCTCGGCGTGATGCCGCGCCTGGCGCTGTGCTACGGCGCAGGCTCGCTGCTGGCGCTGTCGATGGGCCGCCGCGCGCTGGCACGCACCGTGGCCGGCATCCTTGTGGCCTACGCCGCCGTGCTGCTGCTGGGCCACGGCCTGGAGTTCAGCGAGCGCAACATCATAGCGGCCGCCGACCGCGCCGTGCTCGGCGAAAACCACATGTACTCCGACACCGTGGGCGGCGTCACGCTGCATTTCGACCCCGAGGGGCTGCTCAGCACCATACCCTCCGTGGCCCACATGCTCATAGGCTTCCTGTGCGGAAGCATGCTCATGGCCGTGGCCGACAACCGTGAGCGCATATGCCGCCTGTTCATAGTCGGCTCCGTGCTCACCTTCAGCGGCCTTCTGCTGGCCTACGGCATACCCGTCAACAAGAAAATATGGTCGCCCACGTTTGTGCTCACCACCTGCGGCATGGCCGCCAGCCTGCTGGGCCTGCTCATATGGATTATCGACATCCGCGGCCACAGGCGCTGGTGCCGCTTCTTCGAGGCTTTCGGCGTCAACCCGCTGTTCATGTACTGCCTGGGCGCCGTGCTCACCATACTCATGGGCTTCATACGCGTGCCCTACGCCGCCGCCGAGGCCGGCAGCATAAGTCTTAAAGGCTGGATATACCGCGCCGTGTGCATGCCCATGGCCGGCGACGACGCCACGCTCGCGTCGCTGCTCTTCGCCCTGGCCTTCGTGGCCTTCAACTGGGTGTTCGGCTACATACTCTATAAAAAGAAAATTTACATCAAGATATGATACTTATAGCAGACTGCGGAAGCACCAAAGTGGACTGGTGCGTCGTCCGCAACGGAAAAGTTGAAAAACAAGTGTTCACCTGCGGCATGAACGCCGTAATGCTCACCGAGGAGGAGATGCGCACACGCATCGCCGCCGAACTCGTGCCCGAACTCGGCGAACGCGCCGCCGGCATCGAAGCCGTCTACTTCTACGGCGCGGGATGCATCTCGCCCGAAGTGTGCGGCAATGTGGCGCGCGCCATAAGCGCCAACATACCCTCGGCCGGCACCGTCGAGGTGCACACCGACCTGCTCGCCGCCGCGCGCGCCCTGTGCGGCCGCCGTCCGGGCATAGCGTGCATACTCGGCACCGGCTCCAACTCGTGCTACTACGACGGCTCGGCCATAGCCATGAACGTGTCGCCCCTGGGCTTCATACTCGGCGACGAAGGCTCGGGCGCCGTGCTCGGCAAGCTGCTCGTGGGCGACGTGCTCAAGGCACAGCTGCCCGCCGACCTCTGCGAGAAATTCCTGCACCAGTACGACCTCACGCTGCTCGACATCATACGCCGCGTGTACAAGGAGCCGCAGCCCAACCGCTTCCTGGCGTCGGTCACACCCTTCCTCATCGAAAACATAGACCGCGCCGAGGTGCGCGCGCTCGTGCAGAGCTCGTTCGAAGCCTTCTTCCGCCGCAACGTCAGCCGCTACGCCGGCATGTGCGAGCCCTGCGCCCACTTTGTGGGCTCGATAGCCCACTACTACCGCGACGTGCTCGCCGACGCCGCAGCCGCCACGGGCTTCACCGTAGGCACCATACTCAAGAGTCCCATGGAAGGACTCATACAGTTCCACTCCTAAACCAGCAATCCCAGATACTATGGCTTTCGTAAAGATTTCCGAACAACCCTCTCTCTACAACGACCTCGAAAAGAAAAGCGTCGGCGAACTGCTGCACGACATCAACAACGAAGACAAGAAAGTGGCCCTCGCCGTCGAAAAGGCCATCCCGCAGATAGAGCAGCTCGTGGAAGGCATCGTGACGCGCATGAAGCGCGGCGGACGCATCTTCTACATGGGAGCCGGCACCTCGGGACGCCTCGGCGTGCTCGACGCCTCCGAAATACCTCCCACATTCGGCATGGACCCCTCGTGGGTGATAGGCATCATAGCCGGCGGCGACAAAGCCCTGCGCAACCCTATCGAAAACGCCGAGGACGACACCGCACAGGGATGGCGCGACCTTGAGGCCTTCGGAATCAACGAGCGCGACACCGTCATAGGCATCGCCGCCTCCGGCACCACGCCCTACGTGATAGGCGCGCTCGAAGAGTGCCGCCGCCACGGCATACTCACCGCCGCCATCACCTCCAACCCCGACGCACCCGTAAGCGCCGCCGCCGACATCGCCATCGAAATGATTGTGGGCCCGGAATACGTCACCGGCAGCTCGCGCATGAAGAGCGGCACAGGCCAGAAGATGATATGCAACATGATCACCACATCCGTGATGATCAAGATGGGACGCGTCAAAGGCAACAAGATGGTGAACATGCAGCTCAGCAACGCCAAGCTCGTGGACCGCGGCACGCGCATGGTGGTCGAGGAGCTCGGCCTGCCCTACGACGAGGCCAAACGCCTGCTGCTCATGCACGGCTCCGTCAAGAAAGCCGTCGACACCTATCGCGAGGGACATGAATAAGCTCGCGGCAGCAGCCACAGCCACACTGCTCACTGCCGTGGCACACGGATGCGGATGCGGGTGCAGCGCGGCCCCGCACAACGAGCTGTGGGGACAGCGCGCGTCGCTGTTCGAGATGCTCGGCACCGACAGCACATCCATCGTGATGCTCGGCAACAGCCTCACACACGGATGCGAGTGGCACGAACTGTTCGGCAACCCCCGCGTGGTGAACCGCGGCATCAACGGCGACATCATAGGCGGCCTGCACGACCGCCTGCCGGCCATCACGGCCGGGCGCCCGGCGAAGATATTCCTGCTGTGCGGCGTCAACGACATCAGCCACGACCTTACGGCCGACTCCATAGCCTCCGCACTCGGCGCCCTCATAGCCGAGATACGCACGGCCACACCCTCCACACGCCTGTACGTGCAGTCGCTTCTGCCCATCAACAACACCTTCGGCCGCTACAAGGCCATAGCCGGCAAGGAGCAGACCGTGCGCGACGTCAACCGCCTGCTGCGCCCCATCGTGGAAAGCGCTGGCGCCACATGGATCGACCTGCACCCGCTCTTCGCCGACGACGAAGGACGCCTGCGCGCCGACCTCACCAACGACGGCCTGCACCTGCTGGCCCCCGGCTACGCCATATGGCGCGACGCCCTGCTGCCCTACATAGAGCAGTAGGCCCGCACGCCGCAGCCGCACACGCACACTCCCGCACGCCCCCGCCGCAGCCCGGCAGGGGCGTGCGCCGCATCCGGGCGGTGCGCGCAGGCGGCCCGCGGATGCAAATTAACACGCATAAACGCTGTTATGCCGAATACTTTTTGTAATTTTGCCACGATTATGCTTTTTTCCTGCATTTGAAGACTAAACGCCGCTACATATTCGGTCTGATGGCCGCCATGGCAGCAGGTCCCGCGACGGGCCTGCACGCCGCACTTACAGCCGAGGCCGACGAACTCCACGCCGCAGCCATAGCGACGAGCACCGACAGCGTGGCGCCCGACAGCCTGCCGGCCGTCGTCGCCGCCGACACAGCCGCTGCAGCCGACACCACGCCCCGCATCACGCCGGCCACCGCCGCCGCAGCCCTGCTGACGGCGCGCGACACCACGAGCCGCCGCAGCCGCATAGTGCGCGAGATGGTGGACCTCGACGCCCCCGTGGTGTTCTCGTCGAGCGACTCCATGGTGATAGTGCGCCGCGACTCGGCGTTCATGTACGGCAACGGCTCCGTGACCTACGGCGACATCAAGCTCGACGCCGCGCAGATAGAAATGAACCTGGGCGACAACACCGTGTATGCCGTGGGACGCACCGACAGCGTGGGCGACGTGCAGGGAGCGCCCGTGTTTCACGAAGGCGGCTCCGACTATGAGGCCGCCACCATGCGCTACAATTTCAAAACCTCGAAAGGCCTGATCACAAACGTTGTCACGCAGCAGGGCGAAGGCTACCTCACCGGCGGCCTCACGAAAAAAGACGTGGACGACAGCTACTACATCAAGGACGGACGCTACACCACCTGCGACGACCACGACGACCCGCACTTCTACCTGCAGCTCACAAAAGCCAAGGTGCGACCGGGCAAAAACATAGTGGTCGGACCAGCCTACATGGTACTCGCCGGCCTGCCGCTGCCGCTGGCTGTGCCGTTCGGCTACTTTCCCTTCACCGACAAGTATGCCTCGGGCATAATCGTGCCCACCTTCGGCGACGACTACAACCGCGGCTTCTACCTGCGCGACGGCGGCTACTATTTCGCCATCAGCGACAACATAGACCTGGCGCTCACCGGCGAAATCTACACCAAGGGCTCGTGGGGACTCAACGCGCGCAGCACCTACGCCAAGCGCTACAAGTACAGCGGCAACTTCAACCTCTCGTACCTGCTCACGAAAACCGGCGAGAAAGGCTCGCCCGACTATGGCGTGCAGAAGAATTTCCAGGTGCTGTGGAGCCACTCGCAGGACTCCAAGGCCAACCCCAACATGAGTCTGTCGGCGTCGGTCAACTTCACCACCAGCGGCTACACCCGCAACGACCTCAACAGCTACTACTCCAACGCCTTCACCGAGAGCACGAAAAGCTCCACCATCAACATGACCTACCGCTTCCCGCAGTCGAAGTGGAGCCTCTCGGCCACCATGAACGTGTCGCAGCGCACGCAGGACTCCACCCTCACCGTGGGCTTCCCCAACCTCACCATCACCATGAGCCAGACACAGCCTTTCAAGCGCAAGAAGGCGGCAGGCTCCGAGCGCTGGTACGAAAAAATCAAGCTCAGCTACAACGGACAGTTCCAGAACTCGCTCACTGCCAAGCAGAACGAGTTTTTCCAGAAAAGCCTCATAAAAGACTGGCGAAACGGCATGAACCACCGCGTGCCAATCTCGGCCACGTTCAATGTGCTGAAATACGTCAACATCACGCCCTCCATAGACCTGCAGGACCGCATGTACACCCGCAAGGTGCGCCGCCAGTGGGACCCCGTGGCCGGCATGGAGATATGCGACACCACCTACAGCCTCTACAACGTGTGGGACATGCGCGCCAGCGTGTCGATGGACACCAAGCTCTACGGCTTCTTCCAGCCGCTGGGTTTCCTCGGCAAGAAAGTGAAGATGATACGCCACGTGATGACACCCTCCATATCGTTTTCCGCGGCACCTGACTTCGGAGCGCCGTTTTTCGGCTACTACGGGCAGTACGACTACACCGACCCGCGCACCGGCAAGCAGCAGACCAGGCGATACTCCATGTTTCCGAACGCACTGTTCGGAGTGCCCAGCGAGGGCAAGTCGGGAACCATCAGCTACAGCCTGGCCAACAACCTCGAAATGAAGGTCAAGACCGACAACGACTCCATAGGCGAAAAGAAAATATCGCTCATTGAGAACCTCAACATATCGCAGAGCTACAACATGGCCGCCGACTCGCTGCGCTTCAGCGACATCAACACATCCATACTGCTGCGACTCACAAAAGGCTTCAACCTCAACCTCAACGCCACGTGGGACGTGTACACCTACGCGCTCAACGAAGCCGGCAACCCCGTGCGCGTGAACAAGCTGCGCATCGCTTCCGGCAAAGGCCTCGGACGCCTGCGCAACACCGGCACATCGTTCAGCTACACGTTCAACAACGACACCTTCCGCCGCAAAAAAGACGACAAGAAAAAAGGCAAGAACAACTCGCAGGACGACGCCGCCGGCGACGACGACAATTTCGACGGACAGGGCATGGGACAGGCCAACCGCTCGGGCCACAGCCACGGCGACGACGACGAAACGCAGATGGGCGCCGACGGCTACGCCAAGTGGGAGGTGCCCTGGAGCCTCTCGGTCAACTACTCCGTCAACTACTCCTACGGAGCCTTCAACAAGCAGAAAATGGAGTACGACGGCCGCATCACGCAGAACCTGAGCTTCTCGGGCAGCATACGCCCCACCAAAAACTGGAATTTCTCGTTCTCGGCGTCGTACAACTTCGACACCCACCGCCTGGCCTACATGAACTGCAACATCTCGCGCGACCTGCACTGCTTCCAGATGTCGGCCAGCTTCGTGCCCGTAGGTCCCTACAAGAGCTACAACTTCCACATCGCCGTCAAGAGCTCGCTGCTCAGCGACCTCAAATACGACAAGCGCTCGTCCACCTCCAACGGCATCACCTGGTACTGACGCCGCGCCTAAACATAAAAAAACCGTTCGGACAAGCGAGTCCGAACGGTTTTTTTATGTTGAGCCGTGTGTGCGTGCGTTACCAGATGACCACGCGCTCGGCGGCGGGGCGGAACATGGGCTGGCCTTCCGTTATGCCGAAAGCGGCGAAGAAGGGCTCGATGTTGCGCAGCGACGCGTTCACGCGCCAGCGTCCCAGCGAGTGGGGGTCGGTCTTGGTGCGCTTGAGTATTTCGGCCTCGCGGATGTTGCCGGCCCACACGTTGGCATAGGCCAGGTAGAAGCGCTGGTCGGGGGTGAAGCCGTCGATGGTTTCGCCGGCGCTGTCGCCTAGAGCGGTGTGGTAGGCAGTGTGTGCCACGCGCAGGCCGCCCTGGTCGGCAATGTTCTCGCCGAGGGTGAAGCGTCCGTTGGCGTGCACGCCGGGAGCCACCTCTATGGCGTCGAACTGCGCGGCGAGGCTGTCGGCCAGCGCCGTGAAAGCCTGTGCGTCGGCGTCGGTCCACCAGTTGGCGAAGTTGCCGTCCTTGTCGAACTGACGTCCCTGGTCGTCGAATCCGTGTGTCATTTCGTGGCCTATCACCACGCCTATGGCGCCGTAGTTTTCAGCATCGTCGGCGTCGGGGTTGAAATAGGGAGCCTGCAGGATGCCTGCGGGGAAGCATATTTCGTTGGTGAGCGGGCTGTAGTAGGCGTTGACGGTCTGCGGCGACATGTACCAGCGGTCGCGGTCCACGGGCTTGCCGAAGTCGTCGTTGTTGAGCTTCTGATTGAAGAGTATGGCGGCCTGCACGTTGTTCCAGTAGGGGCGGTAGGGGTCGATGGTGAGGGCCGAGTAGTCGCGCCACTTGTCGGGGTAGCCGATTTTCACGGTGAAGGCGTCGAGTTTCTCGCGTGCCTTGGCTTTGGTTTCGTCGCTCATCCATGTGAGATTGTCGATGTGCTTGCCCAGGGCCGTGCGCAGATTGCCCACGAGAGTGAGCATCTTTTCCTTGCTCGACGCGGGGAAGTATTTCTCGACATAGAGCTGTCCGAGGGCCTCGCCGAGCATGCCGTTGGGCACAGCCAGCGCGCGCTTCCAGCGGGGCTGCTGCTCCTCGACGCCGCTGAGCACGCGGCTCATCTGGAAGCCGGCGTCGACGAAGGCGTCGCTCAGATAGGGGGCGGCGCTGTCGAGGTAGCCTGCGGCCACATAGTCGCGCAGCGCGGTGAGCGATTCGGATGCGAGTATGCTGTCGACTGCGGCATAGCTCTTGGGCTGGCCCACAATGATGCTGTCGACGCCCTGCAGGCCCTGCTTTTCGAAATAGCGGCGCAGGTCGATGTGCGGATAGTCAGCGGCGAGTGCGGCCACGCTGCGGGGATTGTAGCCGGCGGCGGGGTCGCGCATCTCCTCGCGGCTCATGGCGGCGGAGGCCAGTGCGGTTTCGATGCGCATGGTGTTTTCCACCAGGCGCGAGGCGTTTTCGTCGTTAAGGCCGGCGAGGGTGGCTATGGTGTGCAGATACTTGCGGTATGCCTCGCGCACGGCGCGTGCGTTGTCGCTGTCCTCGAGGTAGTAGTCGCGGTCGCCGAGTCCGAGGCCGCCCTGGCCCCAGTACATGACGTTCTGCGTGGAGTTCATCATGTCGGCTTCCACGCCTGTGCCGAAGAAGGCTCCCACGCCGGGCATGGTGGCCATGAGGTCGACGATGCCGTCGCGGCCGGTGCCGTAGATGCGGGCCAGGTCGAGGAGCACGGGCGATGCGCCCTGCGCGTTGAGCGTGGTGCTGTCCATGCCCTGGGCGTAGAGGTCGGCTATCTTCTGCGTGTTGCTGCCGGGAGCGGCTGTGGTGGCGTCGAGGCCGAGCACGAGGTCGCGCACCTGCGCGCGGTTGAGCTCGCCGAGCTGGTCGAAGGTGCCGTAGCGCGAATATTCGGGCCGTAGGGGGTTGGCTTTCATCCAGCCGCCGCAGGCGTAGTCGTAGAAATCGGTGCCGGGGGCCACTGATGTGTCGAGATTCGCGCGGTCCACACCGCGCGGAGTCCCTTCTGCTGCCGCAGGCATCACTGATGCGGCCAGCGAGAGAATTGCAATTGCTGTTCGATACATTGCTATAAGATTAATGTGTAAGGTGCTGCAAAGTTAATACATTTGGAGCGTATTCGAAAAAAAATCGAATACGCTCCATTTTATGCCAGGTGGGGTGCTCAGCGCACGGCCAGCTTGGCGGTGGCGCTGCCGGCCACTGCTATATAGATGCCTGCGGGAAGGTCGACGCGGGCGCTGCCGCTCGCGTCGGCCACAGCTGTGGCCACGCGGCGTCCGGCGAGGTCGCAAATGCCGATGGCTGTTCCGGCCTCGCCTTCGTACACCACGGCGAGGCCTTCGGTGCGGAAGCCTGCTGCGGCTGCGGCCACGTCGGTCAGGCCGCTGTTGGGGTCGCCGCCGGCCACATCGAATGTGATCACGCCGGCGCTTTCCTTAATGCCGGTGACGGGAAGGTCGATGGCTTTACCGGCCCACGATTTGAGCGCGGGCGTGGTGGTGGAGGTGAACGAGGTCACGTTCTTGGAGCCGGGGAAGGTGTAGGAGCGCATCACCGAGCTGCTCTGGCTGTTGGCCGAGCCGCCGGCCTCCACGATATCGACGTACTGGTGGCTGCGGGTGTTGTTGACGGCGTTGTCCATCCACACGGATTTGTTGTAGTCTATGTGCCATATGAGCATGCCGTGGCCGGGGATGTAGGTGTCCCAGCCGGTCTGCTGGCGGTTTTCAAGCAGGAAGAATTCGTTGGTTTTCTCCGTGGGTATGAGATACGACTCGTTGCTCTCGGCTATGTGTGCGAGGCTTACGCTTGCGGGGCCGTCGAGCACGTGCGGCTCGTTCCATCCCAGGGCGTTGCGCTCGAAGGCGCTGTAGGCCGGCGGCGTGCGGCCGTTGTTGTTGTAGGGGCCGTAGTCGAGCACGCTGTAGGTGTCGGGGGTCACTGTGAGCGAGCCTTCAGTGTCGTAAAGGTCGGGCAGACCCATCACGTGCGAGAACTCGTGCACGAAGGTGCCTATGCCGTCGGGCTTGCCGCCCTCCCACTCGTTGGAGCAGGCGTAGCGGTCGAGGCGCACACCGTCCACCACGCATGTGATGCCGGCGCCCGACTCCACATAGTAGGCGTGCGGCCACACCGTGTCGGAGCTGCCGCCGCTGGCCTCGCCCATGCCTGCGTAGAACACAAACACGTTGTCGATATATCCGTCGCCGTCGGTGTCGTACTGCGAGAAGTCCACCTCGTCGTCGAGCAGGCTCACGGCGTCGGCAATCATCCGTTCGGCGTTCTTGTCCTCGCCATACACGTTGTTGCCGCCATAGTAGCTGCGGTTCTGCGGCAGCGTGACGGGTCCGTAGCAGTCAAACTGCGGACGGAACTGACCCATGGAGTTTTCAATGAAATAGTCGTAGGCCGAGCCCGTGGCGCCATACTCGCTGAAGCCTTCCTTCATGAGCATGTCGGAAAAGTACTGGGAGGCGTTGGGAGTGGAAAACTGCACGTCCTTGTAGTTGACCAGTATCACCACGGCCTTCACGTCGCCCTTGACGGGAAACGAGCTGTCAAACAGTCCGAGGCCGCTCTGTGCCGGCGCGCGGCGCACGGCGCGGCGGGCCTTGTGGCGGTCGGCGAAGGCGGCGCGCAGTGTGGCCTCGGCGTCGATGCCGGCTGCGGCGGCGCGCTCCGACGCGGCGCGCAGGGCGGGGTCGGATGTGGCGCGGATGCCGGTGGCGGCCACACGGCCGGTGGCGGCGTCGACGGCGGCATACTGCATGAAGCCGTCGGCGCCCTCGAGCATGGGCAGCGAGTCGAGTGTGAGATATATGTGGCGGTGTTCGTCGCCGCGCAGCAGCACCTGCATGGTGGTGCCGTCGGGCTGTGTGATGGTGAGCGGGCCGCGCTTCGCGGGCACCGCAGATGCTGTCAGGGCGAGCGATGCCGCCAGCAGCGAAAGGATGGTTTTTCTCATAATGTCCTGAATAGCGTTTTTCGTGGCGTTGAAATAAACAACGGGGTGCCAAAAATAGACAATTTTCGCGAATTCCACAAAAAAAGCGGACCAATCGGCCTTTTTTGCCTACGAATTGCCCCGCGCGGACCGCCGGAGGCGAAAAAACACTACGTTTCGGACTGCAGCGCAGATGGAGATTTCGGGATAAATAGCTAATTTTGCAGCAGCGGGGCGCGCGGAGTCCCGCACGCACACTCATGGACACAAAAGAGCGCATACAATACATCGATCTCATAAAGGGCTTCTGCATCATGCTCGTGGTGCTGAACCACTCGGACGTGATTGCGAGCGCGTTTCCCGACCATGGCGCCACGACCACTCTCGGGCTGTGCCGCATGCCCATGTTTTTCTTCATCTCAGGGCTGTTTTTCAGGCCCTACGCCTGCTTCGGCGACTTTGCCACCCGCAAGTGCTGCCAGCTGCTGGTTCCGTACGTGTTTTTCATATTGCTGAGGGACGTGGGCAACTGGCTGCTCATACCCGGCGCGCGGTCGCCGTGGACGCCGCTCACACTGTGGGACATGGTGGTGTTCAACGGCTATCTGTGGTTTCTGCGCGCGTTGCTGCTGGCCGGGCTCTTAGTCTTCTCACTGCACCGCATCGCGGGGCAGTCGCGGCGGCGCCGCGCGGCCGTGGCCGCGCTACTTTTCCTTGCGGGCTGGGCGGCGGTGGCCGCGCGCCCGGCCCTGGCCGGCAGCGGCCTCCCCGGCTCTGGGCGTCTGATGTTCGTGCCGCTGCAGCCTGTGGCCATGGTGCTGTTCTACTGGCTCGGACACATAGCAGCAGGCGAGGGCCTGCTGAGCGTGGGGCGCACGCCGCGGGCGCTGGCCGCCACGGGCGTCGTGGCCGCGGCGGCACTGTGCGCGATGTACTGCTTCAATCATCAGGTGTGCGGCGGATGGGCGTATCTCAACTTCAGCTCGTCGTGGCCCGCGGTAGTGGCCTTCACGCTGCTCGGCATGACCGCCGTGTGGACGGTGTCGGTGCTGCTCTCGCGGCTGCCGTTCGTGTCGTTTTTAGGGCGGTATTCGATAGTGGTGCTGGGCCTCCACGGCATCGTGCTCGGGCTGCTGGAATATCACACCGCACTGGGCCCGTGGGCACGCGCCGGCGCCACCCTGGCGCTCATGCCGGCTGCCATATGGCTCTTCGTGCGCTACCTGCCGTGGGCGTGCGCCCGGCGGCAGCTGCTGCAGTGGCGCGACGGACGCCTCCGCGTCGCCGTGCGCGCTCCGCAGCCCGAAAAGGCCCCGGCCGCCGGGGGCGCCCGATAGGCGGGTTTGCCCATGTCGGGTTTTTATAGTACTTTTGCACACGTATGAAACGTCTACTGGCCATACTCTGCATATGCGCCGCCGCATGGGCCGCGCACGCCGCGCTGCGGCCCGACACTGTGGTGAGCTACGTGGTGTGCGACGCCGGCTCCGATGTCTATGAGCTCGAAGGCCACGCCGCGCTGCGCGTGGCGCTGCCCGACGGCACCGACCTGGCCGTGCACTACGGGCTGTTTGACTTCGACGCGCCGGGCTTTGTGTGGCGCTTCGCCCTCGGGCACACCGACTACCTGTGCGGCGCCACTCCCTGGCCGGTATTCGCCGACGCCTACCGCCGCGCCGGACGCCGCGTCACCGAACACCGCCTGCGCCTCACCCCCGCCGAGAAGCAGCGCCTCACGGCCTTTTTAGCCGCCAACCTGCGCCCTGAAAACCGCGTGTACCGCTACAACTACGTGCTCGACAACTGCGCCACGCGTCCGCTGCGCGCCGTCGAGAGCGCCCTGGCCGACTCCATAGTGCTGCCCGACCCCGCGCCGCAGCTCGGCACCTTCCGCGAGGTGATGCGCCACTACCACCGCAACTATCCGTGGTATCAGTTCGGCATAGACCTTGCGCTCGGCCCGGGCATAGACCGCCCCATCTCGGCGCGCGAGAAGATGTTTGCCCCGGTGCTGCTCGGCGAGGCGCTGCCGCAGGCGCGCACCGCCGGCGGACGCACACTGGTGGAGCACAGCGAGATAGTGGCCGCCGGCGCCCCGGGGGGTGTGGCCGCCGGCCCCACGCCGTGGTGGGCCACGCCCATGGCCTCGGCAGTGGCCGTGCTGCTGCTCGCGGCAGCCTTCACCGCGCGCGACATCCGGCGCCGGCGCGTCAGCCGCGTCTTCGACACCGCGCTCTACGCCGCCTTCGGCGCGGCAGGGTGCCTGCTGGTGTTTCTCGTGTTTGTTTCCACCCACGAGGCCACCTCGCCCAACTTTTTGCTGGCATGGCTGAACCCTTTGTGCTTCATCCCGGTTATTTTTATTTGGATAAAAAAAGCCCGACACATTGTATTATGCTATCAAATTGCTAACTTTGCAGTGCTGTTGATGCTTTGCGCCGCATGGCCCATGCTGCCGCAGAGCGCCAACGCCTCATTCTGGCCGCTCATAGCCGCCGACGCCCTGCGCGCCGCCAACTACATAATAATAGCCCGCAAAAAATGAAACGTACCGCGCGCACGCCGCGCCTTCTGCTCACATTTGTCGCTTCCGCGATGGCCACGCTGGCCGTCGTGGCAGGCACGCCCGCGCGGCCGCAGCTCGTGGTGGGCATAGTGGTGGAAGGCCTGGAGCAGGACTATATAGACCTGCTGCGCGACAGCTTCGGCAAAGGCGGCTTCAACCGCCTGCTCGAGCAGGGCGTGGTGATTCCCACGCTCGACTACGGCACGCCTCTCGACGCGCACGGAGCCACGGCAGTGATAGTGAGCGGCGCCACGGCCGACATCAGCGGCATCGACGGCGCCACACGCTTCGACCGCGAGGCCCTGCGCACAGCCCCCCTGCTCCACGACCCCGGAGCCATGGGCAACTACACCAACGAAACATACTCGCCCGCGGCACTCGCCGTGAGCACCATAGCCGACGAGGCACGCATAGCCGGCGGAGGCGTCACGGCAGTCTACGCCATAGCCGCCGACCCGCAGCAGGCCATACTGCTCGGCGGACACGCCGCCAACAGCGCCCTGTGGCTCAACGCCGACAACGGCAACTGGGCCACATCCACCTTCTACAAGGAGCCGCCCACCAGCCTCGCCGCGCGCAACCGCCTGCGCCCCCTTGCCGTAAGGCTCGACACCATGAGCTGGGCGCCGCTGCGCCCGGCGGCCGCATACCCCGAGCTGCCCGACCACCTCACGCGCTATCCCTTCCGCTACACCTTCGGACGCAGCAAGAGCGAGCGAGTGGCCAAATTCATGACCACGCCGCTGCTCAACACCGAAATCACACAGCTCGCGGAAGAAATCCTGGCCACACCCGACTTCGGTGCGCACGACGGCGTGGACATGCTCAACCTCGCCTACACCATACGGCCCTTCGTCGACAGCAAAAGCGCCGACACGCGCTACGAGCTGATGGACAGCTACCTGCGCCTCGACCGCGACCTTGAGCAGCTGTTTGCCGCCGTGGACCGCGGACCGGGTATGAACCGCACGCTCGTGTATCTGGCAGCCACACCTCCCGGCTCGCGTTCGCGCCGCGACGACGAACGCTGGGCCGTGCCCTTCGGCGAATTCTCCACCCGCAAGGCCATCTCGCTACTCAACATGTATCTCATAGCCCTGCACGGCAACGGCGACTGGGTGAAGGGATTCCACCGCAACGCATTTTTCCTCAACGACCGCCTCATAAGCGAGCGCGCCATCGACCCCGCAGCCATACGCACCGAAGCAGCCGACTTCCTGGAGCGCATGAGCGGCGTAAGGCGCGCCTTCACCATCGACGACATAATCAACGAACGCGCCGGCGAAGGCTCACAGGCCATGCGGCGCAACACATCCATAGCCCATGCGGGCGACGTGTTCATATCGCCCGCCGCAGGCTGGGAGGTGGTGGACGACTGGCAGACACCCGCGCCGGCCACACGCACCCCCATGGTGCACCGCGAGGTAGCACCCGCAGGCATGGCCGTGATCATGGCACCCGGCATCGACCCGCGCACCATAGCCGCGCCCGTCGACGCCCGCACCGTGGCACCCACCGTGGCACGGCTGCTGCGCATACGCTCGCCCAACGGCGCAGGCATGCCCGCGCTGCCGCTGTAGGCCGCGCGCAGCGCCGCCGCCGGCGCTTCACGCCGAGTGCGGCGTACACACCCCCACCACATTTACAACCCCCACACACGTTACACAGAAATGAGTTTCACAAGCATCATATCCAAAATATTCGGCGACAAATCGAGCCGCGACCTCAAGGCCATACGTCCCATAGTGGCCAAAATACAGGCTGAAGGCCCGCGCCTGAAAGAACTCTCCAACGACGAACTGCGCGCCGAGATAGACAAAGTGCGCGCCGACATAGCCGCCGCCACCGAAGCCGACCGCAGTGCCATCGAAACACTGCGCCAGGAAGTGGAAACACTGCCCTTCGACCAGCGACAGAACCTCTGGGACCAGATAGACCGCCACGAGAAAAACATACTCGACACCCTCGAAACGCAGCTCAACGACCACCTGCCCGTGGTGTTCGCCACCATGCGCGAAACAGCATCGCGCTTCTCGCAGAACAGCACCATCGAAGTCACCGCCACCGACCTCGACCGCAAGCTCGCGGGCGAAGGACGCGACTTCGTGAGCATCGAAGGCGACAAAGCCATATGGCGCAACCATTGGATGGCCGGAGGCAACGAAATCACCTGGGACATGACGCACTACGACGTGCAGCTCATAGGCGGCATCGTGCTGCATCAGGGCAAGATAGCCGAAATGGCCACCGGCGAGGGCAAGACCCTCGTGGCCACGCTGCCCGTGTTCCTGCGCTCTCTGGCCGGAAGGGGCGTGCACGTGGTCACCGTCAACGACTACCTCTCCAAGCGCGACTCCGAGTGGATGGGACCGCTCTACATGTTCCACGGCTCAACGGTCGACTGCATCGACAAGCACGAGCCCAACTCCGCCGCACGCCGCGCCGCATACATGTGCGACATCACCTTCGGCACCAACAACGAATTCGGCTTCGACTATCTGCGCGACAACATGGCCATGGCGCCCGACGACCTCGTGCAGCGCAAGCACTACTACGCCATAGTCGACGAGGTGGACTCCGTGCTCATCGACGACGCGCGCACGCCGCTCATCATTTCCGGCCCCGTGCCCAAAGGCGACGACCAGTTCTTCAACGACTACAAGGCCAACGTGGAAAAAGTGGTGCAGGCACAGCGACGCCTCGTCACCGCCATACTCGCCGAAGCAAAAACCAAAATCGCCAGCGACGACAAAGACACCCGCAAGGAAGGCGCCCTGCTGCTCTTCCGCGCCTTCAAGGGCCTGCCCAAAAACGGCGCGCTCATCAAGTTCCTCAGCCAGGAAGGCATGAAAAACCTCCTGCTGCAGACCGAGGCGTACTACCTGCAGGACAACGCACGCGAAATGCCCGTGGTCACCGACCCGCTCTATTTCGTAATCGACGAGAAAAACCGCAGCGTAGAGCTCACCGACAAAGGCCTCGACGAACTCACCGGCAAAATCAACGACCCGCAGTTCTTCGTGCTGCCCGACATAGCCGCACAGCTCAGCGAGCTTGAAAACGAGCCCGACACCCCCGAGCGCGCCGAGAAAAAAGACGCGCTCATGGCCGACTACGCCCTCAAGGCCGAGCGCGTGCACACCGTCACGCAGCTGCTCAAGGCCTACACGCTCTTCGAAAAAGACGTGGAATACGTGATCGACGACAACAAAATCAAAATCGTCGACGAACAGACCGGCCGCATCATGGAAGGCCGCCGCTACAGCGACGGACTGCACCAGGCCATCGAAGCCAAGGAAGGAGTGAAGGTGGAAGCCGCCACGCAGACCTTCGCCACCATCACCCTCCAGAACTACTTCCGCATGTACCACAAGCTCGCGGGCATGACGGGTACCGCCAGCACCGAGGCCGGCGAGCTCTGGGACATCTACAAGCTCGACGTGGTGAGCATACCCACCAACAAGCCCGTGGCGCGAATCGACATGAACGACCGCGTCTACAAGACCAAGCGCGAGAAATACTCCGCCGTGATCGAGGAAATAGAACGCCTCGTGCAGGAAGGACGCCCCGTGCTCGTAGGCACCACCTCGGTCGAGATCTCAGAACTCCTAAGCCGCATGCTCACCGGCCGACGCATACCCCACAACGTGCTCAACGCCAAGCTGCACCAGCGCGAGGCCGAGATTGTGGCACTGGCCGGACGCAGCGGCACCGTGACCATAGCCACCAACATGGCCGGACGCGGCACCGACATCAAGCTCACCGACGAGGTGAAGGCCGCCGGCGGACTCGCCATCATAGGCACCGAGCGCCACGAAAGCCGACGCGTGGACCGCCAGCTGCGCGGACGCGCCGGACGTCAGGGCGACCCCGGCTCGTCTGTGTTCTTCGTGTCGTTCGAAGACCAGCTCATGCGACTCTTCGCCACCGACCGCGTGATGAAGATGCTCGACACCTTCGGACTCAAGGAAGGCGAGGTGATAGAGCACAAGATGGTCAACAACGCCATCGAGAAAGCGCAGAAGCGCGTCGAGGAAAACAACTTCGGCATACGTAAGCGCCTGCTCGAGTACGATGACGTGATGAACAAGCAGCGTACATACATCTATGCGCGCCGCCACCACGCACTCGTGGGCGAACGCGTGGGCATCGACATCGCCAACATGCTCTACGACTGCATCGAAAACATCGTGCGCACGTACGACGGCCCCAACGACTACGCCGACCTGCGCTTCGAGCTCTACCGAGTGCTCACGCTCGAGATTCCCGTCACGGAGGACGAATACCGCAACCTCGACGTCGAAGACCGCATAGAGCGCATACACGACGCCGCCATCGCCACTCTCGACCGCCGCAGCGAGCGCATCTGCGAGGTGGCATGGCCCGTGATAGCCCGCATTGTGGAAGGCAACGAATTCACCGGCAACATCATAGTGCCCATCACCGACGGCAAGCGGCTCTTCAACCTCCGCATCAACCTCCAGCAGGCCTACGACACCAAGTGCCGCAGCATAGTCAAGGAATGGCACAAGGCCATACTGCTCGTCACCATCGACGAACTCTGGAAGGAACACCTCCGCGAGCTCGACCAGCTGCGCCAGAGCGTGCAAAACGCCTCCTACGAGCAGAAAGACCCGCTCGTGATATACAAAGTGGAGTCGTTCCACCTGTTCGAGGGCATGCTCAACCAGCTCAACGTCAAGACCCTCTCGGCACTGATGCGCGGCCAGATTCCCGTGCGCCAGGAGGCGCCCGCTCCCGAGGCGCCCGCGCATCCCGGCGGCAGCGTCAAGGAATCCGCTCCGCAGCCCCCCGCGCCCGAAGTGAAGCAGGCATCGCCCGAAGCCCCGCGCCGCAACTACAACTACCGCACCTCGCGTCCCGGCCTGCCCGGCGAAGAGGCCCAGCGCAGCGCGGCGTCGGCAAGGCAGGGCGCGCCCGCCGCACCGCAGACCGTGCGCAACTACGGCCCCCGCATCGGACGCAACGACCCCTGCCCCTGCGGTAGCGGCAAGAAATACAAAAACTGCTGCGGCAGCGGCAAGTAACGGCCCCGCCCGCACTCAGCAGCCCCCAAATCCATGCAGGCCGGCCCCGCGCAGGGCCGGCCTGCATGACAAATGACCCCCGTCACACCGATTTTCAAGCACCCCACCCCCATGCAGTCCACCGCCGCACACACAGGCCTCTCGCAGGCCCAGGCCGAGGAATCGCGACGCAAGCACGGCAGCAACGTGCTCACTCCGCCGCCCGAAATCTCCCTATGGCGCCAGTTCATGGCCAAGTTCGCCGACCCGCTCATCATAGTGCTGTGCGTGGCCGGAGTGCTCAGTGTGGCCATATCGGTCTACGAGTACACCATATCCGGCAGCCCCGAAGTGTTCTTCGAGCCCGTGGGCATCATCATGGCCGTGCTGCTGGCCACCGGCCTCGCCTTCCTCTTCGAGCACCGCGCCGCCAGAGCCTTCGCCCTGCTCAACCGCGTCAACGACGACGAACCCGTGCGCGTGGTGCGCGACGGACGCGTCACACAGGTGCCCAGGCGCGATATCGTGGTGGACGACATCATCATGCTCGGCACAGGCGACGAGGTGCCCGCCGACGCCGTGCTGCTCGAATCGCGGCAGCTCACCGTCGACGAATCGTCGCTCACGGGCGAGCCCGCCTGCCACAAGAGCGAAGACCCCGCCCAGGCCGACCCCGACGCCACCTATGCCACCGACCGAGTGATGCGCGGCACAAAAGTGCTCGAAGGCCACGCCACGGCGCGCGTCACAGCCGTGGGCGACAACACCGAGAACGGCCGCACCATGCAGGCCGCGCGCATCGACAACGGCACGCGCACGCCGCTCGACCTCCAGCTCGCGCGCCTGAGCCGCATGATATCCATAGTCAGCTACACCATAGCCGCACTGGTGATAGCGTGCCGCATGGCCACCTTCTTCCACGTCTACCCCCACCCCGACTGGATGCAGGCGCTCACCTACGGCCTGCAGACACTCATGCTCGCCGTAGCGCTCGTGTGCGTGTCCATACCCGAAGGGTTGCCCATGGCCGTCACGCTCAGCCTCGCCTACAGCATGCGCCGCATGCTGCGCGCCAACAACCTCGTGCGCCGGCTCCACGCATGCGAAACCATGGGCGCGGCCACCGTAATCTGCACCGACAAGACCGGCACCCTCACGCAAAACCGCATGCAGGTGGCCGAAACGCGCCTGCGCGTGCCCGAAAGCCGCGCCGCACTCGGCATAGCCGTCAACTGCACGGCCGAGCTCGACACCTCCGGCGCGGGCGCACCCGTGCCCCTGGGCAACCCCACCGAAGGCGCGCTGCTGCTGTGGCTCCACAGCCGCGGCTACGACTACCGCGCGCTGCGCCGCAGCGTGACCGTGGTCGAAGAACTGCCCTTCTCCACCGAGCGCAAATACATGGCCACCGCCGTCGAGGCGCCCGGCGGAGAGCGCACGCTGTGCGTCAAAGGCGCCCCGGAGATAGTGCTGGCCATGTGCGACAGCGCCGACAGCAGCGCCGACACGCTCGACGCCCTCCGCGACATGCAGGCGCGCGGACTGCGCACGCTCGCCTTCGCCGAAGCCCCGCTCGCCGCCACCGCCACCGGCATTGCCGGCGGAGCCGTGGCACCCGGCACGCCGCTGCGCCTCACGGGCATCACAGGCATCTCCGACCCCGTGCGCGACGACGTGGCCGACGCCATTGCCGACTGCCGCCACGCCGGCATCGACATAAAGATTGTGACCGGCGACACACCCGTGATAGCCCGCGAGATTGCGCGGCAGACGGGCATAGACATAGCGCCCGACGCGGAAGGCACCGTGGTCACCGGCCCCGAGTTCGAAGCCATACCCGACAGCGAGCTGCCCGAGCGCGCCACACGCATACAAATTATAGCCCGCGCCCGCCCGCTCGACAAAAAACGCCTCGTGGAGGCGCTGCAGAGCGCCGGCGAGGTGGTGGCCGTCACCGGCGACGGCACCAACGACGCGCCCGCCCTGAAAGCCGCCCACGTGGGGCTGTCGATGGGCGACGGCACCGCCGTGGCCAAGGAAGCCTCGGACATCACCATCATCGACAACAGCTTCGCCTCCATAGCGCGCGCCGTGCTGTGGGGACGCTCGCTCTACCGCAACATACAGCGCTTCATACTGTTTCAAATGACCGTCAACGTGGCCGCATGCCTCATAGTGCTCGCCGGAGCCGTCATGGGCACGCACTCGCCGCTCACCGTCACGCAGATGCTGTGGGTCAACCTCATCATGGACACCTTCGCCGCCATGGCCCTGGCGTCGCTGCCGCCCTCGCCCCATGTGATGGACGAGCGCCCGCGGTCGCGCAGAGCCTTCATCATCACTCGGGGCATGTGGCGCGCCATCATCTCCACCGGCATCCTGTTCTTCGCCATACTGCTGGGCGTGCTCTACGTGTTCGAGCACGCCGAAGCAGGCTCGCTGACGGCGCTGACACATCTGCGCCTCGGCGCAGCCGCGCGCGGCCTCACGCCCTACGAGCTGAGCATGTTCTTCACCATATTCGTGTTCATGCAGTTCTGGAACCTCTTCAACGCCCGCGCCTACGCCACCGGCCGCTCGGCGCTGCATCTGGCCGGATGCGGAGAGTTTCTGTTCATACTCGCCATAATATTCGCAGGCCAGATACTGATAGTGCAGTTCGGCGGCGCCCTGTTCGGCGTCACCCCCCTGCGCCCGGCCGACTGGATTGCCATCATAGCCTCCACCAGCGTCATACTCTGGGCCGGAGAGCTCGCACGCCTTTTCAGCAACCATAAAAACCAACGCAAATGAGCCCCTTCACCATCTTCGTGATTATTCTCGCCGCAGTGGCGGCAGTGCTCGGATTCCGCAAAGGCCTCATAGGCCAGGTGGGACAGATTCTCGCCGTCGTGGGCGCCATCATGGCGTGCCGCATGCTCGCTCCGCAGGTGGTGGTGTGGATATGCGGCAGCGCCGACGCGCCTGCCACCGACACGGCGCTGTGCTACGCGCTCACATTCATCGTGGCCTACACGGTGGTGCTGCTGGCAGCCCGAGTGCTGCGCGGAGCCGTAGGCGCCGTGCATCTGGGCCTGCTCGACCGCATAGCCGGAGCGGCCTTCAAGCTGTGTCTGTGGATGCTCATCCTCAGCGTGATGCTCAACCTGTGGGCCGCCGTGGCGCCCGCGAGCGACATCACCGACACGCGCCGCCACCCCGAGCGGGCGCGCCTGATGGCCATAGCACCCGCCGTGTGCGGCTACGTGATGCAGCACAGCCAGGCTGCCAAAACCGTCTTTCCTCTTGCACAAAAGCCATAATTGCGATAACTTTGCAGCATAAAAACACCATATAAACTCAATAAACTCATCAAATGAAGAAACTCCTTACCCTCCTCACATTTTCTCTGCTGACACTCACGGCATTGGCCGTCGACGTGCGCCTCGACATCGACGACCCCGCGCGCGTGGAAATATCCGTCGACGACGTGGTGCAGACGGGCATCAAAGCCGGACTCAACACTCTCGACGTCAACTCCGGCAGCTACGTCACCGTGGCCGCCACCCCGGGCAACATGCTCGTGTCGGTGACCGAAACAAACGGCGACTATAAATACGACATGTCCATCTACGCCGAAGACGGCCGCCAGTTCTCCATCATCAACGTCTACAGCGACTACGGCGACACATACGTAGTGGTGTCGGCTCCCGCCGGCGACCTGCGCACGGCCACACTCGCCCTCACCGTCGACAATGCCGAGGCCGTGACAGCCGTGTTCCCCGCCACGGAAACCACCGTGGCCCTGCAGAACGGCCTCAACAGCGTGAAATTCAACCCCGAGCAGGAAAAGACCATCCGCCTCACACCCACGGGCAAGGATTTCTATAAAGTCGAGAAAAACGGCGTGGCCCTGCCCGCCTCCTACAGCTACACGGTGGATATTGCCGACGGCGACGCCATCAGCGTGACCTCGCAGTATCCCGACGTGGACTACTCCGTCACGTTCGCCCTCACAGGCAACGGCGCCGAGGACTTCATCACGGCCGTGGACGTGGACGGCAAACCCGTCTTCGGATATCTTGAGCCGGGATTCACCGTCAAGGCCGGCAGCGAGCTCAAAATCACAGGCAACACCCGCGACTACGAGGTGCTCGAATTCCGCATCAACGGCGTGGCCGCCGCCTTCGCCAACCCCACCACCATACTCGTCACCGACAACGTGGAGCTGGCCGTGTCCGTGCGCCAGTATGCCGTGTTCAACGTCACCGTCGACATCGACGACCCCTCGCGCGTGACCCTCTACAACGGCTACCGCTACAACAACGTGGTAGTGCCCCTGAAAGCCGGCCTCAACAGCGTGTCCATCACACGCAACACCCCTCGCATGGCGCTCGTGGCCTGCGAAGGCTTCTACGTGGAGTCGGCATCGTTCACCAACGGAGGCACCACCGAACACCTCAGCGTGGAAGATCTCCAGCAGCCCGTCATTGACCTCTCGCCGCTGTACGACGACGACATTGTGACCATACGCACCGCCGCCATCACGCGCGACCAAACAGCCGTCCTCTACCTCCACGGCATGGCCCTCGCCGAAGGCTATTTCGCCTTCACGCGCGCCGACGGTTCCGCGCCCGTGGCCGACCTCGCCGACGGCTACCACACCATACCCTTCTTCTCGCGCGACAACCCCTTCCGCGCCGCCACGGGAGCACCCGTCGAGGCACACGTCTACCTCAACGACGAAGCCATGGAGCCTGAATTCACCGGCAGCTACAACTACAACGTGACCTTCGGAGAGGCCGACGTGCTCAAAGTCTACTACGGCGAAGCCCCCGCCCGCTACGACGTAAGCATCGACATCGACGGCACCGACGACCCCGAAGCCGCCGTAAGCATCACACGCGACCGTCTGCAGCCCGTAGTGCCCGCCGCCGCACACTCCACGTTCCGGGCCCTCCACGGCACCGAAATCAGCATCCTTCCCCAGGCCGAAGGCTGGAAAATATCCGTCGGCGGACAGGAGCTGACGCCCGGCGCCGACGGCGCTGTCGCCTTCACCGTCGAGGCCGACACACAGGTGACTGTGGCACGCGACGGCAGCGGCATAAGCGACGCGGCCGCCGACACCGCCACCGAAACCGCACGCTACACCGCCGACGGCGTGCGCGTGGATGCACCCGTCAAAGGCGTCAACATAGTGCGCTACTCCGACGGCACCGTGCGCAAGGTAATCGTACGATAACCAGCCGGGCAGGCCCCCTCCGCGGGGTCTGCCCGCACAAACACCCCGCCTGCGTTGTTCTATACAATGCACGCCACAACCACAAAAACGGAGTTCATGGACCAAACGGACAAAAACATAAGCGAACAGAACGCGTCCGACGACATAATCCGCGACGCCACACAAGGCGAATACAAATACGGATTCGTCAGCGACATCGACACACACCGCATAGAGCGAGGGCTCAGCGAAGACGTCGTGCGCACCATCTCCAGGCTCAAAGACGAGCCCGAGTGGCTGCTCGACTTCCGCCTCAAGGCCTACCGCTACTGGCTCACGCTCGAAATGCCGCAGTGGGCACACCTCGACATCCCGCCCATCGACTATCAGGCCATCAGCTACTACGCCGCGCCAAGCGCCGCCAAGCGCCCCGAAAGCCTCGACGAAGTGGACCCGCAGATACTCGACACCTTCAACCGCCTCGGCATACCCCTGCAGGAGCAGAAAGCCCTGGCGGGCATGGCCGTCGACGCCGTGATGGACTCCGTGAGCGTCAAGACCACACACCGCGAGGCGCTCGCCGAAAAAGGCATCATATTCTGCTCCTTCAGCGAGGCCGTCAAAGACTATCCCGACCTGGTGCGCCGCTATCTCGGCTCGGTGGTAAGCTACCGCGACAACTTTTTCGCCGCGCTCAACTCCGCCGTGTTCTCCGACGGCTCGTTCGTCTACATACCCAAAGGCGTGCGCTGCCCCATGGAGCTCAGCACATACTTCCGAATCAACGCCGCAGGCACGGGCCAGTTCGAGCGCACGCTCATCGTGGCCGACGACGACAGCTACGTGAGCTACCTCGAAGGATGCACCGCGCCCATGCGCGACGAAAACCAGCTGCACGCGGCCATCGTGGAAATCATAGTCGAAGACCGCGCCGAGGTAAAATACAGCACCGTGCAGAACTGGTATGCCGGCGATGCCGAAGGGCGCGGAGGCGTCTACAACTTCGTGACCAAACGCGGCCTCTGCCGCGGCTACGCGTCGAAACTCTCGTGGACGCAGGTCGAAACCGGCTCGGCCATCACATGGAAATACCCCGGCTGCATACTCCGCGGCGACAACTCCACGGGCGAGTTCTACTCCGTGGCCGTCACCAACAACCGCCAGCAGGCCGACACCGGCACAAAAATGATACACATAGGCCGGAACACCCGCTCCACGATAGTCAGCAAGGGCATCAGCGCAGGACGCAGCCAGAACAGCTACCGCGGGCTCGTGAAGGTGGCGCCCGGCGCCGAAGGCGCCCGAAACTACACGCAGTGCGACTCGCTGCTGCTCGGCGACCGCTGCGGCGCGCACACCTTCCCCTATGTCGACGTGCTCAACCCCACCGCCGTAGTGGAGCACGAAGCCACCACAAGCAAAATATCCGAGCAACAGCTCTTCTACTGCAACCAGCGCGGCATACCCACCGAACAGGCCGTAGGACTCATAGTCAACGGCTACGCCAAAGAAGTAATGAACAAACTACCGATGGAATTCGCCGTCGAAGCGCAGAAGCTGCTCTCAATCACACTTGAAGGCTCTGTCGGATAACAACCACCGCAAACCACACCATCCCATGCAACAAGACATACTGCTAAAAGTAACCGACCTGCACGCCGCCATCGACGGACGCGAGATTCTGAAAGGCATCGACCTGGAAATACACCCCGGCGAGGTGCACGCCATCATGGGCCCCAACGGCTCCGGCAAAAGCACACTCAGCGGAGTGCTCGCCGGCGACCCGCGCTACACCGTCACCGCCGGCTCGGCCACCTTCCACGGCGTCGACCTGCTCGCGCTCGCGCCCGAAAACCGCTCGCACGAAGGGCTGTTTCTGTCGTTCCAGTATCCCGTGGAGATTCCGGGAGTGTCGATGGTCAACTTCATGCGCGCCGCCGTCAACGCCAAGCGCGAATACCTCGGCGAGCCGCCGCTGAGCGCCAGCGACTTCCTCAAGCTCATGCGCAACAAGCGCGCCGTCGTGGAGCTCGACAACAAACTCGCGTCGCGCTCCGTCAACGAAGGCTTCTCCGGCGGCGAGAAAAAGCGAAACGAGATATTCCAGATGGCCATGCTCGAGCCGCGCCTCAGCATACTCGACGAAACCGACTCCGGGCTCGACATCGACGCCCTGCGCATCGTGGCCTCAGGCGTCAACAAGCTCAAGACGCAGCACAACGCCACCATCGTCATTACACACTACCAGCGCCTGCTCGACTACATACGCCCCGACTTCGTGCACATACTCTACAAAGGACGCATCGTGCACAGCGGAGGCCCTGAACTCGCCCTCGAGCTCGAAGAGAAAGGCTACGACTGGATAAAACAGCAAGTAGACAATGATGAACAGCAGCAATAACGCACTGCAGCAGTATCTCGAGCTGCACGACGCGCACCGCGAGGCCATCGACGCACACTCCGCGGCGCCGATGCGCGCGCTCCGCAGCCGCGCGCGCCTGCGCCTCGAGCCACCCGCACGCCTGCCGCGCAAGGCCGACGAAGGCTATGCGCGCACCGACATCGACGCCATCTTCGCGCCCGACTTCGGCATCAACATCATGCGCGTGCCCGCACCCGTCGACATAGCCGCATCGCTGCGCTGCGACATACCCAACATAAGCACACTCATGGCCGTGGTGGCCGGCGACGAATTCCGCCCCACCGACACCCTCGTGCGCAACATGCCCGCCGGAGTCACGCTCACCAGCTTCTCCGAGGCCGAAAAGACCATGCCCGGACTCGTGGCAGGCTATCTCGGACGCCTCGCCGACGCCGACGAAGGCGCCGACACGGCCACACTCCTCAACTCCCTGCTCGCCCAGGACGGCGTGCTGCTGCACGTCAGCGCCGGCACCGTGTGCACCAAGCCCCTGCAGCTGGTCAACATCTTCAACGCCGGCATACCCACCCTCGCCGCACGCCGCGTGCTCATAGTGCTCGAGCCGGGCGCCAGCGCCAGCCTGCTCGTGTGCGACCACACGCAGAGCCGCGGCATAGCGTGCCTCGCATCCGAGGTCACCGAGATATTCCTCGGCAACGGCGCGCGCCTCGACTACTGCCACCTTGAGGAAAGCAACCCCGACACCTCCCGCGTGGCATCGCTGCACGCCTCCGTGGGTGCCGACGCCACGCTCGACATCAACGGCTCCACCCTCTCCGGCGGCCGCACGCGCAACAGCTACACCGTGCACCTCGACCACCCCGGAGCGCAAGCGCGCATAGCGGGCATGGCCATCGCTTCCGGCACGCAGCACACCGACAACAACACCTTCATACACCACCACGCGCCGCACTGCACCAGCAGCCAGCTCTTCAAGTACATACTCGACGGCTCCGCATCGGGCGCCTTCCGCGGCCTGATACGCGTCGACCAGGACGCCGCCTTCACCGAAGCCTATCAGACCAACCGCAACCTCCTCGCCAGCGAGCAGGCCACCATGCACACCGAGCCACAGCTCGAGATATACTGCGACGAGGTGAAATGCGGCCACGGAGCCACCACAGGGCAGCTGGACCAGGCGGCCATGTTCTACATGCGCTCGCGCGGCATACCGCAGGCCCAGGCACGCATGATGCTCATGCAGGCTTTCATGGCCGACGTGGTCGACACCATAGCCATACCATCGCTGCGCGACCGCCTGCGCATGCTCGTCGAACGCCGCCTCAACGGCCAGCAGACGGCATGCGGCGACTGTGCCGCCGCATGCGCCCCCGCACCTTCCACACAGCCTTAACACTCCCCACGCCATGACCGACATCGACGCCATACGCGCACAATTCCCCGCCCTCGCACGCAACATCGGCGACGCTCCGCTCATATATCTCGACAACACCGCCACCACACAGACGCCGCGCGAAGTAGTGGACGCCATAACCGACGCCTACTACCACCGCAAGGCCAACGTGCACCGCGGCGTGCACACCCTCTCGCAGGAGGCCACCGACGCCATGGAAGCCACACGCCGCGCCGTGCGCGACTTCATCAACGCTCCCTCGGCCGAAGAAATCATCTTCACGCGCGGCACCACCGAAGCCATCAACCTCGTGGCGGCGAGCTACTGCAGCCTGCTCTCTCCCGGCGACGAAATCGTGATCACGGTCATGGAACACCACAGCAACATCGTGCCCTGGCAGCTCGCCGCGCAGCGCCACGGCCTGCGGCTGCGCGCGGTGCCCCTGGCCGCCGACCTCTCCACGCTCGATCTCGACGCCCTGGCCGGCATGATAGGCGAGCGCACACGCATCGTGGCCTTCACGGCCGTCAGCAACGTGCTCGGCACCGTCAACCCCGTGCGCCGCATCGTCGACATGGCCCACGCCGCCGGTGCGGTGGCGCTCGTCGACGCAGCCCAGGCCATAGCCCACCAGAGTGTCGACGTGCAGGCATGGGACGCCGATTTCGTGGCCTTCTCGGCCCACAAGATGTACGGCCCCACGGGCGTAGGCGTGCTGTACGGACGCCGCGAGCTGCTCGAAAAGATGCCGCCGTACCAGGGCGGAGGCGAAATGATAGCTCACGTGGACATAGAGCGCTCCACATGGGCCGACCTGCCCTTCAAGTTCGAGGCCGGCACTCCCGACTTCATCGGACTCGCGGCGCTGCACACCACCATACAGTGGCTCACACGCACCGGCCTGCAGGCCATAGCCGACCACGAGCACATGCTGCTGCGCCGCGCCACCGACGCCATACTCGACATGCCCGGCATACAGCTCTACGGCGACGCTCCCGGCAAATGCGCCATCATCAGCTTCCTCATGGGCCCGCGCGCGTCGGCCTACGACATAGGCCTGCTGCTCGACCAGATGGGCATAGCCGTGCGCACGGGCCACCACTGCGCCCAGCCGCTCATGCACGTGCTCGGAGTCACGGGCGTGGTGCGCGCATCGTTCGCCGCCTACAACACCGAAGCCGAAGCCGACGCCTTCGTCGGCGCCCTCGCGCGCATACGCCGCATGCTCCGCCTCTGACCCCCCGCCGACCATTCATCACACCACCCACTCCCCCCCACGCTCAGCATGAGAGAATCCAACATCGAACTCCTGCGCATCGTCAGCATGTTCATGGTGCTCATCGTACACGCCGACGGAGCCGCACTCAGCCTCCCCGCACTGCGCGGCGACACAGCCGCGCTCACAGCCCCCGACGCATGGCAGCTCGCCGTGGAGTCGATAGTAATCATCGGCGTCAACTGCTTCACCATGATTTCGGGCTACTTCGGCATACGCCTGCGCGCGCACACCGCGGCGGCGTTCCTCTTCCAGTGCTTGTTCTATTCCGTGGGCACGTATCTGGCCACCACGGCCTTCCTGCCGCAGCTCTACTCGGCCGACACGCTTGCCGACCACTTCATGGTGCTCACGCGCGGTCCCTACTGGTACGTGCGGTGCTACTTCATGCTCATGCTGGCCAGTCCGATACTCAACGCCGGCCTCGACGCCCTGCCGCGCCGCACATACCTCGTGACGCTGTCGCTCCTCACGGCCTACAGCCTTTGGTGGGGCTGGTACCACGACGCCGCCTTCGCCGAGCGCGGCTACTCGCCGGCCCACCTCATGCTGGTCTACGCCATAGCGCGCTACATACGCCTCCACGTGCCCCTGGCCTCCATACGCCCGGGCGTAGCGGCCGCGGCCTACGTGGCCTCCACAGCCGTCACCTTCGTGACGGCCCTCTACATAGCCCCCTTCAAGGCCTTCGCCTACAACTCGCCCCCGGTGCTGGCCGCGTCCGTCAGCTTCTTCTGCCTCTTCCTCACGTTCAGCCTGCGCTCGCGGGCCGTCAACACCATAGCGAGCTCGGCGTTTGCCGTCTATCTCCTGCACATGTGCCCCGCCCTGTGGGGCAACGTGCTCGCACCCTTCTACCGCCATCTCTGGGCCACACTGAGCCTCACGCAATACACTCTGGCCATCGTGGCCGCCTCAGCAGGCATCTACGCCGCGGCCTCACTCATCGACCCCGTGCGCCGCGCCATCTCGCGCATACTGCTCGCCCCGCTGCAGCCCCGCCCCAAACCCCAAGCCACCGCCCCATGATTAAAATAACCCCGCGTCTCAAGCCCCTCTAAGCACCCCCCGTGCCCGCCGCCCCGTCCAGGCACG
>CAMWTJ010000014.1 GCA_947177185.1 uncultured Porphyromonadaceae bacterium | reverse complement strand
AAAAAAGAAAATCGGCTGTCTCACGACAACCGAAAAACTTTAACCTTAAATCTAAATACCATGAAAAACACAGTGCAAATATAGTAGCTTTGACATTGAAACATGCGTATGAGCCGTATTGTTTTGGAATTGCCATGTATTTAACACGCATTAACATTTTATTTCAATCGAAATATGCTAACTTTGAGGTCCGAACCCACTTACGATTTAAGATGAGAATCAAAATACTGGTAATAGACGACGAAGAAGCTATCTGCGAAATCCTGAAATTCAATCTTGAAAAAGAAGGCTACGACGTGGATTGCGCCTACAGCGCCGAAGAAGCGCTGGAGAAGGACCTCAGCGCCTATACCCTGATAATGGTCGACATAATGATGGAGCGCATCAGCGGATTTGATTTTGCAAAACGCGTGCGCAACAACCCCGCCACGGAATTCACGCCCATAATCTTCTGCTCGGCCCTCGGCGCCGAGGACGACAAGGTGATGGGCCTCAACATAGGCGCCGACGACTATGTGACGAAGCCCTTCGTCATAGGCGAGGTGCTGGCCCGAGTGCGCGCAGTGCTGCGCCGCACCAGCCTCAACGAGCGCGCCGCGCAGGCCGCGTCGGAAAACGCCGACAAAGAGCCCGACGTGGTGTTCGAGGACCTGTGCATAGACCTCAACCAGAAAATATGCTACATGGAAGGCAACGAAGTGCCGCTCACGCGCACGGAGTTCGACCTGCTGCTGTTCTTCCTGCGCCATCCCAACCGCATTTACTCACGCGAGGAAATAATCACACAGGTATGGGGCGACGACGTGGTGGTGACAAACCGCACCATCGACACCAACATCACCCGTCTGCGCAAAAAGCTCGGCGAATATGGCAACCACATCATCACGCGCCAGGGATTCGGCTACGGATTTAAGGAGGCACGTTAGTTACCACTGGCAGCTCTTCGTGCCACTCACGGTGGCCATGTGGGTGGTGGTGGCCGGTATGGGACTGTGGCAGCGCCACAACATGGAAATGATAAACGACGCGCGCGTGCGCGAGCCCCTGGAGTTTATCAACAGCCGCATCATCGACGCCTACGAGAACGAACTCGACCCGCTGCCCTTCATCAACTTCATGGCCAACTACTACAAGGAAAACCCCTTGTACGAAAAAGTGTGCCTATCGGTCTACGACCGCGGAAATCTCGTCTACAACAACGGAGCCATCATACAGCGCGAAGTGGCCGACGAAAACACCGGCGAACTGGTGCACGTGCAGGACAACGACGCCAACTTCTTCTACAAAGCGGCGCGCACATCCGACGGACGCATCGAGGTGTACGCCATGATGCCTTTCGACAGCGAGATATCAGTGATGCTCGACGAAAAAAGCGAGGATTTCTGGCTAATCATGCTCGGCATAGCCGTGGTGCTCACCGTCATAGGCTACTACAGCACACGCCATTTCGGACGAAACATCAGCATGCTCCGCGACTTTGCCGAAAAAGCCGCCACGAGCCCCGATTTCGTGCCCTCGGCCGACTATCCGCACGACGAGCTCGGCGACATCTCCCGACAGATAGTGCACATATACCAAGAGCGTCTTCAGGCCCTGGAGCGCCTCAAGCACGAGCACGAGGTGGCCATGCACGCCATGGAGGAGAAAGCCCGCGTGAAGCGGCAGCTCACCAACAATATCAACCATGAGCTGAAAACGCCCATAGGCGTCATCAAAGGCTATCTCGACACCATAGTCAACACCCCCGACATCGACCCCGAAGCGGCACACCACTTCATAGTGAAGGCCCAGCAGCACGCCGACCGCCTCGCGCAGCTCGTGGCCGACGTGACGGCCATCTCGCGCCTGCAGGACGGCAGCTCGCTCATCAACGTGGAGGCTCTCGACTACCACGACATAGTGTTCGGCGTGGGCGTCGACATAGAGGAAAGCGGCACCCTGGGCAATCTCACGTTTGAAAACGGCGTGCGCCCCGGCGTGTACGTGCAGGGCAACTACAACCTGCTTTCGGGCATGCTCATGAACCTCGTGCGCAACGCCGTGGCCTACTCGCGCGGCACCGTGTGCGGCGTGCGCCTGACTGGCGAGGACGAAAAATTCTATCATTTCGAGTTTTTCGACAACGGCGTGGGCGTGGGCGACGAGCATCTCGAGCATCTCTTCGAGCGCTTCTACCGCATCGACGCCGGACGCTCGCGCAAAGTGGGCGGCACCGGGCTCGGACTGCCCATAGTGGAAAGCACCGTCGAGGCCCACGGCGGACGCATAAGCGTGCGCAACGCCGACACCGGCGGCCTCGTGTTCGCCTACACGCTGCCCAAGGCGCCGACGACCGACAACAAAGAAAACAAATCCTAAACGCATACCACCGTGGCAGGAATAAAAAGTCTGGCAAAAGACACGGCCGTCTACGGCCTGAGCAGCATCGTGGGGCGCTTCCTCAACTGGTGCCTCGTGCCGCTGTACACCATCATGTTCGCACAGGCGGAGTACGGCGTGGTCACGTTTGTCTACAGCGTGGTGGCCGTGGCGCTGCTCGTGCTCACCTACGGCATGGAAACGGGATTTTTCCGTTTCGCCAACCACGAGCGCTGGCCCGACCCCATGGAGGTGTACTCCACGGTGCTGATAAGCGTCGGCACCACATCGGCCGTGTTCGTGGCCGTGGCGCTGGCCGCTCTCGGCCCCGTGAGCGAGTGGCTGCACTGCGGCGACCACCCCTCCTATGCGGCCATGATGATAGTGTGCGTGGCCGCCGACGCCTTCCTCGGCCTGCCCTTCTGCTACCTGCGCTTCCGCGGGCGCGCGCTGCGCTTCGCGATGCTGCGCCTGGTCAACATAGGCATAAACATAGGCCTCAACCTGTTTTTCATACTGCTGTGTCCGTGGCTCATGAAACACGCGCCGGGCAGCGTGGACTGGTTCTACGACCCTGACTTCGGCATCGGCTACATATTCCTGAGCAACCTGGTGGCCACCCTGGCCAATTTCGTGCTGATGATACCCGAGCTTCGCGGCTTCCGCTGGCGCTTCAACCTGCGTCTGTGGCGCGAGATGATAGTCTACTCGGCTCCGCTGCTGGTGCTCGGGGTGGCCGGCGTGATGAACCAGACCATCGACAAGATACTGCTGCCCGACCTGGTGGCCGACCCGGCCGACGCCATGAGCCAGCTCGGCATCTACGGCGCCAACTACAAGATAGCCATCGTGATGGTGATGTTCATACAGGCGTTCCGCTTCGCCTACGAGCCCTTCATATTTGCCCGCGGCCGCGACAGCGGCGAAGACCGCACGCGCTCGTACTGCGACGCCATGAAGTATTTCGTGCTGTGCGCCATGCTCATATTCCTGGGCGTGACGTACTATCTCGACATACTCAAGTATTTCATATCGCCGCGCTACTTCAGCGGCCTGGCCGTGGTGCCGGTGATCATGCTCGCCGAGTTGTGCTACGGCGTGTTCTTCAACCTCTCGCTGTGGTACAAGCTCACCGACCGCACCATGTGGGGCGCGTGGTTCTCGCTGTTCGGCCTGGCCGTGACGGTGGCGCTGAACGTGGCGCTGGTGCCGCGCATAGGCTTCATGGGCTGCGCATGGGCGTCGCTGGCCAGCTACGGCGCCATGATGCTCGCGAGCTATGCCGCCGGGCGCCGCTACTACCCCATCCCCTATCCCGTGGGCCGCATACTGGCCTACTGCGCGCTGGCGGCCGTGCTGTACGTCGTGGGCGTGCACGCGCTGGCTCCCCTGCCGCGCCACGCGGCGTTCGCCGCGCGCGCCGTGCTGCTGGCGGGCTACATGGCGGCCATAGTGCGTTTCGAGCACATCCCGCTGCCGCGCCTCAGCCGACGGAGATGATGCGCTTCAGAGCCGGATACCACAGATAGCCGCGCGTGTCGCGGTAGCCCATCTCGGCCAGCATGGCCCTGTAGGCGCGCACCTGGCTGCGATGGCTGTCGCAGGGCTCGGCCGTGAATTTATAGTCCACCACATCGACACTGCCGTCGGGATAGAACACCAGCCTGTCGGGGCGGAACGACTCGCCGCGCGCTCCCACGTAGATGGTGCGCTCGGCCAGCACGCGCACATCGTCGGCAAACCACTGCCCGGCCAGGCTGCCGGCGTGGTCGAAAGCCTCGTCGAGCAGCTGCCTGTAGGCTGCACGCTCGTCGGCGTCGAGCCGCGAGCGAGTGGCCACGGCGGCTATGGCCATGTCCATGTCGGCGCGGTGACGCATCATGGCCAGGACGGCGTGCAGGTCGTTGCCGCGCTCTGCCGCGCGCGCGCGTGCCCGCTCGTCGGGAGTCGACGGCGCCGGGTCCACGGGTTCGGTCTTCAGCTCCTCATTGCCTATATCGAGGTCGCGCTCCAGGGAGTTGGTGATATCGTCGACGGTGGTCAGCTCGCGCGTGTCGTCGCGGAAAATCACCCTGTAGGGCGGCGGCGCCACCGTTTCGGCGCCTTCCGCGCCGGCTTTCGGCGCCTCGGGACATGTGGGCTCTCCGAAAGCAAACACACCGCTGCTGTCGAGCCCCGCGGCCAGCGCCATGCCCTCGGGCTTGGTGTCCGACGCATGTGCCTGCGCGAGCGCTCCCGGCAGCAGCGCCCCCACGCCCCGCGCGGGGTCGAACCACACGTGCAGCTCGCGCACTGGGCGCGTGAAGGCCACGTAGGTCATGTTCATATTGTCGGCTATCTGCAGGCGCGCACTCTCGCGCCACGCGCTCTCGAACGGCTCGCCGGCCTCGCGCCAGAAAGCCGTCATGGGCAGCGCCAGCACCGACGGGCGGTCGGCGGCGTCGCCTATGGGTATGTCGGCCACGGGCAGCCACACATCCTCGCCGCGCGGCTCTATCTGCCAGTTGGCAAACGGGATGTACACGCAGTCCCACTCCAGTCCCTTGGCCTTGTGCACGGTCATCACGGCCACGGCGTCGAGCGTGGCCGCGGCGCCCACCGTCAGCCGCGCCGAATTGCGCGCCCACCACTCGAGGAAGGCGTGCACCGAAGGGTTGTAGAGCGAGCAGTACTCGAGCACCACATCCTGGAAGGCGGCTATGTAGGCGAATTCGCGCCGGCGCTGCTCCTCGGGCACATTGCGGCTTATGATCACCTCCACCAGCGCCGGCAGACTCGCGGCGCGCGCCTCGCGCACCCCTCCGGCCTCGGCGTCGAGCGCCTCGGTGCCGGCGCCTCCCACGGCCCTGTGCAGGGCCTCCTCGGGGTCCACGCCGCCGCGGCCCATCTCGTATTCGAAGCGCGAGAGCATGAGCATGATGTCGCCGTACGAGGCATATCCACCCGGCTGCGCGTCGGACTCGAGCGAGGAGTACGAGCGGTCCACAAACTTCAGCATACTCACTATCAGCCTTACGGCCGCGCTGCTGTCGAGGCGCAGCCCCTCGTTGCTGAGCAGCGGTATTTCGGGATAATGGCGCATCAGGTGTGCCACCACATCCTGCGCCTCCGCACGCCTGCGCACCAGCACGGCCAGGCGATTCCAGGCATAGCCGCGGGCGTGTGCGGCTATAATCTCGCGCGCCATGGCGTCGAGCGCGGCCTCGCGCATCTGAGCCGCCGCGGGACGCCCTGCGGCGCCGTCGCCGTCGCCGGCAGCCTGCAGCGCCGTCCAGGGCGTGAGGCGCACATGGGCCGGCATGCCCTCGAAGCGTCCGAACAGGCTCTGACGCACGTTTTCGTAGCCGTCGATGGCATAGGCCTCGGCCAGGCGCGAGAAAAGCGCGTTGTTGAAGCGCACCACGCCGTGGGCGCTGCGGTGGTTGGTATTGTCGGCCGGAGCGCTGCCGCGCAGCGTGTGGTGGCGCGGGAAATCGTCCGTGGCCACGCGGTGGTGCAGCAGGCTGCTGTCGGAGTTGCGGAAGCGGTATATGGCCTGCTTCTCGTCGCCGATTATAAGACTGTCGGCGTTGTCGTACAGCGAGTTGGCCACGAGCGGCCGCAGGTTTTCCCACTGCATCACACTCGTGTCCTGAAACTCGTCGATAAGGAAATGGCGCAGTTCCATGCCTATGCGCTCGTATATGAACGGCACCTCCGCGCCGTTTATGATGCGGCGCAGCAGGTCGTTGGTGTCGCTCATGAGCACAAGATTATTGTCGCGGCGATAGTCGGCCACATACTGCCACGCCAGACCGAGAAACTCCAGCGACGGAGCCGCCTCGGCTATCATCTGCGCTATCGCCGCGCGCACGTGGGCGCTCTGCAGCGCGCGCGCCGCTTCGGTCAGGCGCTCCGTAAAGGCTGCGTCGGGATACAGCGTGCGCCCCTTCTCCTTGGGCAGATTCTTGGCCAGATACGGCTTCTTGCCGTCGCCGGCCAGTATGGCCTTGAAAGTCTTGGCTTTGGCCGGATAGCCCACGCCGAAGGCCGCTGCCTCCGGCATCCTGCCTGAAGCCGCCGTGGCCAGCATGGTCAGAAAAGTACTGTTGATGGCCGCGCGTCCCTGCGGGAGCGTGTCTATGGCCTCGAGCGCCGCGGCCGCTGCCGCGGCGGCTTCGGCGCGCGCCTCCGCCACGGCCTTGCGGGCGGCGTCGCGGTAGCGCCGCAGGCGCGACGTGTCTTCAAGATAGTCCATCGTGTCGGCGGCCTTGAGCTTGAACTCCTCGCTGCACATTTTGTGCACATAGCCCACCACCTCGGCCGCCAGACGGCTCGAGCGGTCGAAAATATTGAAACTGCTGCCTGCGGCTATGCGCGCGCGCATATAGTCGGCTATCCAGTGCTTTATCTGCTTTTCCTTCGGCGCCACGCCGAAATTGAGGTCGTCGAACAGCATGCCCACACCCGCGGCCACGGCCGACGAGTCGTTGAGCTCCACCTGATAGTCGCCCTGATGGTCCACCTCCCTGGCAAACGTGCGCAGCACCATCTGGAAGAAACTGTCGATGGTGCTGACATTGAAATGGCGGTAGTCGTTGAGTATATCGCGCAGCGCGGCCGTGGCCTCTGCCGACAGTTCGGCCGGCGTGCAGCCGTAGAGCGCGCACAGAGCCTCCGCATACGGCGCCCCGGCGCCGAGGCGCGACAGCGAGTCGAGCTCACGCACTATGCGCGCCTTCATCTCGTCGGTGGCCTTGTTGGTGAAGGTGATGGCCAGGATGGCGCGGTGGCGGTTGCGCACGCGCCGCGGCAGCCCGCTGTAGCGCGGCGCGTTGAGGCGGTAGGCAGCGTCGTCGCCGCCCTCCTGCTTCACTCCCAGCAGCACTTTTATGTATTCAAAAGCAAGAGTGTAGGTCTTGCCCGACCCGGCCGAAGCCTTGTAGATAGTGAGCATGATACTTGATTATTATGCAAAAATACAAAATAAGAGCCGGTTCGAGTGAACGCAAAGGAAAAAAGTATAATAAAACAAAACTTTTGTATTTGGTGTTTATTAGAAATAATAATTATCTTTGCGACACTATGAGCACGCTCTCCATTTTTTTGGCAAACCCGGACTACCGGGTCAAAAGAATTAAGACGCTTGAAGACACGACACCAGGGAAACTTGATAATACAATCGCTTCAACTATTTACAAATCTATAAACTAAACAAAGCCCTCTGCCCCGGATTCAACAAAAACAGGGGAACGGGCTACAAAATTCATCCATGAAACTTAGTCACCTGATCTTAGCCATAGCATTAGGAACACTCGGCGCGCAAGCCGAAGCTCCGGCAGGCTATTACTCGTCGCTCGACGGCAAAAAAGAAGGCGAACTCAAAACAGCCATCTTCAACCGCATACACAATTTCCGACTCGTTTCGAGCTACTCCAATCTTCCGCAGTATTTCCGCGTGACGGACGTGTATCCCGAGAGCAACCGCTGGTGGGACATGTACTCCGACATACCCCTGTATGCGCCCAGCTTCCAGGGGCTCAACCGCGAGCACTCGTTTCCGAAATCGTGGTGGAAGCAAAACGGCAGCGTGGAGTACACGTCGGCCTACGTCGACCTCAACCACCTCTACCCCTCGGAAATGAAGGCCAACACCGCCAAAAGCAACTATCCGCTCGGCGAGGTGGACATGAGCTACACCCCCACCTTTGACAACGGCGTGTGCAAGGTAGGATATCCCGTGCAGGGACAGGGCGGAGGCGCATCGCGCGTGTTCGAGCCCGCCGACGAGTACAAGGGCGACTTCGCACGCGCATATTTCTACATGGTCACATGCTACCAGAACCTCACCTGGAACCAAAGCTACATGTATATGGTGAACCAGAACGTGTACCCCACCCTCAACGCCTGGAGCGTGCGCCTGCTGCTCAAATGGCACCGCGAGGACCAGGTAAGCGAGAAGGAACAAATGCGCAACGACAAGGTGTACAGCTTCCAGGACAACCGCAACCCCTTCATCGACATGCCCGAGCTCGTGGAATACATCTGGGGCAACCGCGTGGGCGAGGTATTCCACCTCAACGACACGCCCGACCCCGTGGGCGACGCCGAGCTTGAAACACCCGTCAACGGCGCCGTGCTCGAATTCGGACAGGTGGCAAAAGGCAGCAAGACCACAGCCAAACTGCTCTTCAAAGGCTCCAACATACGCCAGGCCCTGCAGCTGAAAATATACCGCGGCGACACCGACATGTTCTCCACACCCGTCAGCAGCATTAGCGCCACACAGGTCAACAGCCCCGAAGGCACATGGCTCACACTCACATACGCACCCACCGAAACCGGCATGCACACAGCCCGACTGCTCATCAGCGGCACCGGCACCGACGGCGCCGGCTCACGCGGCGTAGAGCTGCGCGGCGAGTGCCTCGACGTGCCCACACTCTCGGCTCCCACAGCCCTCGCAGCCACCGACATCACCTCCGACAGCTACGTGGCCAACTGGACCATACCCGAATCCGAAACAGCCGACTACTTCATAATCACCCGCACGCGCTACAACAACGGCGTGCCCACCGTGGAAGAAATCATCAGCGAAGGCAGCGGCGAGCTCATAGAGGAATTCAACCTCAGCGACAGCGAGAGCTACTCGGTGCGCTCGGTGCGCCTCGGCTATGAAAGCCCCGAGAGCAACATCGTGTTCGTGAGCCACAGCGGCATCACCGACGCCAACGCCGAAGTGCCCTTCACCGTGTACGGCGACGAAGGCTTCCTGCTGGTGCGCGCCGCCACCGACCTCACCGACGTGGCCGTGTACGACGTGGCCGGACGCCTCGTGGCCTTCCTGGCCACAGCCTCGGGCGCCACAGAGATAGCGCTCCCCGCAGGCGTCTATGTGGTGACGGCCGGAAGCGGCACCTCGCCCGTGAAAGTGACAGTGCGGTAATCACCCCCCGCAGCCTTACGGCATATCCACAGAAAGCGGCGCATCGGATGCGCCGCTTTCTGTGTGCCCGCGCACGCATGACGGATAGCTCATTTGTATAGGACACGACGGGCGTTATCTTGTTTTTCGACGCAAGTTTGCTTTTTTTATGTTTATTAATTTAGTTATTTGATGGAAATTTGTTAATTTTGCAACAAATTTTAGAAGACAATATCACAACAATGGAAAAAATAGACAATCTCGACCGACACATACTGAAAATAGTCATGCACAACGCCCGCATACCCTCGAAAGACGTAGCAGTGGAATGTGGCGTCAGCCGCGCGGCCATACACCAGCGCATACAGCGCATGATCGAACTCAATGTGATCACCGGCTCGGGATATTCCGTGGACCCGCGTGTGCTCGGCTTCAACACCTGCACCTACATAGGCGTGACGCTCGAACGCGGCGCCATGTACCGCAACGCCGTGCCCGAATTCGAAAAAATACCCGAAGTGGTGGAGTGCCACTTCACCACCGGCCCCTACACCCTGCTGCTCAAGCTCTATGCACGCAATAACGAGCACCTGATGGACCTGCTCAACAACAAGATACAGATGATACCCGGAGTGGTGGGCACCGAAACCCTTATCTCGCTCGACAACAGCATCTCGCGCGAGATACCCGTAAGCTACAAAGAGTAACGGCAGATGAGCGCGGCTGATTTCAAGACCGACCTGCGGCGCCGCATAGCCGCGGTAAAGCCCACGCGCTGGGTGCGCTTCGGGCTGGTGGCAGCCCTGTTTCTGGCATGGGTGGCATGGCTCGGCAACCCCTGGTGGGCGCTCGCACTGGTGCTGCTGTTCGACATCTACATCACAGGCTACATACCCCTCACCTGGTGGAAGAAAAGCAAAAACAAAGCCCTGCTGGGCGTGATGGGATGGGTCGACGCCATAGTCTACGCACTGGTGCTGGTGTATTTCGTGTTCGCCTTCGTCGGACAGAACTACCAGATACCCTCGTCCTCACTTGAAAAAACACTGCTCACGGGCGACTATCTGTGGGTCAACAAACTCACCTACGGACCGCGCGTGCCCATGACGCCGGTGCATTTCCCGCTCGTGCACAACAAGCTGCCCATACTCGGCTGCAAAAGCTACCTCGACTCGCCGGCCAACTCATACCACCGGCTCAAAGGACTGCGCGACGTGGAAAGCGGCGACATCGTGGTGTTCAATTTCCCCGCCGGCGACACCGTGTGCGCGCGCTACGAGGAGTCGGCCGAATACTACGACATGCTCGTGCGCCACTACGGACGCGAATACATAAAGCAGCATCCCGAACAGTTCGGCGAAGTGATATACCGGCCCGTGGACAGACGTCAGAATTTCGTGAAACGCGCCGTGGGACTGCCCGGACAGCGCATACGCATAGCCTCCGACACCATCTACATCGACGGCCACGCGCAGCCTATGCCTGAAAACGTGCAGTTCAACTACATACTGGCCACCACACGACCCCTCGACGCCGACCGCCTGCACAGCCTCGGCGCGGCCGAAGGCGACGTGCAGAGCATACGCGCCGAAGGAGCCGACCGCCTGCGCCTGCTGTCCATTCTGCCGGGCGCGTCGGAACAGTGCTTCTTCTACGTGATGCCCATGACGCAGCAGATGATATCCGAACTCAAAGCCGACGGCACACTGGCCGATGCCGCCAAATTCGGACAGGTGTTCGCCACCGACGGCGCGGCCATGGGACTCTTCCCCGAAGGACTGGCCGACAACTGGACGCTCTCGGACTACGGCGGCGCCGACGGACTGCTCATTCCCGCAAAAGGACTCTGCGTGAAGCTCACACCCGAAGCCTGGAAGATATACCACCGCGCCATACGCAACTACGAGGGACACACCGACGCCTATCTCGCCGACGACGGCAAGGTGTACATTGACGGCAAGCCGGCCGATACCTACACCTTCGGCATGGACTACTACTTCATGATGGGCGACAACCGCGACAACTCGCAGGACTCGCGCTTCTGGGGATTCGTGCCCGAAGACCACGTGGTAGGCACCCCGATGCGCGTGCTTATCAGCTTCGACAAAGACCGCAGCATACTCAACGGCGGCATACGCTGGAACCGCATACTCAAAGACGCCAACCCCGACAAATGATGCCGGAAGGAACAGTGCTGCTGCCGCCTGCTCTCGCTCCGCCTGCCGCATACTACGCGGCCATGGCGGCCGCAGGCCGCGTGGCCATTGCCCTCGCATCGCCCTACGACAAGCGGCGCAAGGAAACACACCGCTACGAGATAGCCGACACGCGCGGACGCCTGCGCCTCACAGTGCCGGTGCAGCCGCCGCACGGCATACCGCACGCACGCTGGAGCGACGTGAGCGTGAGCGGCCACGGACGCTGGCAGGACGTGCACGCCACCACCCTCGCCTCGGCCTACGGACGCACCCCCTACTACGAATTCTACATCGACAGACTCGCCCCGGCACTGTTCGCCCCGGAAGGAACACCCCTCACGGAGCAAATAAAGGCCGTGAACGACGCCGTGTGCAAAATACTGCTCATTGATACTCCCGTCGACTACGACGCGTCAGACGTCGTGCAAATGCCCTCAGAGCCCGTCGCGGGCCCGTACTGGCAGGTGCGCGCCGACTCGCTCGGATTCCTGGGCGGCCTGAGCGTGCTCGACCTCATCTTCAACCTCGGACCGGAAGCAGCGCTCTGCATACGCCGGTGCGGCAAGCCTATGCCATGAAACCGGTACAGTACGCCTACAGACTCAAGCGCTCCAACAACAACATGGACGCCATGCGCTACGTGCTGAGTCTGAGCGTAATCATAATCCATTTCAATTTTCTGTGCGGATATTCCATACCGTGGTTCATATCGCCGCACGCGGCCGTGGGATGCTTTTTCGCCCTGAGCGGATTCCTGATTTACGGAAGCTACAGCTCGCGCGCCAACCCCTCCCTCGCCTCATTTTTCGCAGGCAGGGCGCGCCGCATCCTGCCGCCGTATATCTTCATTGTGGTGTTGTGCGCGCTTGCCCTCTCGGCGGTGTCTTCTCTGGGCGTACGCGCGTATTTCGCCGACGCCGGTTTCTGGAAATATCTGGCGGCCAACATTTCGTTCTGCAACTTCCTGCATCCGGGCCTGCCGGGAGTGTTCGAGGGCCCCGAGTACAGCAACAGCGCCGTCAACGGCTCCTTATGGACCATGAAAGTGGAGTGGTTTCTGTATGCGTCGGTGCCGGTGGTGGCCGCCATATGCGAAAAACTGCGCCGACGGCTCAGACTTTCGGCAGCCGCGGTGATTGTGACGCTCATAGTGACCGCTATCGTCTACAAGTCAGCGTTCGCCTGCATGTATGCGGCCACGGGCCACGCAATGTACGAAATCCTGGGAAGGCAGTTTGTGGGACAGCTCGACTATTTCTACACCGGCGCGCTGATTTACATATGTTTTGATTACTTCATGCGCCGAAAGTGGATATTTCTCGCGTGCGGCATAGCGCTCGCACTGCTTCAGGACCATATCCCCGGCTATCACCTGTGGCTCGAAGCCCTGGTGAACACCACCGTGATGATGGCCGTGTGCATGAGCGGAAAACGCTCCGTGCTTAGCCACCACGACAACGTGAGCTACGACATGTATCTCTTCCACTACCCTGTGATGCAGACAGCAGTTTGGCTCGGACTGCCCGCCATCGGCTGCTACAGCAGCTTCGCCATAGTGCTTGCGGCTGTGGTGCTGCTCTCGTTCGCGTCGTGGAACATTATAGGCCGCAGATTCGTCAAACCCGCGGCCCGCTGAAAAAAACTGTCTGCGCGTCAGAGCACACGCATCATGGCCGCGAGGCGGTCCAGCACCTCGGCCGCCGACAGCGTGCGCTGCGCCACAAGGTCGGAAGCCAGCCGGTGCGTAGCGTCGTGCACCACCTGCATCTGAAACAGACGGTCGAAGAACTGATAGTTGCTCGTAAGCACTTCATCCACCTCGTCGGCGTCGAGCTGCACCTCGTCGGCAGCGCCGCACGTGTGCAGCACATCGTGCAGCGCGCGCTGCGTTTCGCCGGGCAGGCGGCGGCGATGCTGCACGTAGTGGCGGCTCATGGCGTTGGCCACAAGCAGCCCGGTGGCCAGGCGGTAGTGCTTGAGCAGTTCGTTCCACGCGAGTTTCGCCGACAGGCGCGGATTGCCGTTGAAGGCCATTTCATTGCCGAACTCCAGGTTGTGGCCCGGAGCGGCGTCTATGGACACTGAGGCGAGCATGTCCTCGCAGTCGTATGCCACAACGGCTATGGCCATGCCGGCCACACCGTAGCTCTTGTCACGCTCGTCGGCGTATTTAAGATGTATATTTCCGTTCATCAGTTTATTACCAGAATTTTGGTGGCCGGACGGCCCGAGGCCGAGCCGGACGCGTTCTGCGAAGCGAACACATAGTAAACGCCCGAACGCACGCGTTGGTTTGCGTTGTTGCAGCCGTCCCAGAGGAATATGCCGCCCTCGCTCGTGCCCTGGCGCACCACATGGCCGGCGGTGTCCACTATCTTCACCAGCGAATTGTCCATAAGCCCCGTCACGGTGATCCAGCCCGTATAGTCGGGACGCACCGGGTTGGGATAGGCATATACGTCGCTGTAGTCCTCGGCGCCGGGAGCGGCGTCGCTCATATAGCACACCACGCCTTTGTCGGTGCCGAAATACACCTTGTTGCTGAAAGGATCGGCCTGCACGGTGAACACCTGGTTGGAAGGCAGCGACGAGTTTTCTATCGTGTAGTTTTCTATTATCTCGGTGCCGTCGTCGTTCACGAGATACACGCCCGAGGCTCTCGTGGCTATCCACTTGCGGCCGGAGGGGTCCTCGCTTATGTCGTAAACGTATTCGCCGGCCAGGAGAAAGTCGGCATAGTTGGTGCCGTCGTTTCGCGACACTTTCGGGCGGCGCGCGTGCAGCGAGTTGCCCTGCACGGCCTTGGTGATGTCGTTTATCACGAACACACCGTTCTGATGGCACACCCATATGCGGCCCTGCCGGTCTTCAAACATGCGGAACACACGGTCTATGGCCACGCCGTCGCCGTCCTGGGTGACGTATTGGTCTACCTTTATGTAGCTGTCGTCCGAGAGGTCCAGAGGCGTGCCGTTGTGGTTGTACACCAGCATGCCGTTCTGCTGGTGGTTGCATCCGTAGAGCACGTAGCCGCTGCCCGAGTGGTGCACCGACACTGAGCCGTTGCCCATGGAGAACGGCGTCACGGCAGGCTTCAGCCAGTCGGCGGGCGTCACGCTGTCCATGTCTTTCAGTTTGTCGGCAGGCAGTATATACACCGGGTTTCTGACCGACGTGGACCATACGCCTATCCATAAATTGCCGTCGCGGTCAAACGATATGTCGTAGACCCACTGGGCCCACGATTCGGTGTAAGGCAGCTGTCCCTTGCCCAGCTTCCCGGTCTGTATTCCTTCCTTTATCCTGTAGATGCCCTTCTGATAGTTCACTATATAATACTCCGAGCCGTCCGTGGGGGCTTCGGCTATGCAGGTGTTGCCGCCGGTCATGATGCTGCCGGTGTTGTCGATGTCGTAGCAGCTTACGTCCCTTATCTCGCCGTCCTCGATTATATTTGTGGTCTGCTTCACGGTGAAACACGGCGTTTCCACCTCGTTCTTGAAACTGTCGTAGCCAATGTTGCTCATATATATGCGCCGGCCGTCGGGCGATATGTATTTGATGGCCGGCCAGTAGCACACGAGGGTTTCGGGCTTGGAAGGATTGCCGAGCACGGTGATGCTTTCGTCGAGGCCCACATTTATATGGCTCACGCCTTCGTTGTCCGACACCCAGAAATCGCCGTCGCCGCCGGTGGTGATGGTTTTGCCGAACAGTGTCGACGGCACCACACGCTCCACTTTGAAGGTGCCGTCCGTGCCTATCACGCGCTGCACCGTGCCGGAGGCGAAGCGCACGCGGCCGTCGGCCGTGCGCGCGAAGTCCATGCGCAGCGCGCCGTTGTCCACCTTGGCCGAAGCGAGCGTTCCGGCCTCGAAGTCGGGTGTGAGCACATTGTAGACGCACGCAGCCGCCGTGGGGGCGCCGCTGCGATACACTATGCGGCTGTCGCCGAGGCGGCAGTAGGCGCGCGTCGCGCCGCTCACGCTGCCCGTGCGGCGCAGCGAGGCCATGGAGTTGTGGCGGTCGGCCGCTGGAGAGTCGTACACGGCGCCGGTGGCGTCCACCAGCACCAGGCGGTCGGCAAGCTGCACGGCGTATTCGAAAGCCTTGTTGTACACGCCGCTGTCGGCCACGCGGTGCTTGTCGTCGTCGTACACCACAAAGCCGAAGCCCGTGGCCAGAAACATGCGTCCGCCGCTGCCGAAATCTATGGATTTTATGGACTTGTCGGACGATATGTCGGCGTCGCGTATGTCGGGCATGTTGACCACGCGGCCGTTGTCGTAGAGCAGGTCCACGTTGTGCGTGTCGTAGGCTATGGCCAGATATTTTTTTTCAGCGTTGTAGGCTATCAGGCTTATTTTTATGTCGTTGAGCTTGTTGACCGTGCTGTAGTGCATGGTTTCCTGCGTGTCCTTGTTGTAGCTGAAAAGATGGCCTTTGCTCAGGTAGTAGACCAGCGACGGCGTTTCTATCATGCGGTCGGCCGCGCCGCCGTACACGGGCATTATGGTCCAGCTGCCTGTGCCCTGCGCCGCGGCGCCCGACACAAGTGCCAGCACAGACACAATGTAGAGGAAGAGTCGTTTTATCATATGAGAGAAGATTGCAGAAAATCTATCAGAAGCGCCGTGGCGCGTCCGCGATGGCTGATGGCGTTTTTTTCGTCGGCGGCCATTTCGGCGAAGCTGCGTCCGTCGCCCTCGGCGGGCACGAACACGGGGTCGTAGCCGAAGCCTGCCTCGCCTCGCCGCCCGGGAGCGATGCTGCCCTCGGCGGTGCCTTCGAAGCGGCGCAGGCGGCCGTCGGCGTCGATGTGCGCTATCACGGTGCGGAAGCGTGCGCTCCGCAGGGCCACGCCGTGGAGTCGCTCCAGCAGCAGGTCCACGTTGGCACGCGAATCGCACTCAGGGCCTGCAAAGCGGGCTGTGTGCACACCCGGCGCACCGCCCAGAGCATCCACCTCCAGGCCGGTATCGTCGGCGAAACACTCGCATCCGTAGCGTTCGTACACCCATCGGGCCTTGGCTTCGGCATTTTCCGCAAGAGTGGCGCCATCCTCGGGGATATCCGTGTCGCAGCCCATGTCGGACAGCGACAGCACGCGGAAGCGCTCGCCGCAGATGCGGCGCAGCTCTGCCACCTTGTGGGCGTTGTGGCTCGCAAACACTATCGTACGCACGTTTTCCATCTTCTCTTTAACGTAAAAAACAGTGCTTTATTATCCTACCACTATATTGACAATCTTGCCCGGCACCACTATCACCTTGCGCACGGTCTTGCCTTCGAGCCAGCGGGCGGAGCTTTCGTGGGCCAGAGCGGCGGCTTCCACGGCTGCGGCGTCGGCGTCGGCGGGCATAGGCATGCTGAAGCGTGCCTTGCCGTTGAAGCTCACGGCATACGTGACGCTGCTCTCGCGCAGATACTCCTCGCTGTATTCAGGCCAGGCGGCGTCGACTATGCTGTCGTTGTCGTCATGACCCAGGGCCGTGTGCCACAGCTCTTCTGCTATGTGCGGCGCAAACGGACACAGCACCACCGCCAGCGGCTCGAGCACTGCGCGCGAGTGGCATTTCTGCTGCGAGAGCTCGTTGATGCATATCATGAACGCGGCCACCGACGTGTTGAACGAGAAGGCTTCTATGTCGGCGCCCACCTTCTTTATGAGCTTGTGGAGGCTGCGGAGATTGTCGGCCGTGGGCTCGCTGTCGTCCACCAGCAGGGTGTCGCCCTTGTAGTAGAGGCCCCAGAATTTTTTCAGGAAGCGGTTCACGCCATCGATGCCGTTGGTGTCCCAGGGCTTGCTCTGCTCGAGCGGGCCGAGGAACATCTCGTACAGGCGCAGCGTGTCGGCGCCGTAGCGCTCCACGATGTCGTCGGGATTGACCACGTTGAACATCGACTTCGACATCTTCTCAACGGCCCATCCGCATATGTATTTGCCGTCGGCGTTGAGCACGAATTCGGCGTCGGCATACTCGGGCATCCACTTGCGGAAGGCCTCGGTGTCGAGCACGTCGTTCGACACTATGTTCACATCTACGTGTATGGCCGTGGTGTCGTAGCTGTCCTTGAGGTCGGCCGACACGTAGGTGTTGGTGTCCTTGATGCGGTACACGAAGTTGCTGCGGCCCTGTATCATGCCCTGGTTGATGAGCTTGCGGAAGGGTTCGTCCTCCACCACTTCGCCCAGGTCGTACAGGAATTTGTTCCAGAAGCGGCTGTATATGAGGTGGCCTGTGGCGTGTTCGGTGCCGCCTATGTAGAGGTCGACGCTGCGCCAGTAGGCGTTGGCCTCGCGGCCCACCAGCGCCTCGGAGTTGTGCGGGTCCATGTAGCGCAGATAGTAGGCCGACGAGCCGGCGAAGCCCGGCATCGTGTTGAGTTCCAGGCGGTAGCCCTCGGGGGTGTGCCATCCCTCGGCATGCGCCAGCGGCGGCTCGCCGTCGGCGGTGGGCTTGTAGCTGCTTATCTCGGGCAGCAGCAGCGGCAGCTCGCTGTCGGGCAGCAGGTGCGGCACGCCGTCCTTGTAGTAGACGGGGAAAGGCTCGCCCCAGTAGCGCTGGCGGCTGAATATGGCGTCGCGCAGGCGATAGTTCACCTTCACGCGGCCTATTCCTTTTTCTTCTATGAAGCGTTTGGCGGCGGCTATCGCGTCGGCCACCTCCATGCCGTTGAGGTCGAGCTCGGGACCGGCGGAGTTTATCATTTTGCCGCTCTTGGCGTCGAAGCTCTCCTCGCTCACATCGGCGCCTTCTATCAGCGGAATCACCGGCAGACCGAAATGGCGGGCGAAGGCATAGTCGCGGCTGTCGTGGGCGGGCACGGCCATGATGGCTCCCGTGCCGTAGCCGGCCAGCACATAGTCGCTCACGTACACGGGCACGCGCTTTCCGCTGAGCGGATTTATGGCATAGGCGCCCGTGAACTCTCCGCTCACCTTCTTGTCGATCAGACGCTCGCGCTCGGTCTTGCGGCGTGTGGCCTCCACATAGGCCTGCACGGCCTCGCGGCGCTCGGGCGTGGTCACCATGTCCACATAAGCGCTCTCGGGAGCGAGCACCATAAAGGTGACGCCGAACACGGTGTCGGCGCGCGTGGTGAATATGTCGAGCACCACATCGCTTCCTTCCACCGCAAAGTGCATCTCGGCACCCTCGCTGCGGCCTATCCAGTTGCGCTGCGTTTCCTTCAGAGAGTCTGTCCAGTCTATGGTTTCAAGCCCTTTGAGCAGACGTCCGGCGTAGGCGCTCACGCGCAGACACCACTGATACATCATCTTCTGCTCCACGGGGTGGCCGCCGCGAAGGCTGAGGCCTTCGCTCACCTCGTCGTTGGCCAGCACGGTGCCCAGCGCCGGACACCAGTTCACCATCGAATTGCCCAGGTAGGCCAGGCGCCAGTTCATGAGCGCGTCGCTGCGCTGCTTCTCGTCCATGGCCTGCCACTGGGCGGCCGTGAACTCCACGTCCTTGCCTGCGGCCGCGTGCAGTTCGTCGGTGCCGTGGGCCTCAAGGTGGGCTACCAGCTCCGAGATGGGGCGTGCGGCGTCGGCATCGGTGTCGTAGTAGCTCTCAAACATGCGCTTGAAAGCCCACTGGGTCCATTTGTAGTATTCGGGGTCGCAGGTGCGCAGCTCGCGGCTCCAGTCGTAGCTGAAACCTATCTTTTCGAGCTGCGAGCGGTAGCGGGCTATGTTGTCGGTGGTGGTTTTCTCAGGATGCTGCCCGGTGCGTATGGCATACTGCTCGGCGGGCAGACCGTAGGCGTCGTAGCCCATCGGATGCAGCACGTTGAAGCCGCGCAGGCGCTTGTAGCGCGAGTATATGTCGCTGGCTATGTAGCCCAGCGGATGCCCCACGTGCAGGCCGGCTCCCGAAGGGTAGGGAAACATGTCGAGCACATAGAATTTGGGACGCGTGGCGTCGGCTTCCACTTTGTAGGTCTGCTTGTCGCGCCAGTACTGCTGGCGGCGGGGTTCTATATCTTGAGGGTTGTAGTTCATAGTCTTTTTTATGTATGGGGGTATTTGTTCACGAAAGCTGCAGCATGCGCTCTATGGGGCGGCGTGCGCGCTCGGCCAGAGCGGGATCCACCTCCACCACGGGCATCTCGTGCAGCAGTGTGTTGTAGAGTTTCTCGAGAGTGATCAGCTTCATGTAGGCGCAGTCGTTGCAGCCACATGTGCTGTCCGACGGCGGCGCCGGTATGAAGGTCTTGTCGGGGCACAGGCGGCGCATCTCGTGCAGGATGCCGCTTTCGGTGGCCACGATGAATTCCTGCGCGTCGCTCTCCTGCGCATATTTGAGCAGGGCGGCCGTGGAGCCCACGCAGTCGGCCATCAGCGTCAGCGGGCGCTTGCACTCGGGATGCACGAGCACGCGGGCCTCGGGGTGGGCGGCCTTCAGCTCGGCTATCTTCTCGGCCGAGAAGAGCTCGTGCACGTGGCACGCGCCGTCCCAGAGCACCATGCGGCGGCCCGTCTGCGCGTTTATATAATTGCCCAGATTGCGGTCGGGGCCGAATATTATTTTTTCGTCAGCGGGCAGGCTGTCCACCACGCGGCGGGCGTTGCCGCTGGTCACCACCACATCCGTCAGGGCCTTCACTCCCACGGAGGTGTTGACGTAGCTCACCACCGTGTGGCCGGGATGCGCTTTCACAAACTCCTCGAACTTGTCGGGAGGACAACTGTCGGCCAGCGAGCAGCCGGCGTTGAGGTCGGGAATCAGCACCTTCTTGTCGGGACACAGCAGCCGGGCCGTTTCGCCCATGAAGTGCACGCCGCACACCACCACAATCCGGGCGTCGGTCAGCGTGGCGGCATATTGCGCCATGGCCAGAGAGTCGCCCACCATGTCGGCGACGTCCTGAATCTCGCCGCTCTGATAATAATGCGCCAGCACCACGGCCTGCTTCTCTTTTTTCAAGCGCCGGATTTCTTCCACAAGATTCGTGCCCGGAGCCACGGGAGCATCGACATAGCCTTTTTCGACAGTCATTATTTTATTTATTGGTTTATTTAATTTTTAAAATCTTTTTAAGTAGTAGTAGATGTTGTAGAAAGCTTTGATAACTTTTAGGCCTTTTGCTTGCATTTTAGGGTTATTGAACTACAAGGCAGGGTTTTCAAAGTTTATAAACATGCTTATATTATGAATATTAGCAGTTTAGATGGTTTATCTACATCCTGTTAATAATGTGCAAAGTTAATAATTTTCTCCCAATTTTCTGTCTAAAAGCGTTGAAAAACCCATTGAAAACACCCCCACAACTTTTATGCCCCGCCTATTGCGCATCTCGCGGGCCTTCTGCTTACCAAAAATCGGCCATCCGTACAAATAAACTTTTTAAAACTTGCTGAAAACTTTTTTACACTTTTCAACAGTGTTTTCAACAGCCGGCGGGGCCCGTATTTTTATAATTTTTTTGTAATTTTGCGCCTGTATGGAGATAAAGGCCGAAAAAGTGATGCCCTACGGCGGCGACAGCCGCGCCAAGGGTCTGCAGGTGCGCGACATGTTCGACAGCATCGCGCCCGCCTACGACTTCATGAACCGCGCCATGACTCTCGGCATCGACCGTCTGTGGCGCCGGCGCGCCGTGAGCCGCGTGGCCCGCGAGGAGCCGGCGCGGATTCTCGACATTGCCACCGGCACCGGCGATATGGCCATTGCCATGGCGCGCCGCATGCCCGGAGCCGAGGTGGAAGGCATCGACCTCAGCGAAGGCATGGTGGCCGTAGGATGCCGCAAGGTGGAGCGCGCGGGCCTCGGCGGGCGCGTGAAGCTGCGCACCGGCGACAGCATGGACCTGCCGCTGCCCGATGCCGCGGTCGACGCCGTCACGGTAGCTTTCGGAGTGCGCAACTTCGAGCATCTGGCACGCGGATACGCTGAAATGATGCGCGTGCTGCGACCCGGCGGCGTGCTGTGCGTGCTCGAGCTGTCGACACCGCGCGGGCGCCTTACGGCGCCGCTCTACCGCCTGTACACGCGCACCGTGATTCCGGCCCTCGGACGCCTCGTTTCGCGCGACGTGCGCGCGTATTCATATCTTCCCGAGAGCATAGCGGCGGTGCCGCAGGGCGCTGATATGTGCGCTCTCATGCTCGAGGCGGGAGCCTCCGAAGCATCTTTCCGAAGCATGACTTTCGGCGCATGCACTCTCTACGTAGCAAAAAAGTAACATAACCACACATAGCCGTTCATCACACCAACAGCATGCAACTGACCAAAGCCATATTGCTGCTCGCAGCAGTTTCAGCCACGGCACAGGCTGACGCACAGTTTCATTTCCGCAACTCCGCTTCGCGTCCAGACGCGGCACAGACTGCCGAGATAGTGGCCCCGGACGAGGACACCGCGACGGTCGTCGACACCGTGTGCTCGCTCACTCCTCTGCCCGACTATTTTTTCTCGCCGGCGGTATATAACCACTACGATTTCCCGGACAGCATCACTGTGTCGGGCACCGACTACAGCTCCGACCCCGCACTGCGATGGCTCGACGACGCCAACGCTCTGGCCGCACGCATGCAGGGCATGCGCCACCGCTTCTTCTTCGGATATCCCGACAACACGCCCTACCTGCGCTCCGACCTGCCCGAAGCTCCCAAGCAGTATTCGGCCGTGGTGGATCCCTCGGATTTCAAGGTCACGATCATAGAAAACGTCGAAGGACCTGCCGATGCGCCCACGCTTAAGGCCGAGGAGGTGAAGAAACGCCACTGGATACGCGATTTCCGCGTGTCGCTGCAGTTCTCGCAGGCCTACGTGTCGCCCAACTGGTATCAGGGCGGCAAGAGCAACCTCACGCTGCTCGGACAGATTTACTACAACGTGAAACTCAACCAGGAGTTTCATCCCAACCTGCTGTTTGAAACCACCGCGCAGTACAAGCTCGGCATGAACAACGCGCCCGACGACGAAATACACGACTACAATATCAACGAAGACATTTTCCAGGTCAACAGCACATTCGGTCTGAAGGCCGCACGCCGCTGGTACTATTCGGTCACGGGACAGTTCAAGACGCAGCTCCTCAACAGCTACGAAACCAACACCACGCAGCTGAAGTCGGGCTTCCTCTCGCCGGCCGACCTCACTGTCGGTGTCGGTATGACCTACAACTACGCCAACGCAAAGAAGACCTTCACCTTCGACGCCAACATATCGCCCATAAGCTACAATCTGCGCGTGTGCACCACCGACCGCATCAACCACGAGAACTACGACATACGCCAGGATCGCACCACAGCCAGCAAGTTCGGTAGCAACGTGGAGCTGAAACTCTTCTGGAAGATGTGCCACAACATTTCGCTGCGCTCGCGCGTGTACGCTTTTTCCGACTACCACACCATACAGGCCGACTGGGAAAACACTCTGCTGTTTGAAATAAACAAATTCCTCACCACGCAGATTTTCGCACACGCACGCTACGACTCGCACACGCCGCCTGCCGAGGGCACCAAGTGGCGCAAGCTGCAGTTCAAGGAAATACTCTCCATAGGTTTCGCCTACAAGTTCACCTCGCTGTAAAAGGCGCATAAATATACAAAAAAGCCGTGTCCGACTATCTCGGACACGGCTTTTGTTGTGCTGCGCGCCAGGCGCGCGTCAGAATATCTGAAACATGCGCGGGAGCGCCGATGCGGGCAGGCGCTGGTAGCCGCGCGCCGAGGGTGCGGCGGGCACTGTGCGTGTGTTCCACCGGGCGTCGTCGAGCGTGTACTGCAGACGCGCGCTCAGCTGCTTTTTGGCTATGGTGGCGTTTATGTCCAGGGCCGAGGCCACGGCGCCTGTGGCCGTCAGCGACGGCGCGGGAGTGTAGGTGCAGGTGGCTTTCACGCTGCCGGCGCTCACGGCTATGGACTGCAGGGCCACGCGGGCGTCGGCCAGGGTGGTGGCTTTCATGCTCCATTCGTAGCCGGAGGGGCTGTGGGCCGCGCTTATGTCGAGGGCAGGGTAGGTGCCTCCCAGACGCAGCGACGACGCCGAGCGCGCGGTGGCCACGCCTGCGCCGGGCACGAAAGCGCGCCCCAGCAGCGCACACTGCATGTCGGCCAGCGTGAGGCCCGTGCGGGCCTGCACGGCGCGGATGCTTTCGGCGAAGAGGTAGCGGTGAAACTTGTCGTACACGTGCACCGAGTCGCGCGTCATGCGCACCACGGCCACCTCCATGCCAAGCACGCGCATGCTCAGGTGCACGAGCGAGTCGCACACCATGGTGAGCCGTCCCGAGGCGCTCAGGTTGGCGGGTGAGCGCAGTGTGGCCTTCACGGGCATCTGCACGTCGTGCCACAGGCCGTAGGCGGCGGTCATGGCCGCGTAGCGTTCGGCGGGTGTGGCGTCGGCCGAGGGGGTCAGGGTAGGGGTCTTGTCGCTGCTGCCGGCGCTGCCGACTGCGCTTTTATTGCCGCCGCAGGCCGCGAGCACTATGGCCAGTGCGGCGGCCGTGGCGAGTAGCAGGCTGTGTCTGTTCATTCGAAAAATATGGTTTTATTGTCTACTTTGCGCTTTATGAGAGCGTTGTCGGGCTCGAGCTCGTGGGCACGGCGCCAGTATTCGAGCGCTTCCTTGCGCGCGCCGGTCATGAAATAGATGTCGCCCGCGTGGTCCAGCACTTCTGCCGACGCGCCTGTGGCTTCGAGCCCTTCTTCCGCGGCTTTGTCGTCCTGTTCCTTGAAGATGCGCAGCACGGCGTCGATGTATTGCCGCGCCAGCGTGTACTCGCCTTTGCGGAACAGCACCCATGCGTACGTGTCGAGGTAGGTGGCGTTCTGAGGGTCATTTTTCACGGCCAGCGCCGAGTAGTGCTCGGCGCGGTCGAGCAGTGAGTCGGCCACGGCCAGGTGGTAGGCGAAGTTGTTCATCGCCATATAGTTGTGCGGGTTTATGGCTATGGCGCGCTCATACATCACGGCCGAGGAGTCGGTGTTGCCGCGCCCGTATTCTATGTCGCCCTTCATGCTCCAGTAGTCGCTTGCGGCTTCTGGATTGTCCATGGCCGATATGTCGAAGCTGTCGAGCATGGCCGAGGCTTCGTCGTAGCGCTTGAGTATGGCCAGGCGGCCGGCGCCCACTATCGGGAAATACAGCGATTCGGGAAAGTGTCGGGCGCCGCGGCGGGCGGCGTCGACCACGCCCTCGTCGGCGGCGGTGCCTTCGCGCGCGGCCTGCATCTGCACGAGCATGCTCCACAGCTCAGCGTTGTCGGGGTCGAGGTCCACGGCGTAGCCGGCCTGTTCGGCGGCGCTGTCGGGGCGGCCTGTCTGTGCCAGATACAGCGCGTTGAGGGCGTGCAGCTGCGGCTCGCCGGGGTTCACCTGCCGCATCACGTCGAACAGGCGGTCTATGCGTGCGTGCTGCGTGCTGTCGGTGAAGAGCGCGCGGATGTAGCCCGTGAGCATGCGCATTTTGTTCTGAAAGTCGAGATTGTGGCTCTCGAGGGCGCGGAACACCTCGGCGTCGTAGGCGGCGGAGTCGCCCTGCGAGAGGTGCAGCTGGGCGCGCAGCATGAGGGCGCGGCCGTCGGTGCTGTCGAGTGCGGCCACGTGTTCGTAGCGCGCCATGGCGCTGTCGGGGCGGCCGAAGTTTTCGTACATCTGTCCGGCGTACAGGGCCACGTCGGCGTCGGCGGGCGCGGCCAGGGTGATGCGCTGCAGCTCGTCCATCACGGCGGCTGTGTCTTTGCGCAGGGCCAGGGCGCGTATCTTGTGGCTCGAAAGACCGATGTCGAATCCGAGTCCTTCCTCAAGGCGCGAGTATATGGTCATGGCGCTGTCGTAGGCGGCGGAGTCGCCGCGCATGTACATCAGCACGTACGTGTCGGCGAGGTTCATCGACGGGTCGTTGCGGCCGGGCAGGGCTTTCTGAAGGGCTTTCCACACCGTGGCCACGTCGTCGTAGCGGCCCAGCCGCTGGGCCAGTTCGGCCGTAGCGGCAGCGTTGGCCCAGTCGCTGCGGTCTTTGTCGAAGCGCCTGTACAGCGCCTCGTAGGCGCTCTCGAGGCCTGCCGAGTCGAGTTCGGTGGTCTGCAGCAGCAGTTCGGCGTAGTCGGCGGCTATGTCGGCGTCGGCCGGGTCGAGCTGCACGGCGCGGTGCAGCTTGGAGGTGTAGTCGGTGTAGCGCTCGTCGCTCACGTCGACCATGGCGTCTATGTACACGTACGCTGCCTTGCGCGCGGCGGCGTCGCGGTCCCAGTCGGGCGCATTGCCGCGGCCGCCGGCGGCCGCACCGGCTGCCACGGCCAGGGCCACTGCTCCTACTATGGCATGTAAGCCGTTGTATTTCATTGCTGTATGGTGTGTTGTCAGTTGAGTCCCGTGTGTCCGAAGCCGCCGTCGCCGCGCTTGGTGCGGTCTATTTCCTCTACCGCTTCCCACTGCACGCGCGTGTAGGGCGCCACCACCATCTGGCATATGCGTTCGCCGGGGTTGATGGTGAAGGGCTCGCGGCTCAGGTTGATCACTATCACGCCTATTTCGCCGCGGTAGTCGGCGTCGACGGTGCCGGGACTGTTGGCCAGCGTGAGCCCGTGGCGCAGGGCCAGGCCGCTGCGCGGACGTATCTGCATTTCGTAGCCGGCGGGCAGCTGCACGCGCAGGCCGGTGGGTATGAGCGCGCGTTCGAGCATGCCCAGTGTGACGGGCGCGTCGAGGCACGCGCGCACGTCCATGCCTGCCGATTCGGTGGTTTCGTAGGCGGGCAGTTCCATGCCCGAGCGGTTTATGATTTTTACTTTCAGTGTTTCCATACTGTTGCTGTTGGTGTACTATTGTGTAACACGTATCGGGGTAGAGAGTTCTCCGCCTGCCCCGCAAGTGTCGCCGCCGGGAGGGCTCACAGGGTGATGCGCAGCGTGGTGTCGCCGGCTTTCAGTATGTAGATGCCGCGGCCGCTCATGCGCAGACGCGACGTGCCGGCGGGCAGTTCGGCCTGCGACACGGTCTGGCCGAGTATGGTGAACAGTTTCACATGCGCGCGGCGCGAGAGCGTCACGTACACGTAGCCGTCGCGCACGGCCACTTCCACGGCCACGGGGGTGTCGTTGTCGGCGGCTGTCAGCTCCACGCTCTCCCACGTGCGCGGCGCGGCCGCTGTGGCCGGCGCGGCCATGCACGCCGCGGCCAGCGCCACGGCGGCTATGCGAAGGCCGCGCAGGGCCCGGCCGGTGGGGAGGATGCGTGCCGCCGACTGTTTCATACCGACATCTCGCCTGCTATGGTGTGGCCCATGCGGCGGCGCACCGCGTCGGGGTCAAGACCCAGGCCGAAGAGAAACATCAGTTTGGCTATGGCGGCCTCGAACGTGAGGTCGGCGCCGCTCACGATGCCGGTGTTGTTGAGTATGTCGCCGGCGAGGTAGCGCTTGGGATGCACGCCGCCGTCGGCGCACTGCGTGACGTTCACTATCACGATGCCGCGCTCCACGGCTTCCGTGATGGCGTCGGTGAACCATTGCGCCGTGGGCGCGTTGCCGGTGCCGTACGTGCGCAGCACGATGCCTTTTATGTGGGGCGTGGCGAGCATGTGGCGCAGCGAGCTCTCGGTGATGCCCGGAAACAGGTCTATGCCTATCACGCTGGTGTCCATGGCGTAGTGCGCGCGCAGGCCGCTGCCGTGGGCGTGGTCGCGGTGCAGGCTCTCGCGGTTGTAGTGTATGCCCAGGCCTATGCTGGCCAGCTCGGGATAGTTGCTGCTGCGGAAGGCGTTGAAATTGTCGGCCGAGCGCTTGCTGGCGCGGTTGCCGCGCCAGAGGTAGTCTTCAAACAGTATGGCCACTTCCTGCACCATGGGGCGACCGTCGGAGTCGCGCTCGGCGGCTATCTGAAGCGCCGTGATGAGGTTTTCCTCGCCGTCGGTGCGCACTTCGCCTATGGGCAGCTGCGAGCCGGTGATTATCACGGGCTTCTCAAGGCCGTCGAGCATGAACGACAGCGCCGAGGCCGTGTAGGCCATGGTGTCGGTGCCGTGCAGCACCACAAAACCGTCGTAGCGATCGTAGTTGTCGGCTATGGCGCGCACTATGTGCTGCCAGTGCGAGGGACTCATGTCGCTCGAGTCGATGGGCGGGTCGAACTGGATGTTGTCTATCACATAGTCAAGCATCTTCACCTTAGGCACGTTTTCCATCAGATGCGAGAAGTCAAACGGGCGCAGGGCCTTCGTGGCCTGGTCCTCGATCATTCCGATGGTGCCTCCTGTGTAGACTATGAGTATGCGCGGTTTCATGGGCGTATGCAGCGGGGTTTCTTTATTTTATCTGTGCGCCGGGGGCCACGGGGCGGCTTACCGACGCGAGCACGAGGCTGCCGTCTTTGTCTTCGGCCGAGAGTATCATGCCCTGGCTTTCGATGCCGCGCAGCTTGCGCGCGGGCAGGTTGGCTATGTACACCACCTGACGGCCCACGAGTTCGGAGGGGTCGGGATAGCTTTTGGCTATGCCGCTCACTATGGTGCGGCCTTCGGGCGTGCCGTCGTCGATGCGGAAGCGCAGCAGCTTGTCGGCCTTGGGCACGCGCTCGCACTCCAGCACGGTGCCGGCGCGGAGGTCGGAGAGGCAGAAGGTGTCGAAGTCCACGTCGGGCTGCACGGGCGCGGGTTTCCACGCGGCGGCTTCGTTGGCTTTCTTGGTGTCGGCCAGGCGCTTGAGCTGTGCGGCTATGGCTTCGTCCTCGATTTTCTCGAAGAGCAGCTCGGGCTGGGCCACGGCGCTGCCTGCGGCCACGAGTGTGTCGCTGCCGAGCATTTCCCACGAGGGCTTGCCGAGGCCGAGCATTTTCACGAGGCGGGCGCTCATGAAGGGCATGAAGGGCTCGCAGGCCACGGCCAGGTTGGCACACAGCTGCAGGGCCATGTACAGTATGGTGGCCGTGCGGTCCATGTCGGTCTTGGCCACTTTCCAGGGTTCGGTTTCCTGCAGGTAGCGGTTGCCGATGCGCGCTATCTCCATGGCCTGTTTCAGGGCCTCGCGGAAGCGGAAGGTGTCGAGGGCGTCGGTGAGTGCGGCCACGGCTGCGCGCACGTCGGCCAGCATCTGCGTGTCCACCGGCTGAAGCTCGCCGGGAGCGGGCACCGTGCCGCCGAAGTATTTGTGCGTGAGCACCACGGCGCGGTTCACGAAGTTGCCCAGCACGGCCACGAGCTCGTTGTTGTTGCGGGCCTGGAAGTCAGCCCAGGTGAAGTCGTTGTCCTTGCTTTCGGGGGCGTTGGCCGTGAGCACGTAGCGCAGCACGTCCTGCTTGCCGGGGAAGTCGCGCAGGTATTCGTGCAGCCACACGGCCCAGTTGCGCGAGGTGCTTATCTTGTCGCCTTCGAGGTTGAGGAATTCGTTGGCAGGCACGTTGTCGGGCAGCTGATAGCCGTCGCCGTAGGCCATGAGCATGGCCGGGAATATGATACAGTGAAACACGATGTTGTCCTTGCCGATGAAGTTGATGATGCGTGTTTCGGGGTCTTTCCACCATTTTTCCCAGCTGTCGGGCAGCAGCTCTTTGGTGTTGGATATGTAGCCTATGGGGGCGTCGAACCACACGTAGAGCACCTTGCCGTCGGCGCCTTCCACGGGCACGGGGATGCCCCAGTCGAGGTCGCGTGTTACGGCGCGCGGCTGCAGGCCCAGGTCGAGCCACGACTTGCACTGGCCGTACACGTTGGTGCGCCATTCCTTGTGGTCCTCGAGTATCCATTTCTCGAGCTCGGGCTGCCAGCGGTCGAGCGGCAGATACCAGTGGAAGGTTTCGCGCATCACGGGCACGTTGCCGGTTTCGGCGCAGCGGGGGTTGATGAGGTCGGTGGCGCTGAGCGACGAGCCGCATTTCTCGCACTGGTCGCCGTAGGCGCCCTGGGCGTGGCACACGGGGCACTCGCCCGTCACGTTGCGGTCGGTCACGAAGCGGCCGGCGCCTTCATCGTAAAACTGCATGGAGGGCTTCTCCACGAAGCCGCCCTTGTCGTATATGTGGCGGAAGAATTCGCTCGCCGTTTCGGCGTGGGTGGCCGATGTGGTGCGCGAATACACGTCAAACGACACTCCGAACTCTTCAAACGAGTCCTTGATGATTTTGTGGTAGCGGTCCACCACGTCCTGCGGGGTGATGCCTTCCTTGCGGGCGCGGATGGTGATGGGCACGCCGTGTTCGTCGCTGCCGCCCACCATCACTACCTCGCGGCCGCGAAGGCGCAGGTAGCGGGCGTAGATGTCGGCGGGCACATATACGCCGGCCAGGTGGCCTATGTGCACGGGGCCGTTGGCGTAGGGCAGGGCGGTGGTGATGAGTGTACGTTTATATTTGTTTTCTTCCATCTTGTAAAAGTCTGATAATTCAACTTGCAAAAATACTAAAAATGCATCAATCTGCAAAATCGCCGCCGCGGGCCGCACGTTTTTGTGCACACATATATTATATACCTATTATATACTGCCGCCGCGACGCTGCCGCGGCAGCCGGCGTGCGGCCAAAAAAAGTCCCCCTCCCCGCCGGCAGGGTAGGGGAGAGGGACTGGTGCAGTGTATGGGTCTTAATAAGTATAGGGGGCTCAGACCCCGTTCCCCGATATTTGTTAACGCTGGGGCGGTCAAGCGTTGTGCAGATGTGTTCGTGCAGTGAGGGAGCAATGCGGTTGCATTGTGACCGAAACAAGCGGACGCAGATGCACGGCGATTGGCCGAGGCGAATGTAACTTTTGCCTCGGATAACAGATGCGTGCTAATGTGTTAAATTACCTTATCATCGCATCTCTCCGGCGTTTTTTGCCTTGTTCCTCAGTCACGTAGCAATGGCTACGCTCCTTCATCACAAGACAAAAATCACTCAGAGATATGCGACCCCGGCGTTAACAAATATCGGGGAACGGGGTCTTAGTAGTGGAAGGAGGAGCCGCCGAGGAATTCGCGCAGCAGCGATGTGGGCGGAATCAGGTCGTCGGGGATGGGCTCGAAGTGTTGCAGGAAGCGCCGCAGGCGGTAAGCCTCGCTGTACTCGCGCTCGTCGCTGTGCACGTCCTCGAGCGTGCGTTCGGCGTATTTGCGTATGGCGCCGAGCTCGAAAAGCAGGCTGGAGTTGAACGTGGCGTCGGCGTTTTCCTGATACGGGAATATCCACCGCTCCTCGCCGCGGCGCACGCTGGGCCAGCGGCGGATGCTCTCGCGCGCGGAGATGCCGCGGTATTTGTAGTCGCGGATGATGCGGCGCAGCAGGCGGGTGTCGGTGGTGGGCACCCAGTTGTGGCTGTCGATGGTGAGGGTGGTCAGGGCCGACACGTACACGCGGAATTTCATGTCTTCGGCCACCTGTGCCGTGAGTTCGGGATTCAGGCCGTGTATGCCTTCTATCAGGAGTATGCCTCCGCGGTCGAGGCGCAGGCGATTGCCGCGGTATTCGCGGCGGCCGAGCTCGAAGTTGTAGGTGGGCAGTTCCACCTCCTCGCCGCGCAGTATGGCGTTGAGGTCTTTGTTGAACTGCTTGAGGTCCAGGGCGTAAAGCGATTCGTAGTCGTAGTCGCCGTGTTCGTCGAGCGGTGTGGTGTGACGGTCCACGAAGTAGTCGTCGAGCGATATCATTTGAGGCTTCAACAGATTGGCCATCAGCTGAATAGCCAATCGCTTGGTGGTCGTGGTCTTGCCCGACGACGACGGGCCGGCTATGAGCACCACGCGCGCGCCGCCGGCGTGGTAGCGGCGTGTGATTTCGTCGGCTATCTGTCCCAGATGCTTGTTGTGCAGCGCTTCGGCGAGGTTTATCAGGTCGGCGGCGTGGCGGTTCTGCACCATGCGGTTCATCTCGCCGGCGTTGCACACGCCCAGGATGTGGTTGAACTCCACATAGTCCGTGAACGCCTTGTACATTTTCTCCTGCGGAATCTCGGGCTCCACGATGGCCTGCTCCGAAGCCAGCAGAATGAAGCCCTTCTTGTAGGGCCGCAGGTCGAACGTGCGCAGCAGCCCCGTGCGCGGCACCAGCGTGCCGTAGTAGCTGTCGCAGGTGTCGCCCAGGCGGTAGTACACGGTGTAGGGCATGTGCATCGTTTCCAGCAGCAGTACCTTGTCGTCGAGGCCCTGGCTGCGGAATATCTCGACCACGTCGGCGGTGCGTGCCTCGCAGTGTTCGAAGGGCATGTCGGCGGCGGTCATGCGGCGCATCTCCGCCGCTATCTCGGCCAGCGCGCGGGGCGTGGCGGGCAGGTAGCCGGCGTGGTCGTTGAGCGTGCAGTAGTAGCCGCGCTGTATGCTGTGCTGAATGTGCAGGCGCGCTTCGGGCAACACGCGGCGCACGGCGCAGTACAGCAGCATGCACAGCGAGCGCACGTAGGCGCGCTTGCCGGAGGCGCTGTCGGCGCCGGTGAATTCCACTGTCTTCGGGCGGTAGATGCAGTAGTGCATGCCCTCGGTCTTGTTGTTCACACGCGCGCAGAGCGGCTCGAAGCCGAGCTGCAGGCGGGCGGCTATGGAGGCGAGGCTCTCGCCGCCTTCCACGTCTATGTAGCCGCCGGTGTTCTCGCAGTAAATCTGTATGGTGTTCATGCTTGTATGGAGTACTTCGTGGTTATTCGCGCAGGCGCGAGTCTATGATTATGGTCACGGGGCCGTCGTTGGTCAGGTCCACCTGCATGTCGGCGCCGAAGCGTCCTTTCTGCACCGTAGTGCCCAGGGCCTCGCCCACGAGGCGGCAGTATAGCTCGTAGAGCGGCACGGCCACGTCGTGGCCCGCGGCGCGGATGTAGCTCGGGCGATTGCCCTTGCGTGTGCCGGCCGTAAGCGTAAACTGGCTCACGGCGAGCACACCGCCGCCTGTGTCGGCCACGGAGCGGTTCATCACCCCGCACTCGTCGTTGAAGATGCGCAGCCCTGCGGTCTTGCCCGCGAGCCACGCGGCGTCGTCGGGGGTGTCGCCGTGTTCCACGCCCACGAGCACCATCAGCCCCGGACCAATGCTGCCCGTCAGCTCGCCGTCGGCGGTGACGGAAGCGCGGCTCACGCGTTGTATCACTATTCTCATAAGCGTATGCAATATCGCACTGTGCGGCGCAAAAAAATCGAGGGCCCGTGCAAGGCCCCCGACTGTTTTGCTGCATCAGTATTTTATCAGCGACGTCACATCGGCGCCCTCCGGCAGATTGGCGCGGCCGCCCAATGCCTCGAGCTCGATAATGAAGCTGATATAGATTTTCTTCGGGTTCATGCTCTTCACCAGCTCGTAGCAGGCTGCCATGGTGCCGCCGGTGGCGAGCACATCGTCGTGGATCACCACCACATCGTCGGGCCCGATAGCATCGCGGTGCATCTCGATGGTATCAGTGCCATACTCCTTGGCATACTCCAGCTTCACGGTGTCGGCAGGCAACTTGCCCGGCTTGCGCGCCGGCACAAAACCGGCACCGAGTTCGAAAGCGAGAATCGAACCGCCGATAAAACCGCGCGATTCAATGCCCACCACCTTCGTCACACCCTTGTCGCGATACAGCTGCGACAGGTCCCAGCCTATGATGTGCAGCGCGCGGGGGTCTTTGAAAGCAGTCGTGAGGTCCTTGAACAGGATGCCCTTAGAGGGAAAGTCCTGCACGTCACGAATCTTAGATTTGATATATTCCATTTCGGATAAGTAGTTAAATGATTGATTTGCGGAAGATTATTTTAGTTTTGTTCCACGTGGAACAATTTAGTACGGTTTGTTGAGCATCACGAGCAGCACGTTGACGTCGGCGGGCGATATGCCGGGTATGCGTGAGGCGTGGCCGAGTGTGGCGGGGCGCCGGGCGTTTAGTTTCTGGCGTGCTTCGGTGCTGAGGGCTGTGATGGTGTTGTAGTCGAGTTTGTCGTCGAGGCGCACGTCGTCGAGGCGGCGGAGGCGGTCGGCGGCGGCTTGTTCGCGGCGTATGTAGCCGTCGTATTTGATGAGTATCTCGGCGCTTTCGGCCACTTCGTCGCGGCGGTCGGCGGGGATGCTCTGGAGGAGTTGTTGCAGGGCGGGCACTGCGGGTGCTATGTGGTGTATGCTTATGCGGGGGCGCATGAGCACTGTCTGTAGTTTTACGCCTTGTTGCAGGGGTGCTTCGCCGTGGGCTTCGAGTGTGGGGTTGATGTCGGCGGCGCGCACGGAGAGGGTGGCGGCGAGTTCGGTGATGGCGTCGCGCCAGGCGGTTTTTTCGGTGAGGCGTTGCATGCGGGTGTCGTCGGCGAGGCCTATGGCGTGGGCCAGGGGGGTGAGGCGTTCGTCGGCGTTGTCCTGGCGCAGGAGTATGCGGTATTCGGCGCGGGAGGTGAACATGCGGTATGGTTCGTCGACGCCTTTGGTCACGAGGTCGTCTATGAGCACGCCTATGTAGGCTTGGTCGCGGCGCAGGGTGAGGGGGGCGCGGCCTTGGGCGGCGAGGGCGGCGTTGGCGCCGGCCACGAGGCCTTGGCCGGCGGCTTCTTCGTAGCCTGTGGTGCCGTTGATCTGGCCGGCGAAGTAGAGGCCGTGCATGAGGCGGGTTTCGAGGGTGTGGTGCAGCTGCGTGGGGTCGAAGAAGTCGTATTCGATGGCGTAGCCGGGGCGGTATATCTGCACGTTGCGCAGGGCGGGGATGGTCTGCAGGGCTTCTATCTGTATGTGCATGGGCAGCGACGAGGAGAAGCCGTTGAGGTAGTATTCGGTGGTGTCCTGGCCTTCGGGTTCGAGGAAGAGGTGGTGTTCGGTTTTGTCGGCGAAGGTGACTATTTTGGTTTCGATGGAGGGGCAGTAGCGGGGGCCTATGCTTTTTATCTGGCCGTTGTAGAGGGGGGAGTCGGGAAGGCCGCGGCGCAGTATTTCGTGGGTGTGTTCGTTGGTCATCACGGTGTGGCAGGGGCGGCGGCGCAGTGGGGCTGCGGGGGCGGGGCCGTAGGAGAAGCGGTGGAAGTCTTCTTCGTCGGGCTGTTCTTCGGTGAGGCTCCAGTCTACGCTGCGTCCGTCGATGCGCACGGGGGTGCCTGTTTTCATGCGGTCGGCGGTGAATCCGAGGGCGGTGAGCTGTTCGGTGATGCCGTGACTGGCGGGTTCGGAGATGCGGCCGCCGGGCATCTGCACGCGGCCTATGTGCATGAGGCCGCCGAGGAAGGTGCCTGTGGTGAGCACTACTTTGGAGGCGCGGAAGGTGGCTCCCTGGGCTGTTTCGATGCCTTGCACGGTGGTGCCGGCGGGGTCGGTGAGCAGGCGTGTGACGGCGTCCTGCCACATGTCGAGGCCGGGGGTGTGTTCGAGTGTGTGGCGCCACATGGCCGAGAAGCGGGCGCGGTCCGACTGCGCGCGGGGGCTCCACATGGCGGGGCCTTTGGAGCGGTTGAGCATGCGCAGTTGTATGGCTGTGGCGTCGGTGATGCGTGCGGTGTGGCCGCCGAGGGCGTCGATTTCGCGCACTATCTGGCCTTTGGCTATGCCGCCTATGGCGGGGTTGCAGCTCATCTGCGCTATTTTGTTCATGTCGTGGGTCACGAGCAGTGTGCGCGCTCCCAGGCGGGCGGCGGCGCTGGCTGCCTCGCAGCCGGCGTGGCCGGCACCGACAACAATCACATCGTAATCGAAATTCATTTGCGCAATGGTTTTTCTGTATCGGACTCGCACATTTGGCTCACACGCCGGGGGGCAGCATGGCCAGGGCGGCGTTTTCGTGCTTTTCCATGATTTCGCGCTCGCCGGGACCTTTGTCGTTGATGCCGCAGAGGTGCAGGATGCCGTGTATGATCACGCGGCGCAGCTCGCGGTCGTAGGTGGCGCCCACGAGGGCGGCGTTGCTGCGCACTGTGTCGAGCGATATGAACAGGTCGCCGCTGACCACTCGCCCGCGCGAGTAGTCGAATGTGATAATGTCCGTGTAGTAGTCGTGATTCAGGAACTGACGGTTTACCTCGAGTATGCGTTCGTCGTCGCAGAAGATGTAGCTGACGGGGCCAAGAAAACGGTTGTGCGATGCCACGACTTGTTCAATCCATTGTTCAAGTCTTCGGGTGTCAACGCCTTGAAGTTGCACCCCATCGCATATCCATTGAAATGCAGGTGTCATCAATTCGCAATTAGAGCACAAAGTTAGCATTTTTTTTCGAAATCGCAAGCGCAAAATGCTGTTGTGTCTATTTTTGATTTTTCGGCGACTGGTTTGTGGATGGAAAAATCGCCCGAAATGATGCGTAATCATTTGGGCGATAGTGAGTTGGCGCTCGCGGAGGCTTCGCGAGAATCTTTTATCTGGCGGCGCGTGCACGGCTGTGCGCCATTTTTGCGTTCTCGCGCGGGCTATTCGTACACCTGGGCGCGCCCTGCTTCTATTGCCGAGTCGTAGAGGCGCTGCCGCAGGGCGGCGTCGTAGGCGCGGCGCCGTTCGGCCAGCAGGCGTTCTTCGATCAGCGGGCGGGCGGCTTCGGGCGGCATGGCCGAGCCGGCGGGCAGCACGTCCGACACGTCGAGCAGGTAGGTGAAGCCGCCGAGCGACACGTCGAGGTTGCGGTGCGTGCGCAGGAACTCCGCCGGCGAGTTGCCGAAGTCGTAGGGTATGCGTGCGTCCACCTGCTCCCAGTCTATCCAGCGGTCGCGGAAGTAGTCGTAGTGTATGGCTTCGCCGAGGGCTTCTTTTTCGAGGCGGTCCATGTCGTCGGGGCGTGTGGAGCGGTACAGGCGTCGTATGGCCTTGAGCGCCTTGCTGTCGTCGGGCAGCTTGATGTACACGCCGCGTATGAGCGGGCGCTGCAGCACGAAGTCGGCGCTGTGGCGGCTGTAGTAGTCGTCGACCACGCTGTCGGCGAACTCCACCGCCTCGGCGGCGAACATGCGCTCGCGGTATTCGCGCATTATGAGGTCGCGGCGGTAGGCGGCCGTCATGCGCTCTATGGTGGCCATGTCGACGTGTTCGGCGGCCACATCCTCCACCAGGCGCGTGTCTATCCAGTTACGAACGTACGCGCGCGCGAGGCGCACGCTGTCGTCGGCGCTCAGTCCCGCGGGCAGCGCCGCGGCCACCTCCGCCCGCGAGAGCGTGGCGAGGCCCACCCGCGCCAGGGCGCCTTCGGCGGCCTTTTGTGCGGAATCGTGGCCGCACCCGCACAGGGCGGTGGCCACGATTCCATACAGGGCTATGCGTCGGATGCCGGTCATCCGCCTATTTTTTTGAGGGTTTTCTTGTTGATTTTCACCTTGTAGCGTGCGTGCAGCTCCTTCAGCCACTCGGCTTCGAGGGCGGCCTGGTAGTCGGCCACGGCTGCTGCGCGCACGTCGGCCACGCTCTCGGGCGAGTTGATCACCCTGCCGCCCACGGCAGCGTAGCAGGCCCACTGCTTGCTCTTGGGCTCGGGACGCTCGCCGCCGAAGGCCAGGTAGTCGGTCACGGGATTCTCGCCCTTGGCTGCGAGCACGCGCTCCACGCGCACGTCGCGTCCGAAGCGCGCGCGCATGGCCTCCACGAACGCCGAGGGGTCGGCGGCGTCGACGGCTGCGGCGAAGGCCACAGCCTCCTGCACGAGGCTGTCTGTGGCGGCGAACACCACGTAGCTCTTGAAGCGCGGCGCGTCCCACGCATACTTGTCGCGGTTGGCCTCGAAGAAGGCCTCGAGGCCTTCGGTGTCCTTGCCGGCGCGCTCCCACACCTTGGAGTTGGCTATCTCGAAGAGCAGGATGCCGTCGCGGTATTCGTTCATGAGGTTGCGGTAGTCGGTGTTGGTGGCCATGAGCGTGGCGCGCGCGTCGTCGAGCGCGGCTTCCTGCATGGCGCTTTCTATGGCTGCTTCGGCGGCTTCCACGGCCGATGCGCGGTCGGCCTCGGCCACGAGCACGCCGGCCACGCGCGGTGCCACGTCGGCCAGGGTGGCGCCTGCCGGGCGCAGTCTGTAGGCCTGCAGCGACGCCAGCGCGGGCGATGCCAGCAGCGAGTCGAGGGCGGTGCCGTCGGCAGCGGCGGCTATGGCCGCGCGCAGGGCGGCCACGGTGGCGGCCACGGGTGCGCCGCCGCGTTCGGCCACGGCACGGCGCGCGAAGGCGCGTTCGGGAGCCGTCGAGCGGTCGTCGCGGCTCATGGCCTTTTCAATCTCCGGGCGCAGCTCTTCGAGCGCGCGTTCCTTGCGCGATTCGTTCTTGTATATGATATGCCATCCGAAGTCGGTGAGGAAAGGCTCCGAGAGGCCTCCGTCGGGCAGCGCGAACGCGATGCTGTCGAAGGGCTGCACCATCATGCCGCGGCCGAACCATCCGAGGTCGCCGCCGCGCGCGCCCGAGCCGGGGTCCTGCGAGAAGCGGCGCGCAAGGTCGGCGAAATCGCCGCCGGCGGCAGCCACGGCGTGCAGCGAGTCTATCACGGCGTGCTCGCGCGCGGCGCTTTCGGCGTCGAGGCCGCGCGTCAGGCGCAGTATGTGGGCGGCGTGCACCTCGCCTTCCGACGGGCTCACGGCGTCGACGCGCACCAGGTGCCATCCGAAGCCGCTGTTGACCGGGGCTGAAATCTCGCCCTCGGGCGTGTCGTAGGCGGCCTTTTCGAAGGCCCAGGGGAAGCGTCCGGGCAGCACATTGCCCATGGCGCCGCCGCGCATGGCCGACGGCTTGTCGATGCTGCGCTGCATGGCCGCCTGCTCGAAGCTGATGCGTCCGGCCTTAATGTCGGCGCGCAGCGAGTCGAGCGCCTGGCGCGATGCCGCGCCCTGAGGCAGCATGATGTGGCTCACGCGCACGGTGCGGCCGTAGTGGCTGTAGGCCTCGGCCACGAGGCTGTCGAGGGCGCTTTCGTCGCGCATGTAGGGCTTGGCCAGCTCGTCGCGATACTGCAGATACTCCGTGCGGAAGGCGGCGGTGGTGTCGAGGCCGGCGGCCTCGGCGTCGGCCACCTTGAGTTTGTAGTCTACAAACATCTGGAGGTATCGGTCGGGGCTCAGCGGCTCGAGCTGCTGGGTGTTGTTTTTGTTGTAGAGGTATTCAAACTCGCTCAGCGGCACGTTCTTGCCGGCTACGTTCATGAGCACAGGGTCGGCCTGTTTTTTCGCGGCCGCCACCAGGGCGGTGGCTGCTATCACGGCGCAAAGTGTGGTCTTTTTCATTGTGGAAAACATATCTTACTATACGGTATAACGCGCGCACGCGCATTTTATTATCCGAACGGCCCGCAGACGGAGTCTTAGACCCCGTTCCCCAATATTTGTTAAACCGTGGGTCGTGTATTTCGAGATGGATTAATTCTTGCAGACGAGGG
>CAMWTJ010000013.1 GCA_947177185.1 uncultured Porphyromonadaceae bacterium | reverse complement strand
CCCCCCCCCCCCCCCCCCCCCCCCCCCCCCCCCCCCCCCCCCCCCCCCCCCCGATATAAGGTACATATTGCTTACCTTTGTAAGCGATTGCAGGACAGTATCTGTCCGCATGGTTTTATCGTGTCAACCCAATCATTGTCTACCCCTTAGTTTAATCGGAAAAATACATGCTTAAACCCAAAACACTTATTGCAGCCGGCACCCTTGCCGCGCTGGCCTGCGGCTGCACCGACGTGGTGCCGGACCTGCCGTCGTCGGAACTTTACACCCGCGAATGGGTGAAGACTTTCGGTGTAATCAACGGAAACAACGACTGGAACAATGCCACGCGCGGCAGCGTGAGCGTCGACGTGCCCGGCGGCTCCAACGTCAAGGTCACTGCCCTCGTAGGCGGCAAAAACTATCTCCTGGCCAACTATTCCGGCGTGAGCGGCTCGCGCACGCTCGCTTTCGATATGCCCCGCGGCGTGAACGACATCACCGTGCAGTGCGGCGCGCAACGAATAGCTACTACCGTGGGCGGTAAGGTGTCGTTCGGCGGCTCGCGCGCTACCATAGACCCCTCGCAGAAATATCCCGAGTGTGGCGTCACGGCCAGCCTGTGCACCGACGAGAGCGAGTGGTGGGTGGTGCCGTTTCTCAACGCCACCGTGTTCCGCCGCAAGATGCCCGAAGCCGCCTACAACATAGACCGCGAGGGCGTCACCACCGATTTCATGTTCAAGTTTACGGACAACGAGTTCATACTGCGTCCGCTCTTCTGGGACACGTCGCATTTCCATCGCCTCGGCATGTTTTATCTCGACGAGAACGACGAGCCTGTGCGCATACCCCTCTACGACATGGACAAGGTGAACGACTACTCCGACGACCTTGTGCTCAGCATCGTGCAGTCGCATGTGAAAGAGGCCGTGGTGGAAGACTATACCAACGACGAAGAACTTATGCGCTGCTTCGCCGACAACGGCGTGGTGGTGGAGGAGCTCTCGAGCCGCGACAATTTCGACACAAGCAAGACCACGGCCAAGGACGACCGCCATGTGACGTTCGCCGCGCGCCAGTACCTTCAGGAAGTGAAGGGGCTGGTCAACAGCCGCGACGCCGCCGAGGACGGCCGCTTCAACTATGTGTACCGCTGGCGCTTCGACGGCGACGACCGCTTCATAATCACATATACCTATTTCGACTACGACACCCCTGAGGCGCCCACCAACGGACAGACCTTCGGCGGCACCGGCAAGACCCAGGAGCATATCGAGGCCTACAAGTCGCTCGTGTCGAAAGGCATCCGCGTGCATGTGGACGACATAAGCCGCGAGTATGGTTTCTATATACTCTCGGGCTGGAATAAGGACGGTTTCGAGTACGAAGACCAGCCGTGGTTCCAGGGCGATTATTTTTATTCGCTCAGCTCGCTCAACAAGGGCGTGCGCTGGCAGCCGAAGGAAGGCGCTGTGCGCGGTTCCGACGGCTTATATGCCGACAGCGATTTCGAAAGCATATCCGAACGCCGCACGCCGCGTGCAGCCACGTGGGTGGGCGAGAAGTACGACTGGCGCTATCTGTCGTTTGAGGACGGCGGCGTAATAAGCGACGGCGAAAACTACAACCGCGGCACAAACGACTTCGACATGCAGGACATCGTGTTTCTGCTCGACGGCATCGAGCCTGTGGAAATCAAGGACAAGGACCCCGACCACGTGCCCGAGCCCGAACCCGTCAAGTGGCTCATAGCCTGCGAGGACCTCGGCGACAAGGACGATTTCGACTTCAACGACGTGGTGTTTGAGGTGAGCCATGTGGCCGGCGAAACCAAGGCCTACATCACGCCTCTGGCAGCAGGCGGCACACTCGAAACCTACCTGATGCGTGTGGACGAGAGCGGCCAGCACCTGCAGATAGGCAACGAGTGGCACCTGAACTGCGGCGGTAAGGATTTCAAGAGCATGATCAACACCACTGCTCTCACTTTCACTCCCGGCGAGGAGCATGTGATAGCCATCGACGTACCCGAGGATTTCACCATCACCTCCGACCCCACCACAGCCGACAGCTACCGCAAGAACATGGGCGGCTTCTACCTGCGCGTGCTTGATGCCGACGGCAACGTGACCACCGAAGTCACCGCACCCGGCGTCGGTGAGGCCCCGCAGATGATACTCCTCTATCAGGAGGACGGCAAGTGGTTCTGGCCCGTGGAGCGCACACGCATCAGCGTGGCCTATGAGGATTTCCCCGAGTGGGCTTCCAATCCCATCTACGACGTGGTGAACCCCGGCGAACGCCGTTGGTACCACAAGCGCAGCGACGTGCATGTGATCAAACGTTAGTCAACAAAAACACACATCATATAATATTAGCACAGCCTCAGCGCTCTCGCGAGAAAGCGCCGTTGCGAAACACGGACGGAACGCCGATGAATAAAGGCTTCCGTCCGTTTTTTTTATTTTGGTTCACTATTTTTTGCTATTGTTATTTGGTGACCCGAATTCGAAAACAAATTCAGATATGTTGGTCTGTTTAACAAAAATTAACGGGGGGGGGTAGAGAATTCAGCTCATTTTAAGTACTTTTGCAAGCATTTTGTCAGACAGAGATTGTCTGTTGCTAAGGATATGAGTACTCTTGAACTAAAAACATACAAGTCTGCGTCGCGTCTGCTCCCGCTCGCGGGAGCCGTGGCCCTTGTATTGGCCGGCTGCACCGATCAGGTGCCCGAAATTCCGAATTCCGAACTTTATACGCGCGAGTGGGTGAAAACCTTCGGAACAATAAACGGCGCGCACGACTGGAACAACGCCACCCGTGGCAGTGTCGACGTTGACGCCCCCGCCGGTTCCGACATACGCGTGACTGCCGAAATAGGCGGCAAGGAATATCTTCTCGCGCACTATGCCGACATAAGCGGCTCGCGCAAAATCAGCTTCGACATGCCCCGCGGCGTGAACGAGGTGCGCGTGTACTGCGGCGAAAGCGCCAAGACCGCCGCCATTGGCTCCGGCGTCACCTTCGGCATTGTGGACACCACACCCGGCACACTGATCAGCACTTCGGTGGTGGAGGATGAGCACGAGTGGATGGTGGTGCCGAGCCCCGACGCCACCATATTCCGCCGCCAGATGCCGGAAGGATGCTATAATGCCAACCGCGAGGGCGTGCACAGCGATTTCATGTTCCGCTTCAAGACCAACGACATCGTGGTGCGTCCGCTCTTCTGGCAGACGTCGCAGCGCCACACGCTCGGCTTCTATTATATGGAGGGCGACGAGATAGTGCGCGTGCCGGTGTATCATATGGACAAGGAGGCGGAATTCAGCGACGACCTCGTGCTCTACAAGGTGGATTCCAACACCAAGCAGCTGACCATTGCGTACGACGATCCTAAATTCGTTCCCATACGCGAAAAATGGGGCGTGGATTTCGACGAGCTGAAGCAAGGAGCTGCATGGGGCTATCCCGACAACCTGGATGAGTCGACCACCAGCCTCGCGGATAGAAACGTGACCATGGCCTGCCGCGAGTATATGACCGATGTGCTGGGTATGTCGACCGAGCGCGACGCGCCCGAAGACAACCGTTTCAACTATGTGTACCGATGGTCTTTCGACACCGCAGGCACCAAGATCGATGTCACCTACACGTACTATAGCTATGGCAATCCGACGGCGGTGGGCACCGGAAACAACCCGAACTACAACGTGTGGAAAAACCACTCGCTTGTGTCCAAAGGCATAAAAGTGCATTTCGACGACATTGACCGCCCCTACGGAGCCTACATAGAGCAGGATGCGAAAGATAGCCACGGCAATCTGGTGCGCTTTTACTCCATGAGCGAGCGCAACCCCGACCAGCGATGGATTCCTGTGGGCGACCGCGCCAACGGAAAATACGACGGCCAGTACAGCGAGTGGGAAAAAGTGGAGGGCGCGCACGCCAGCCATGCCACCACGTGGCGGGGCATAAAGTACAGCTGGCGATACCTTGCCTTCGAGGACTGGCCCGAAACCGACACGAAGCATGATTCCGACATGGACCTCAACGACATCGTGTTCCTGATAGAAACGTATCCCAACGGCGGCGACGACCCCGTGATAATAGTCGACGAGAAAAAGCCGGAGCCCATCAAGTGGCTCATAGCCTGCGAGGACCTCGGCGACAAGGACGATTTCGACTTCAACGACGTGGTGTTTGAGGTGAGCCATGTGGCCGGCGAAACCAAGGCCTACATCACGCCCCTTGCAGCCGGCGGCACGCTCGAAACCTACCTGATGCGCGAGGACGAAAACGGCGAGCACAAGCAGATAGGCAACGAGTGGCACCTGAACTGCGGCGGCACGGATTTCACCACGATGATAAACACCACGGGCCTCACCTTCACTCCCGGCGAGGAGCATATGATAGCCATCGACGTGCCCGAGGACTTTACCATCACGTCGGACCCCGCGGGCGCCGGCTACCGCAAGAACATGGGCGGCTTCTTCCTGCGCGTTACGCGTGCCGACGGTTCGCGTGTCACCGACGTCACCCCTCCCGGCATCGGCGAGGCTCCGCAGATGATACTGCTGTATCAGGAGCGCGGCAAATGGTTCTGGCCCGTGGAGCGCACCCGCATCAGTGTGGCCTACAGCGATTTCCCCGCCTGGGCGTCGAACCCCGTCTACGACGTGACCGACCCCGACGAGCGCCGCTGGTATCACAACTGCAGCGACGTGCATGTGATCAAACGTTAGACAACAAAAAAACACACACATAAAAAGACAAGATAGAACAGTGTCGCCGTATTCGTGAGAAACCGTCGGCACACCCCCAACCCTGCGGGAGGAAACATATGTTTTCTCCCGCTTTTCTTATACTCTGCCTGTAAAATCCTGCACTCAAAAAGCCGTTGTGTGCAAAAAAATACAAGGATTGTTGGCGCGGATGAGAAAAAAAGCGTAATTTTGTAAAAATTCTATAGATTAATGGCTACGGATCTTCGCCAACAGCTTGAGCGTGTCAATGCCAAGACCACGCTGGTAATGGAAAAGTACGCCCTGATGCAGCAGCGCCTCGCGCAGGCGCGCGCCGAGATAGAGCGGCTGAACGACGAACTGCGTCGCAGCCGGCAGGCTGCCGAGGCGCTGGAGCTGCGGCTCGAGTATCTGACGGTGAGCCACACTGTGGCTTCCGGCGCGGAGCAGGTGGAGCACACCAAGGCCATGATCGACGAATTGGTGCGGGATATCGACCGGTGCATAGCCGACCTTGCCGACTGAGCCGCCGCTCCCGAACGACGCTGACAGATGACAGAAAACTTACGTATAACGATAAAGATTGCCGATGTCGAGCCGATACGCTTCGACATCAAGCGCTCCGAAGAAGCCATATACCGCAGAGCCGAGTACCACATCAACAAGCTCTACGACCAGTGGCGCAGCGCCTCCGGCAAGCGGCAGTCGCCGATGGAAGTGATGGCTCGCGTGGCCCTGGCCTTCGCCGAGCTCTACTACCGCAAGACGGAGCTGCTGAACGCGCAAGGCGACGTGCTCGCCGATTTCGAGAAGCGCCTCGACCGTATCCTGGAACCCGAAGTGGACGGAGCCTCGGAGGAGGCCTGACACCGACGGCCCACGCCGCCGCAGCCCCGGCTCAGGGGCCGCAGAGCAAGGCGGCCACAGTCAGCACACATCCCCGCACCAGCAAGCGGTGTCTGCACCATGCAGCGCCTCTGTGCCGGCGCGGTTTTATTTTTTTGAGAAAACATTAATATTAACATAATTAACAACCCCGAAAACAAAATATGATTTCCAGTCCGATCACTATCATAGCCCTCGTGGTGCTCGCTGCCGCCCTGGCAGTGGGTGTCACTGTGGCGGTGCAGCGCCGAATGGCCCGCACGCGTGCCAAAGAGATAATAGCCGACGCCGAGCGCGAGGCCGACGACATACGCCGCACCCGCGAGCTCGAAGGCCGCGAGGAGGCAATGCGCATCACCACCGAAGCCGAAAAGCAGGCCGCACGCCGCCAGAGCCAGGCCGACCAGCGCGACGCCAAACTCAAGCAGCGCGAGCTGCAGCTCAACCAGCAGCAGAGCGAAAACCAACGCGCACGCAACGAGGTGGAAGCCGCGCGCACTACTCTTGAGGCCCGCGCCGCCACGCTCGACGCACGTGCCGCCGACCTCGAGAAGCTGCAGAGCCAGGCCCGCGAGCAGCTCGAACACATCAGCGGTCTGAGCAGCGAGGAAGCCAAGGAAAAACTCATAGAGTCGCTGCGCGACGAGGCCAAGACCGCCGCCGCCAGCTACATCAACGACATAATGGACGAGGCCAAGCTCACGGCCAACAAGGAGGCCAAACGCATCGTGGTACAGAGCATCCAGCGCGTGGCCACCGAAACTGCCATCGAGAACTCCGTGACGGTGTTTCACATCGACAGCGACGAAATCAAGGGCCGCATCATAGGCCGCGAAGGCCGCAACATACGCGCCCTCGAGGCCGCCACGGGCATAGAAATCATAGTGGACGACACGCCCGAGGCCATCGTGCTCAGCGGCTTCGACCCCGTGCGCCGCGAGGTGGCACGCCTGGCGCTGCACCAGCTGGTGGCCGACGGCCGCATACACCCGGCGCGCATCGAGGAGGTAGTGGCCAAGGTGCGCAAGCAGGTGGAGGAAGAAATCGTGGAAACCGGCAAGCGCACAGCCATAGACCTCGGCATACACGGCCTGCACCCCGACCTCATACGCATGGTGGGCAAGATGAAATACCGCTCGAGCTATGGTCAGAACCTGCTGCAGCACTCGCGCGAAACGGCCAACCTCTGCGCCATCATGGCCGCCGAGCTCGGCCTTAACCCCAAGAAAGCACGCCGCGCAGGCCTGCTGCACGACATAGGCAAGGTGCCCGACGAGGAGCCCGAACTGCCCCACGCACTGCTGGGCATGAAGCTGGCCGAGAAATACAAGGAGAAACCCGAGATATGCAACGCCATAGGCGCCCACCACGACGAGGTGGAGCAGACATCGCTGCTGGCCCCCATCGTGCAGGTGTGCGACGCCATAAGCGGTGCCCGTCCCGGCGCCCGCCGCGAGATAGTGGAGGCCTACATCAAGCGCCTCAACGACCTCGAGCAGCTGGCCATGAGCTATCCCGGCGTGCTCAAGACCTATGCCATACAGGCCGGCCGCGAGCTGCGCGTAATCGTAGGCGCCGACAAGATTGACGACGCACAGACCGAAAAACTCTCGGCCGAGATAGCGCGCCGCATCCAGGACGAGATGACATATCCCGGACAGGTGAAAATCACCGTTATCCGCGAAACACGTTCTGTTAGCTTCGCGAAATAATGGCCGATACCGACGACGACAAGAAATGCGCCGGCTGCGGCGGATGCACCGACGGATGCGCCGGGGCATGCGGCGGATGCGGGCGTGAGCCGCGCGGAAAGCTGGACTGCTACGACTGGCTTTCGGACATCCCCGCCGGCGACTGCGACCTCGTGGAGGTGCAGTTCAAGAACACGCGCAAGGGCATATACCGCAACTCCACTCACCTCAGCCTCGAGGTGGGCGACATGGTGGCCGTGGAGGCCGCGCCGGGCCACGACATCGGGCGCGTCACGCTCACGGGGCCGCTCGTGAAGCTGCGGCTGCGCCGACGCTCCAAAAACGAGCCCGAGATAAAGCGTGTGTTCCGCAAGGCCAAGGCCGCCGACCTCGAGAAATACCGCGAGGCGCGCGCACGCGAGCATCAGACCATGATACGCGCCAGGCGCATAGCCGACGAGCTCGGGCTGAACATGAAGATAGGGGACGTGGAGTTTCAGGGCGACGGCAACAAGGCCATTTTCTACTACATAGCCGACGAGCGCGTCGATTTCCGACAGCTCATAAAGGTGCTGGCCGAGAAATTCAAGGTGCGCATCGAGATGAAGCAGATAGGCGCGCGCCAGGAAGCCGGCCGCATAGGCGGCATCGGACCCTGCGGACGGCCGCTGTGCTGCTCGAGCTGGATGACCAATTTCGTGAGCGTGGCCACCGGCGCCGCCCGCTATCAGGACATCTCGCTCAACCCGCAGAAGCTGGCCGGCCAGTGCGCCAAGCTCAAGTGTTGCCTCAATTTCGAGGTGGATGCCTATGTGGAGGCCGTCAAGAGCCTGCCCAGCCGCGAGATACGCCTCGAAACGGCCGACGCCACGTATTTCCATTTCAAGACCGACATATTCCGCCGCCAGATCACCTACAGCACCGACAAGCGCATGGCCGCAAACCTTGTGACCATCGACGCCGACCGTGCCTTCGAGGTGATAGCGCTCAACAAGGCCGGCGAGAAGCCGCTCACGCTCGAGAGCGAGGAGCAGCAGGCGCGCCCGAAGGAGGCCAAGGCCTACGGCGACCTGCTCGGGCAGGACGACCTCACGCGCTTCGACAAAAAGAAGAAGAAAAAACGCAAGCCGAAAGCCAAGACGCCCGACGTGCAGGAAGGCACAAGGCAGAAGCCCAAAGGCGAGGGACGCCCCGCGCCCGACAAGCCTCAGCCTGCCGCGCCGCAGCAGCAGGGAGCGCCCTCGGGCAAGCAGTCGCGCCGCCGCCGCGGCCGCGGCGGCAACCGCCCGGAAGGCTCCGGCGACGCTTCTAACGCAAAAGAATAGCCATGCGCCACGCTTCCGCCCTGATATTGCCCCTGCTGGTGTGGCTGACGGCCGCCTGTGCCGGCGACGGCGCCGACGTGGGCTATAGCGCCTTCCGTGCCATACCGGCCGAAGGATGGCGCTACACCGACACGCTCGAGTTTGCCGTGACGGCGCTGCCCGGCGCCGACTCGGCCGCCATGCGGGGCGATGTGGTGGTGTGCGTGCGCCACAGCGACGCCTATCCCTACAGCAACCTGTGGCTCGAGCTGGAGGCGCCGGACGGCCGCCGCTGGCGCCGCGACGTGGAGCTGGCCGATGTGTTCGGCACATGGCACGGCCGCGGCATGGGCCTCACCTTCGAGCACTCCGACACGCTGCTGAGGGGGCTGGAACTGGCGCCGGGCGACACCCTGCGGCTGCACCACTGCATGCGCGTCGACACGCTCGAGGCCATAGAGCAGGTGGGACTGTTTTTTCTGACCCGCTGACGCCTTGCGGCGCCGGGGTCTGTATCTGTGCATAAAGAGAAACCATCAGACATATATGCCAATGAACCACGACGCATTTATTTTTGACATGGATGGCACGCTGTGGGACGCCGTGGACGGCTACTGCGACGTGTGGAACGCCACGATAGAGGATTTCGGCCTCGACTGTCCGCGCATAGACCGCGACCGCCTGTTCACACAGATGGGCAAGCCGCTGGACGCCATCATGGACGCTCTTATACCCGGCGACTACGACCGCGGCGAGTTTATGCGGCGCATGGCCGTCTTCGAGGCTGAGATAGTGCCGCGGCGCGGCGGAGTGCTGTATCCGCGCGTGCGCGAGGTGCTCGAGGAGCTGCGCCGCCGCGGTGCGCGCATCTGCCTGGTGAGCAACTGCGGAGCCTCGGGACTGCGCAATTTCTTTGATTTCACGGGGCTCGGCGAGCTGTTCGACGACAGTGCCGCCCACGGCATAAACGGCCTGAGCAAGGCCGACAACATAGCTCTGGTGGTGCGTCGCAACGCTTTCCGCACGCCGGTGTACGTGGGCGACACGCAGCTCGACATAGACTCCGCCCACGAGGCCGGCATCCCGGCCGTGCACGCCGCCTACGGCTTCGGCAGCGCCGAGGGCGCCGACGCCTCGATAGATTCGTTTGACCGACTTCTTGAATTATGACCCCCCGCAATACATCCGACAGCAGACTGATACTGCTTTCCGACGCCGAGTATGCGCTGCGCCTGTCGCGCCTCCAGGAGGCGATGGACGCCGACGGCATGCTCATATCCGCCCACGCCGACCTTTACTGGCTCACGGGCCGTGTGTTTGCCGGCTTCGCCTACGTGCCGCGCCGCGGTGCAGCGCTCTACGGCCTCCGCCGCTGCGTGCATCTCACGGGCGACACCGTGGAGCCTGCGCGCAAAATCGAGGATTTCGCCGCCCGCATAGCCGCCATGCTTCCTGCCGCGGAGTGCGTGGCGCTGGAAACGGGCGTGTGCAGCTACGACGCCGTGGAGCGCTACCGCGCCGCCTTTGCCGCGCAGTGGCCTGAGGTGCGTTTTGCGTCGGCCACGGGCGCGCTGCGCAGTGTGCGCGCCGTCAAGACCGACGAGCAGCTGCGCATGATGCGTCTGTCGGGCGTGCGCCACTCGGCCGTGTACCGCCGCATACCGCAGCTCTACCGGGAGGGCATGAGCGACTACGAGCTGCAGGTGGCCATAGAGCGTGTGTCGCGCCTGGAGGGCTGCCTGGGGCAGTTCCGCATAGCGGGTTCCGACATGGAGCTGTTCATGGGCAACGTGCTGGCCGGCGACAACGCCGACTCGCCCTCTCCCTACGATTTCGCCATGGGCGGCCGCGGCATGGACCCGTCGCTGCCGGTGGGCGCCGACGGCACCGTGATACGCCCCGGCACCACTGTGATGGTGGACATGAACGGCGACTACACGGGCTATATGACCGACATGACGCGTACCTTCTTCGTGGGCAGCCTGCCCGACGAGGCTGTGCGCGCCCACGAGCTCAGCCGCGCCATATGCCGCCGCCTGGCCGACGCGGGCACGCCCGGCGCCGCCGCGTGCGACATGTATGCCACGGCGCTCGAAATGGCCCGCGAGGCCGGACTCGAGCACTGCTTCATGGGCCACAGGCAGCACGCCGGATTCGTGGGCCACGGCCTCGGCATAGAGATAAACGAGGCGCCGGTGATAGCGCCGCGCTCGCGCGACGTGCTCCGGGCCGGAATGTGCATTGCGCTCGAGCCCAAGTTTGTGATACCCGGGGTGGGTGCCGTGGGCATCGAGAACACCTACGTGGTGCGCCCCGACGGCTCTCCGATGGAGTGCCTGACCGACGCGCCCGAACAGCTTATAAATCTTGCCGAATGAATCTCGCCGACCGTCTTAAAGACCCCGTGTTCGCAACCATAGCGGCCGCCGCCGACGAGGCCGGACTGCCGGCCTATGCCGTGGGCGGCTACGTGCGCGACCTTATCATAGGACGCCACAGCAAGGACATCGATTTCGTGGCCGTGGGCAGCGGTATCGACCTGGCCCACGCCGTGGCGCGCCGGCTGGGGCGCCGCACGCGCGTCAACGTGTTCCGCACCTACGGCACCGCACAGATACGCCGCGGGGCCCTGGAGCTGGAGTTTGTGGGCGCGCGCCGCGAGAGCTACACCCGCGACTCGCGCAACCCGGTGGTGGAGAGCGGCACGCTCGAGGAGGACATCGCGCGCCGCGATTTCACCATCAACGCCATGGCCATAAGCGTCAACGGAGCCACGTTCGGCGAGCTCGTGGACCTCTACGGAGGCCTCGACGACATCCGCACGCGCACCATCCGCACGCCCCTCGACCCCGACGTGACCTTCAGCGACGACCCCCTGCGCATGATGCGCGCCGTGCGCTTCGCATCGCAGCTGCAGTTCGACATCGAGCCCGCCACGTTCGAGGCCATCTGCCGCAACGCCGCGCGCATCGAAATCATCACCGTGGAGCGCATCAAGGACGAGCTGTGCAAGATAATGCGCTCGCCGCGGCCATCCGTGGGGCTCGACCTGCTGCACCGCTCAGGCCTGATGCGCCTCATCTTCCCCGAGCTGGAGGCCCTGGCCGGAGTGGAGATAGTGCACGGCCGCGGCCACAAGGACAATTTCTACCACACGCTGCAGGTGCTTGACACCGTGGCCGCCGCCAGCGACAACGAGTGGCTGCGCTGGGGCGCACTGCTCCACGACATAGGCAAGCCGGCCACGAAGCGCTTCGACGACCGCAGCGGATGGACCTTCCACAACCACAACTTCGTGGGCGCCAAGATGGTGCCGCGCATCTTCAGCCGCCTGCGCCTGGGCATGGGCGCCGAGATGCGCTATGTGCAGAAGCTCGTGGAGCTGCACATGCGGCCCATAGCCCTGGTGGAGGACGAGGTGACGGACAGCGCTGTGCGCAGGCTCGTAAACTATGCCGAGGACGACCTGGCCGACCTCATGATTCTGGCCCGTGCCGACATCACGAGCAAGAACGAGGAGAAAAAGCAGCGTTTTCTCGAAAATTTCGACATCGTGGAGCGCAAATACGAGTACATACGCACCCTTGATGCCGAGCGCGCGCGTCGCAACCCGGTGGACGGCAACGAGATAATGCACATATTCGGACTGCCGCCGAGCCCGCCCGTGGGCATGCTGGCAAGCGCTCTCAAACAGGCCATAAAAGACTGCGAGATAGACGACACGCGTCAAGCCGCACTCGACTTTCTCGTGGCGCTCGCGGCCGAGCGCGGCATAGCCGTGGTCAATCCGCCCGACGCCTCGGAGCCTACCGACTGATCAGTTAATCTTCAAATTCATAAGCAACGTGTATTACGTACAGAAACGTCTTGAAATATCGGCCAGCCACTACCTGCGCCTCAACTACGAGAGCAAGTGTTCGGTGCTTCACGGCCACAACTGGATAATCAATGTGTATTGCCGCGCACGCGAGCTCGACGAAAACGGCATGGTCACTGACTTCACCCACATCAAGCGCCGGGTGATGGACCGCCTCGACCACACGGCCATAAACGACGTGGTGGATTTCAACCCCACGGCCGAGAACATGGCGCGCTGGATATGCGAGCAGATACCCAACTGCTACCGCGTGGACGTGCAGGAGAGCGAAGGCAATCTGGCCACTTATACCGTGGACGACGATGTATAGGGTGAACGAAATCTTCTACTCGCTGCAGGGCGAGGGATACTACACGGGCACTCCGGCCGTGTTTCTGCGCTTCAGCGGCTGCAACCGCCGCTGCGAGTTCTGCGACACGGATTTCGCCGCTTACACGGAAATGGACGCCGATGCCATCGTGGCCGCCGTGTCGGCATGGCCGGCGCGCCATCTGGTGGTGACAGGCGGAGAGCCCACGCTGCAGCTCGACGATGTGCTGGTGCGCGCCCTCAAGGGCGCGGGCTTCTACATACAGGTGGAAACCAACGGCTCCATGCCCGTGCCTACGGGCGTCGACTGGGTCACGTGCTCGCCCAAGCAGGCGCCGTGGGCGGTGGACCGCATCGACGAGCTGAAAGTGGTCTACGAAGGTCAGGATGTGGAGGCGCTGGCCGACCTGCTGCCCGCGCCGAGGCTTTTTCTGCAGCCGTGTTCAGGCCTTAACACCGCCGAGGTGGCGGCCTACATACTCGCCCACCCGAGGTGGCGCCTCTCGCTGCAGACCCACAAGCTCATAGACATACGCTGACAGCAGCCACGCTGTGTCAGAGCCCGGACGCGTCAGCTTCGGGCTCTTCTTTTTTGTGGCGGCGCAGGGGCAGTGTGTAGGTGATGTAGAACGCTCCCGTGATGGAGCCCTTGCGCGCGCCGTAGCCCGGGATATACCACGGGCTGCCGTAAGGCGTGCTGCCGCAGTGCAGCAGGCTGTGGTATTTGAACATCCATCCGGCCGACACGGGTCCTGCCACCTTCACGCGCAGCCCGAAGCATATTTCGAGCCATCCGGCGGTGTTGTGCTGCCGGGGAATGTCGAACGTGGCTGTTTCCTGCCAGTAGGGCGAGTTCACATCCACATCGCTCACGCTCCAGCCGAAAGCCGAGAAACCGTAGCGCAGTCCGGCCGTGAGCATATAGTCGGGATTGCTGTTGTACAGAAAATTGTAGTTGGCGCCGATTCTGAAATACGGCGCCACGGGCGTGCGGTAGCGGTAGCCGCCGCCCGAGGGCGTGTGCGAGGCGTTGCCGAGGCCGGCCTCCAGTACGGGTATGTAGCGGTTGTGGAGATTCACCTCGGCGCAGACGCCGGCGAGGCCGTAGTCCTGTCCGAACAGGCGCATGGCGGCGTCCCACACGTCGATGCCCACCGACACGGAGTGCAGCAGCGGGTATTGCATCTTGGGTATGCCGTGCGATGTCTGTGCCAGGCTGTCGATCCATTTGTCGCCGGTGACGGTGTCGACCCACACGAGCTGTCCCTTGTCGTCGACAAAGCTCACCGATGCGGCGCGCCGCCGCGAGTTTATCGCAGCGGTGTCGTTTTTGGTTTCGTTGCGGCTCTGTGTGGCTGTGGCCGCAGTGTTGACCGGGGTGATGCGGCGCTGCGCCTGCGCGCCTGCAGCGGCGGCCGCCACACACAGCATGGCCACTATGGCCGCGCGCATGGCGTTCATGATTCGGCCCCCTCCTGGTCGGGCCCGGCGGTTCGGAAATAGATGCGTATGGCCACGGCGTCGACGTTGGTGATGAGCGAGTCGGCCATCACGATGCTGTCGATTAGCGTGGTGGTGTATGCCACGCGTGTGACGCGGTAGCGGTACGATGCTCCGCACTCCTCGCTGGCAAAGTAGGGGATGGATTCGTATTCAAACGTGATGCGGTCCTCGAGCCCGAGCGCCTCGAGATGCTTCTGCCGGTATATGAAGCGCCACGCCGTGGACTGCCTGGTGGAGCGCATGGGCAGATACAGCTGCGACTTGGCCGGGCGCATCTCGCTGAGTATGTCGCCGTCGGGAGCGTCGACGCCCACCACTTCGAGGGAGTCGACGGAAATCACGCTCTGCGTGGCCGACGAGTAGAATTCAGCCAGCGGCAGGGCGCTCTGGTTGTCGAGGCATCCGTCGCTGTTGCATGCGGTGATGGCAGTGGCGGCGAGCAGGGCGGCGAGAGCCGCGGCGGCTGTTAAACGCCCCATTGCACTATGTCGTCGAGGTCTTTGCGTTTACGCGCGGGAGCCTTTTCGTCGTAGTCGGGGTAGCCGATGGGTATTATGGCCACGGGTTCTATCTCCGCGGGCAGGTGCAGGTCGGCGCGCAGCACCACGGGGTCGAAATTGCACACCCAGCATGTTCCGAGCCCGAGGGTGGTGGCTGTCAGGCAGATGTGTTCGGTGGCTATGGCCACGTCCACATCCGTGTGGTCTTTGCCGTCGTCGGGGCGGTGCCATGCCTGGTCGTGGTGGCCGCACACTATGATGAATGTCGGCGCCTGGCGTATCCAGTCGCGGTCGTAGGCGCGTGCGCAGATTTCGCGTCCCTGCTCGCCTTCGAGCACTATGAAGCTCCAGGGCTGGCGGTTGCAGGCCGAGGGAGCCAGGCGTGCGGTGTCGAGCACGGTGCGTATGAGGTCGTGGCCCACGGCGGCGTCGGGCTTATATCTGCGGCAGCTGTGGCGCGATTCCACGAGGCTGGCGAACTGGGCGAAAGAGTTGAGTTCCATTATGGTAGTGTTTCAGCGTTCAAAATTCGTTGTCTATTTCGTAGTGGTTGCGGCCCGGGGCGTTGCGGGCCACGAGCTCGCCGACGAAGCCGGCGAGGAACATCTGCGCGCCGAGCAGCATGAGTGTCAGCGCCAGGTAGAAGTAGGGCGAGTCGGTGACGAGCGTGTACGGCTCGCCGGCATACATGTGGTATAGCTTCATGCCGCCCACGATGGCCGTGGATATGAATCCGAGCAGAAACATGAGCGAGCCCACGAGGCCGAAAAAGTGCATGGGCTTGCCGCCGAACTTGCCTGTGAACCACAGGGTCATCAGGTCCAGGTAGCCGTTGACGAAGCGGTCGAGTCCGAATTTGGTCTTGCCGTATTTGCGCGCCTGGTGGTGCACCACTTTCTCGCCTATGCGGTTGAAGCCGGCCAGCTTGGCCAGGTAGGGTATGTAGCGGTGCATGTCGCCGTACACCTCGATGTGCTTCACCACCTTGTTGCGGTAGGCCTTCAGCCCGCAGTTGAAGTCGTGCAGGTTGTGTATGCCGCTCACTCGCCGGGCCGTGGCGTTGAAGAGCTTGGTGGGAATCGTTTTCGACAGGGGGTCGTAGCGCTTCTGCTTGTATCCGCTCACGAGGTCGTAGCCATCTTCGCGTATCATGCGGTAGAGCTCCGGGATTTCGTCGGGCGAGTCCTGGAGGTCGGCGTCCATGGTAATCACCACATCGCCCTGCGCCTTGGCGAAGCCTACGTTGAGGGCCGGGCTTTTTCCGTAGTTGCGTCTGAAGCAGATGCCGTGCACGGCGGGATTGGCTTCGGCCAGGCGGCATATCACCTGCCAGGAGTCGTCGGTGCTGCCGTCGTTCACGAATATTATCTCATAGCTGAAGCCGTTGGCTTGCATCACACGCGCAATCCACTGCTCGAGCTCGGGCAGCGATTCGGCTTCGTTGTATAGAGGTACTACTACTGAAATATCCATGTTTGGGGTGGGGATGTGTTATTTTTTAGGGCGATAGCCCGCTGCGCGGATTATCGCCGACAAAGCCATAGAAAGTATAGACCCGGAGGCCACTCCCGCCCACAGCAGGGCGAGGGCCACGTCGACAGGCCTCGGGAGCATGCCGCGCTCCAGCAGGGTGTGCACGTCGGCGGCGAGGCGCGCGGCCTCGGGGGTGCCTATCTGCGCGTAGGTGTCGGCCGCGGCTGTGAGGCTCTCGCGGATAAGCCCGGGCTCGAGCCAGCGCAGCCACACCAGGGCCAGGGCCGCCATGAGCAGGGTGCCGAAGAAGAATATGCATATGCCGTGCATCCACAGTGCCGAAAAGGTGCTCATGCCGAGGTCGGCGCGGTAGCTGCGCCGCAGCATCAGCCACGCCGCCACCGGCACGGCCACGCACAGCAGGGGGAAGGCCAGGGCCGCAGGGGCGTAGCGCGCGGCCAGCGCCCATGAGGCGAATATGCCACACAGCAGCACGCCCATGCGGGCGCCGTCGCGGGCGCCGCGGGCATACACGTTCATCGCTCGCAGTTCGCTATCTGTTTTCACATTGGCAAATTTACGAATTATTTCTTTAATCTGTGCGGTGGCGTGCCGAAATATTTGTGCCGCGTGCCGGCGAGCCTGCTTAGGGTGCGTTCGCACCGCTTCGCGCGGCGCCTCTCTAAGTGTGGCTCTCGCACTTAAAATAAGTTAAAAATGGGGGGGGGGGTGTTAATTATATTTAATAATTTGTGTGTATATTTGCGTCAATAATTAACTAACGGATTCTATCTATATTGCACATGAAAAAAGTAATGATTGCGCTGCTGTGCGTGGCAGCATTTGCCTCCGGCGCCGATGCCAAGCGGGTGAAACCTGATTTCTCGGTGGTTGATGTGCCCGAAGAAGGCGGCGTGAGATTCGAAAAAATCACCGACGATGCCGACTGCGTCAACTCGGAGTGGCTCGTGAGCAAAGGCGGAAAGCTGCTGGGCATCAAGAACTCCTCAGTGATAGACTGGTGGGTGAACCCGCAGATAGCAGTGTCGCCCGACGGCACCAAGATAGCCTACATAAACTGGAAAAACAAGGCCGCCAACGTGATGGTGAAAGCAGCCACGAAGGGCGGCGCGAGCACCCAGCGCACTTTCCGCACTGGTGTGACCGATTTCACGTGGAGCCCCGACGGCAAGACCATCTGCTTCACCGAGTTCCGCGGCGGTCACTACGGCGTGTATCTCGTGGACGCCTCGCAGGGCGCCGTGGTGCGCCAGATATCCACCGGCAGCGACAACGATTTCGCCGGACAGATCACTCCCGACGGCAAGCACATCTATTTCCACCGCGGCGAAGGCTACTCGCAGTACAGCATCTGGAGCTACGACCGCGACAAAAACCTCTTCTCCAACTACTCGCGCGGCATGACTCCCTGCCTCATACCCGGCAACCCCGACGTGATATACTGCGCACGCTACACCGACCGCAAGGAAAGCGAAATATGGCGTGTCAACCTCAAGACCGGCGTGGAGGAAATCATACTCTCGCAGCCCGGACGCAGCTTCACTACCCCGGTGCTTTCGCCGAACAAGCAGTGGCTGCTCGTGACCGGCACCTCCATAGCCGAGAAAGGCAAGAAGATGAACACCGACATATTCGCCATACGTGTCGACGGCACGCAGTTCACACAGCTCACCTACCACCCCGGCAACGACCTTTCGGCCGTGTGGGCCCCCAACGGCCGCGAGATATTCTTCGTGTCGCAGCGCGGCTCCGTGGACGGTGTCTACAACGTGTGGAAAATGGATTTCAAACTCTGAACAGACCTTCTAAACACATAACCTCTAAATTATTCACGCAATGAAAAAAATTCTTATCGCTTTTGTAATGCTTTTCGGCGCATTTGCCGCAAACGCACAGCGCGCAGGCGAAGCCACCATGTGGAGCGACGATTCCGACTTCAACCACTCCGGCTTTTTCTTCAACCCCACAGTAGGTGTAATGACCGGTGACTGCGATACCGGCTTCGGCCTCGACCTCACCGCCGGCTACCGCTGGCACATAAGCAGCGGCTTCAACTGGGACATCCTCAAAGTGGGCATGAACACCGACGTGGCAAACTTCGGCGAAATGCTCTCGCTGCGTTTCCTCTCCGGCTTCCGCTACAACTCGCCCGCGCTCTTTGCAGACAAGGGTCTGTACGTCGACTTCGGCCTTGGCTATCAGGTATTCACCGACGAAACCGACCTCTCCGGCTTCGCCTACGAGGTGGGCGCCGGTGTGAATCTCACACGCCTCATTTCTCTCGGCCTCGTGTGGGAAGGCAACACAAGCAGTGTCGACACCTACTACGGCTCATACAACCTGAGCTGGGGCACCTTCGGTGTGCGTCTGGGCCTCAATTTCTGATCCGACACACATCGTATCACATCGTAAACCATAAAAAAAGCGCGGCGTCCGGCCTACGGATGCCGCGTTTTTGGTGTTTTTTCACTACCTTTGCACCGTAAAACACGGTTAAACATAATACAAGCATAAATGGCTCTAAAATGTGGCATAGTGGGTCTGCCCAATGTGGGTAAAAGCACCCTTTTCAATTGTCTGTCAAACGCCAAGGCCCAGTCGGCCAACTTCCCGTTCTGCACCATCGAACCCAACGTGGGCGTGATAAGCGTGCCCGACGACCGCCTCACGCGGCTGGTGGAGATGTGTCAGCCGCGCTCCGTCGTGCCCGCCACGGTGGAGATTGTCGACATAGCCGGACTTGTAAAAGGCGCCTCGCGCGGCGAGGGCCTCGGCAACAAGTTCCTGGCCAACATACGCGAAACCGACGCCATACTGCACGTGCTCCGCTGCTTCGACGACGACAACATCACGCACGTCGACGGCTCCGTCGACCCCGTGCGCGACAAGGAAATCATAGACTATGAGCTGCTACTCAAGGATATGGAAACCGTCGACGCGCGCCTGGCACGCACCATCAAGCAGGCGCAGACCGGCGGCGACAAGGCGGCCCGCATGCAGGCCGACGTGCTGCAGGCCATCAAGGCGGCCCTGGAGCAGGGCAAGCCGGCGCGCAGCGTGACTTTCGACACGCCCGACGAGCAGAAATTCGTGCGCGAGCTCTTCCTGCTCACATCCAAGCCCGTGCTGTATGTGTGCAACGTCGACGACGCATCCGCCGCCACCGGCAACGCCTATGTGGAGGCCGTGCGCGAGGCCATAGCCGGCGAGGGCGCCTCGCTGATGATAATAGCCGCGCAGACCGAGAGCGAGATAGCCGAGCTCGACACCTACGAGGAGCGCGCCGAGTTCCTGGAGTCGATAGGCCTTGAGGAAAGCGGTGTGGCGCGCCTGATACGCGCGGCCTACGCTCTGCTCGACCTTCAGACATATTTCACGGCCGGCGCCGACGAGGTGCGCGCCTGGACCTTCATACGCGGCAGCAAGGCTCCGCGCTGCGCAGGCATCATACACACCGATTTCGAGAAGGGATTCATACGCGCCGAGGTCATAAAGTACGACGACTACGTGAGCCTCGGCGGCGAAACCGCCGTGCGCGAGGCCGGACGCCTCGGCGTGGAAGGCAAGGAATACGTGGTGCAGGACGGCGATATAATGCACTTCCGCTTCAACGTCTGAGCGGGCCGCTTATGGCTCCATGTCGCGCCGCCGCTGCCATGCTATGCGCATGGTTGCGGCGCGCGTGCCGTCGGGGGCTATGATTTCGCACTCGTGCGCGCTGCCGTCGGCCCCGTCGGCAGGCGCCACGCGCAGCGTGGCCTCCTCGCCGTACAGCAGTTCGTGGCTGAAGGCTATGTCGATGCGCCGCACGGCGTTGCGGTCGTGATGGGCGAGGGGCCAGTGGTCGAGCACGCGCTCGATGTAGCGCACGGTGTTGACGTGGCGGTTGAAATCGATGTCGCAGTAGCCGAAATGCAGCGCGCGCTGCTCGCAGTCCTTAGGCAGGCGCCGCATGCGTGGCGCGGGACGCACGGCGCAGGGGCGGTCGAGCGTGGGGATGGCCTCGCGCTCAAACGAGGCCAGGTCGGCCATGGTGCGGTTTTTCATGTCGATGGCCACAAACGTACTGCGCACCGACGCGAGCAGGCTGCCGGCGGCGTCGACCATGTCGAAGCAGCGTTCGCAGAAGTGGCGGTTGTAGCTCTCGATCCAGGTGTTCAGGGCATACTCCTCGTTGATGCGCGGATAGCGCTCTATCAGGGCGCTCATGCGGCTGAACACCCAGCCTATGCCGGCCGTCTTCAGGTCGTCGTAGCCCACGTCGAGGCAATTGGCGTGGCGTGTGGCTATCTCTATCACGCGCTCCACAAGCAGCGTGACGGGCATGAGCGAGTGCGCGTCGGCCTCGCCGGCGGTGAGGTTGTAGTGACTGTTGAATAAAGCCTGATGCATAATGCGGGTCGTTTCGTTGACGTTTGTTAATTAACGCTTGCCGGAGCTTTTTTGTTGCGGCAAGCCTGAAAATAGTATATTAAAGCCTTACGACTATGAGTGATTTCGAAAAAGAGTGGGCCAAGATGCTGTCCGGCGAGGTGTACGATGCCTTCCACGAAGGCTTTGCCGCCCGCCTTACGGCCACGCGCGACGCGCTGTGGGAGTTCAACGGCCTGCGTCCGTCGGATGTGGAGCGGCAGCAGGAGATATTGCGCGGCCTGCTGGGCAGCTGCGGCGAGAAGCTGCATGTCAACCAGCCTTTCCGCTGCGACTACGGCTGCAACATCCATGTGGGCGAGAATTTTTTCGCCAATTTCAATCTTACGATACTCGACGAGGCCGAGGTGCGCATGGGCAGCAATGTGTTCATAGGACCTAACGTGAGCATCTATACAGCCTGCCACCCGCTCGCCGCCGCCGAGCGCGACACGTGGGTGGAGTGGGCCGAGCCTGTGACCATAGGCGACAGCGTGTGGATAGGCGGCAACGCCGTCATTCTGCCGGGCGTGCGCATAGGCAGCCGCTCGGTGGTGGCCGCAGGGGCAGTGGTCACGCGCGACGTGCCCGAGGGCATGGTGGTGGCCGGCAATCCCGCACGCGTCATCAAGCCCGCGCGCTGAGCCTCAGCAGAGGTTGCGCGCCACCCACCAGGCCACAATGGCAGCGGCCACGGCCATGATGGCCGCCGGGTGCATGAGCGCGCGCGAGGCGCGCGGAAAGCGCCCGGGCATGAGTTCCACGGCGGCGTAGACGGCCGCCAGCACGAGCGCCGGCGCGGCGGCGGGGTTGTAGGCGGCGGCTTCCGACAGCCTGCCGTGCAGCAGCGCGTGCAGCGCCCGCTGCGCGCCGCATCCCGGGCAGTCGTAGCCGGTGAGGGTTTTCAGCAGGCAGCGCGGTGTGCCTCCGGCCGCCGGGTCGGTGAAATAGTAGTAGACACATAAGGCGGCGACCACCCCGAGGGTCGCCGCCGCCAGTATGCGTTGCTGTGTGCGCGTCATGCTCTGCGGTCTACATGTACATCAGCATGCTCAGGGGCAGTCCGACTATGCCGAGTGTGATGGAGATAATCACGAGCCACTCTGTGGCGTGCGACATGCGTCGTGCGCCGGCGTAGTCGCCGCGGTTGTAGCGGCTGTTGGTGATTGCTCCGCACACTATGGCGGCGATGCTGAACGGCGTGCAGCAGCACATCGTCAGCACTATGCTCCACGCCAGATAGGTGGAGGGGCGTGCCGGCACACAGGCGGCCTGCACGGCTGCTGCGGCGGCGCCATGGCCGCCGGATTGCTGCGCGGAGGGCTCGCACACGCACTGCGCGTCGGCCGCGCAGGCGCTGTCGGCTTCGCCGGAGTCGGAGCTGTCGGAGTTGTCGGAGCCGTCGGCAAAGAGGCTTGCCAGTGCGGGCGCCTGACATGCGGGCACCCATCGCGGAAGGCCTTCGTACCATACGGGCGTGCCCGGCGACAGCTGCATGGCCGCTATCTGGTCCATGGTGTATGGACCCTGCTGCATGCCGTTGACATGTATCCAGATTTTCATCGTCGTGGCAGGGCTATCAGAAGAATTTGACGGGCTCGCCGAGTATGTCGCTCAGGATGCTGTTGGCGAGGCTGCTCGCTCCCAGACGGAAATATTCGTTGGTGAGCCACTGCTCGCCGAGCACGGCTTTCACCACGCAGTAGTATTTCACGGCGTCGGCGGTGGTGCGCACGCCTCCGGCGGCCTTGAAGCCTACCATGGTGCCGGTCTTCTCGTAGTATTCCTTGATGCACTGGCACATCACGTAGGCGGCTTCGAGCGAAGCGCCGTCGTAGCCCTTGCCGGTGCTGGTTTTGAGGAAATCGGCTCCGCTGTAGAGGGAGAGTATGGATGCTTTCTTGATGTTGGCGGCGGTCTTGAGGGCGCCGGTTTCAAGTATCACTTTCAGGCGGGCGTCGCGGCATGCCTGTTTCTGCTCAATGATTTCGTCGCACACCTCCTCGTAGTCGCCGTCAAGGAAATTGCCGATGTTGAGCACTATGTCCACTTCGTCGGCGCCGCCTTCCACTGCGAGAGCGGTTTCAGCCACTTTCACTTCGGTGAAGGTCTGCGACGAGGGGAAGCCGCCGCTGACGCATGCCACGTCGACATCGCTGACGTCGAGCACCGTGCGCACCACCTGTGCGAAGTTGGGGTAAACGCAAATGGCGGCCACGTTGGGCAGCTCGGGGTGCTCTTCCTCGAAGGCGTTGACGCGCTCGGTGAAGGCTGCCACGCTCTGGGGGGAGTCGGTGGAGTTGAGCGTGGTGAGGTCGATAGTGTTGAAGAGGAATTTGTGCACCTCGGTGGTGTTGTTTTCCTCGAAAGTGTCTTCTATTATTTTGGCCACGGCAGCGCTTACGGCAGCATCGTCCTCGATGGCCTTGCTGGCTGCTATCGCATCATTGTACTTGTCGCTCATAATGCTTTGGTTTTGAGGGTTATTATTGTTGTTCGGTGAGTTTGCTGTTGTTGATGTGGCGCGATGCGTCGCGGCGGTTTTTCTTGTCGAGGTTGGCTGCGAACGCGTCGGCGAGGTCGATGCCTGTCTGGTTGGCGATGGCAAGTGTGACCCACAGCACGTCGGCGAGCTCGTCGGCCAGTGCGTCGGCGCTTTTGTCGCCGGGCTTGAAGCTCTGGTCGCCATATGTTCGTGCCATTATGCGCGCCACTTCGCCCACTTCTTCGGTGAGCACGGCCATATTGGTGAGCGGCGAGAAATATCTCACGCCGGTGGTGCGTATCCATCGGTCCACGGTCTGCTGCGCTCCGCGCAGGCTTATGTCGGTATTGTCGACGTGCATCTTTGCAAAGATAAGCAATATTTTGTCGCCGCCCAAATAAAATCGTGCCGCATCAGCTAAACGCGCCCGCGGGTGCCAAAGTTCATTGTAAATGAAAGCAGCGCGGACGCATGCACGCCGCGCTGCTTTATGCAGGCTCAGACCGCTTATTCAGCCGCTCTGACCACCCGGGCCGTGCGACGGCCGTCGGGATATGTGGTCACGCTTACGGCCACCTGGCCGGGCTGAGGCTTGTCGAGCGGCAGGCCGTCGATGCTGTACGATGCGGTGGTGCCGCCCTCGGTGTCCTGTTCGATGTCGCCGATGCCGGCGGCGTCGGTCACGGTCAGCTTGTGAGTGCGCTCGAAATCGCCGCATGTGGCCGTGAGCGACACTTCGCCCGTGCCGGTGGCCACGGCTTCGGAGCCGGATATGCTCAGCGGGCCTTCGGCGCTCCATTCCACGCCTTCGAGTTCGGAGAGCGTGAGCGCGGTGGTGCCGGAGGCGTTGTCGGTCAGATACCACGCGGCAAAGGCGCGTGCGGCGTCGGATGCGGCCAGGCCCGCCAGCATGGGAAGGGTGAGCGGGTTGTACACGTAGGCGCTGCCGAGAGTTTCCTTGCAGCCGAACATTTCGGCGTTGGTGAGCATCTGCACGCCGCTGTAGGCCTCGTCGGCGGGCAGGTCGTCGAACGCTTCGGGATAGCAGCAGTCCGTCACGGTGGCTTTGGCGGTGGCGTCGGCCACGATGTTGCCAGTGGCGAGGCGGAAGGACTGGTTGTCGCTCGTGGACTCGACTGTGGCGGCGTTGTAGCAGCGTGCCACAGTGGTGCCCTCGCAGCGTCCGGCAATACCGCCGGCAAAGCGTGCCGAGCGCACAGCGCCGGCGTTGTAGCAGTCGGCCACGTCAAGCGTGCCCGAGGTGGAGTTGGCTATGCCGGCCGCTCCGCCGTTGGCGCCGGAAGTGATGGTGCCGGTGTTGAAGCTGCGCACCACCTTGAGCGAAGCGTAGGTGGGCACGTCGCCGGCTATGCCCGCTGCGAGCATGGATGCGGTGATGTCGGCCGTGTTGTGGCAGTCGGCCACCGTTACAGAGCCTGAGGTTTCGCCGATGAAGCCTCCGGCGCGTCCCATCAGGGGATGCACCTCGCCGTGGTTGGCCGAGTGCGTGATGCTGCAGCCGTTGGCTGCCACGCCTGCGATGCCGCCGGAGGATGTCATGCCGCCCACAGGGCCGTGGTTGACACATTCGGAGATGTAGGTGTGTATGTCGGAGCCGGTGGTCACGGTAGTGATGCCCACTATGCCGCCTGCGTAGGCGTTGGCGGTGTGCACCTCGCCGTAGTTCTCGCATTTTTCAATCGACGCGTCGATGAAGGCTTTGCCGAGGATGCCGCCCACGGCGTCGCACACCTGCGACGATACCTTTCCGCGGTTTACCGACGAGCTGATGGTGCCGGTGAAGCGTCCGGCGATGCCGCCGGTCATGGTTTCCACGTATTTGCCCACCTGCTGGCCGCCCTGAATCACGATTTCGCGCTCGGCCGTGCCGGTCACGCTGCCTTCGTTGGTGCAGCCGGTGATGAGCGATGCGCCGTTGTCGCGCGAGGAGCCGACGATGCCTCCCACCATGCGGCGGCCTGTCACGGCGGCGCTGCTGGTGATGTCGGAGAGCACGGCACCCGGATAGATTCGGCCTGCGGCTCCGCCTATTTCTTCGCCGGCTTCGGCGCTTGAGTCGGAGATGCGCTCGCCGGTGACTGACACGCCTTCGCCCACAGTGCAGTTTTCGATGCGTCCCATGCACTGGCCGGCTATGGCGCCGGCGGTGGCGGCGGCTTTGAACACTGCCGATGTGATGTGCACGTCGCGCACGGTGGCGTTCTGGCCGAGGAAGCCGAACAGGCCGGCGTCGGCCGGCGAGCTGCCGCGCGTGGCGTCGAAATAGATGCCGCCGATGGAGTGGCCGCGGCCGTCGAATGTGCCGTTGAAATATGTGCTCACGGTGCCGGCAGGGGTGAACTCGGTGTTGCTGAAGTCAAGGTCGGCGGCGAGGCAGAAGTGTGCGCCGTCGAAGTCAAAGCGGTTGGTGGCCATGAAGGATGCGAACGCGATGAAATCGTCGGGCGTGGCGATGATGTAGGGGTCGGCGGCGGTACCGCTGCCGGGGAGCACGCCTGCGGCTTTGACGAGCGTGAGGGTGCGCGTGTAGTCGCCGTTGGTCAGCGTGAGCGTGGCTTCGGCATAGCTGGTGCAGGGTGCGGCCGTGATTTCGCCGTCGGCCACGGCGAACACGTCGGAGCCTTCGATGGTGGCCGTAAGCGGCATGGTCGAGGCTATGGCTGCCGAGGAGCCGAAATTGTAGAGCGCGTAGGGCTCCGCAACCGTGATGAAGGTGGCGGCGGCGCGGAGCGCGAGCTCGTCGGAGGCTAAGGCTGCGGGCAGCGGGTAGCGGCCTGCCGCGAAGCTCCATGCGCCGTCGATGCCTTCGAGTGCCTCGCCTGCTGTGAGCGCGGCGGTGGCGATGCCGGTGAGGCCTTCTTTCTCCATGTTGCCGCTTGCGCGCAGTTTGCAGTAGCGGTTGTCGTAGTAGTTAGCCTCGATTACTATCGGCGACGACTGCGACGTGGTGAGTCTGAAATCAAGGCCTATCAGGGCGCCGGCGTTCGACACGTCGGCCGTGGTCACCTGTCCGGCGCTGATGTTGGCGGTGAGATTGCCCATGCGGTAGCCGTTGGTGTTGTAGCCGGCAATGCCGCCCGCTTCGGTCCATGCGCTTTCCACGTTGCCCATGTTCAGGCAGCGTGAGATGTTGCCGCAGTTGCTGCCGGCGATGCCGCCTGCGCGCACGAGTTTGGGAGTAGCCACGCAGGCGTTGAAATTGGTCACTGACACGTCGGCCAGATTCACGCAGGCACTGATGTCGGCGCGGCTGTCGCCCACGATGCCTCCGGCAGCCTCGCTGTTGGCCTTCACGCTGCCGCTCACTATGCAGCCTGATATGGCTATGGGTGCTGATGCGTCGGTTTCGGTGGCCGTGGCGCCGGCAATGCCGCCGGCGTTTTTGTTGTAGCTGATGATTTCGGAGCCTGTCACGCGGCAGTTTTCCACCGTGGTTCCGCAGTCGAGGTAGCCGGCAATGCCGCCGGTGTTGTAGTATCCCTCGATGCGTGCGCCGCCGATGGTCAGGTTTCTCACGGCTGCGCCCTTGCCGAGCGCTCCGAACAGTCCCACATTGCCAGTGCTGCCCTCGGTGTATTCGAGCGCTGTGCCCGATGCGTTGAAGAGCACACCGCATATGCGCAGGCCGCTGATGGTGTGGTCGTTGCCGTCGAAAATGCCGGAGAAATAGTAGGCACGCTCGCTGTTGAAGGTGCGTGTGGCCTTTGACGCTATGCCGGCGAAGGATGTGTGCGCCGACATGTCGATATCGGCGTCGAGGCGGAAATGCACGCCGGCGTAGTGCTGCGTTTCAGGGCCGTTGCAGGCGTTGGCCATGAGCAGCAGGTCGCGGTCGGATGTGATGATGTAGGGGTCGTCGGCCGTGCCGCTGCCCGGGAACACCACTGGCGAGTTGCACACGGGAATCTGAAGCGAGAAGTCCCCGTTGGCGAGCAGGATGGTGTCGGTGACCTGTTCTGTGGGGTTGAGGGCCGTGATGGTGCCGCCGTCGGCTTTGAACCACACTCCTTCGGCCATGGAGGCCGTTATGCCGGGCATGGCGGTGCTTACGGTGGCGGTGGTGAGGAAGTCGGCCGCGCTCTGTCCGTCGGCAAACAGCACATATGTGGCCGCCGCCTCGCGTATGCGTTCGGAGAGCTGTCCTGTGGCCGGACGCGGGTAGAAGTCGGCTTCGTACAGCCAGGAGGCGGCGTCGAGGCCTTCGAGAGCGTCGCCTGAGGTGAAAGCCCGTGTGAGCATCGGCGTCACGGAGCCTTCGGGCACCTGATAGCCGGGCAAGTCGCCCCACAGCTGCGAGTCGTAGTAGCAGTTTTCCACCACGCCGTATTTGTAGTTGGCAGCGGTGCCGGAGCGGAAATTATGGCCCACGATGGCGCCTTTGTACTGCTTGTCGTCGCTGACTATCTGTCCGAGGTTGACACATGAGATCACTTTGCAGTCGGCGTTGCTGTTGTAGCCCACTATGCCACCCGCTTTCTGATATGAAACCTCAATGCGTCCGGCGTTCAGACAGTCCTGCACGATGCCGAAATAGTTGTAGCCGGCGATGCCCGCTCCGAGGTTCTGCTTGCCCTCGGCGCGCGCTGAGTTGAACGACTGGCAGGTGATGCTGCCGAGGTTGGCGCATTTCAGTATTATGCCGCGCTCGCAGCGTCCGGCAATGCCGCCGGATGCCTCGTAGTTCTCCATTACGCTGCCGGCAAACACGCAGCGGGTGATCATGGCCGGTGTCGAGGAGTTGCCTTTCATGTAGCCTATGATGCCGCCGGAGTTTTTGTTGATGCTTTTGACCGTGGCGGCCGACGTGCAGTCTGAAACCACGGTGCCGGCTTCGGCCTGTCCGACTATAGAGCCCGTGGCGGTGTAGCCCGACACGCTGCACGTTTCGTCGAGGTGCAGGTGGGCAATGGCTCCGGGACTTTTGAGCGTGCCCACGAAGCCCACATAGCTGCGCGAGCCCGTCTTTCCGGCCGACAGCGCCTTGCCGGTGTCGTCGCATACGATGCCTTCTATCTTCATGTTGGAGATGGTGTGGTCGCAGCCGTCGATTATGCCCGCGAAATACCACGACGCTCCCGACGACGAACCGACCGGGGCGGAACCGATGCCTAAAAATCCTTCGGCTTCCGACATGTCGATGTCGTTGGCGAGCGCGAAGCACACGCCTTCGTAGTGGGCGGCTTTCAGGCCGCTTGTGGCGCCGCTCTCGCCGGCGCAGTCTGCCGCCAGGGCCATTATGTCGGCGGCGGTTTTCAGCAGGTAAGGATTATCGGCCGTGCCGGCTCCGTCGAAGGCGGGCGCCTTTTGCGCGGCACCGGCGCCGAACGCGACAGCGAGTGTCGCGAGCAGTGACAGGATACGTATTCTCAGCATAAGCATATGGATTAATGGTTCGACAGTTGGTTTAAGGAAAAAAACAGCACGATGGCATTGAACGCCATAAAATTATAGCGTTCGCGCCGAAAAACAGTTAAGATAGTTTAAGAAATGGCGAATCAGCGCAGGTTTTTGCGCAATTGCGACAGATACTGGGGCGTGATGCCCAGATACGAGGCTATGATCTTGAGCGGCACGTTGCGCACTATCTCCGGGCGGTTCCGTATGAGCGATTCGTAGCGCTCGCGGGCGGTGCCCTGTATCACGCTCTGCTTCATCTCGAAATAAAACAGCTGGAAATGGGCATAGTCCAGACACCAGCGCGCGAAGTCGTGGTTTGTGGCGGCAAGGCTGTCGTAGGCCTCTTTCGGCACCTTGAACAGCAGGGAGCGGCAGCACGCCTCGTGTGTGTTGGGGGCCGGACGGCGCAGCAGATAGCCGTGAAACGACACGCACATGGTGCCGGGCGTGCCGAAATAGGCGGTCTTTTCCACGTCGCCGTCCCAATACCAGCTGCGTATTATGCCTTCCGTGAGCAGATATATGTCGGGGTCGACGGCACCGGCGGCCGTGATGGCCTCGCCGGCGGCATATTCCACCATGGTGCCGGCGTCGAGGAGCTGTGCCGTGGCCGCTTCGGGCAAGCGGCATATGCACTCCCCGTTGATCAGACGCCGTATCAGGTCGCGCTGTTCCGATGTTGGGCTGCCAAGAATCTTCATATGGCCGCAAATTTACGATTTTTTTATCGTCTTTGCAATTCGGCTGCCTGTTCTGCCGGACACATCGGCCTAACGGCTGCTGTCGGCGTCGTTTTTCGCCATGGCTTCCTTTATGAGCCGGGCCTTGGCGGGCCCTACGATGGCCGCGATGTCGGCCTCGGAGGCTTCGCGCACGCGTTTGGCGCTCTTGAAATGCCGCAGCAGGGCCGTGCCCGTGGCCTCGCCTATGCCTTTGATGGCGGTGAGCTCGCTGGAAATCTGGCTGTGGCTGCGGCGGTTGCGGTGGTGGGTGATGCCGAAGCGGTGTGCCTCGTCGCGCAAGGCCTGCACCACGCGCAGCGATTCGCTGCCCTTGTCGATGTACAGCGGCACGCTGTCGCCCGGAAAATATATCTCCTCGAGGCGTTTGGCTATGCCCACCACGGCTATGGTGCCCCGCAAGCCGAGCTCGTCGAGAGCCTGCACGGCCGAGCTGAGCTGGCCTTTGCCGCCGTCGACCACTATAAGCTGCGGCAGGCTCTCGCCCTCGGCGAGCATGCGCGAGTAGCGGCGTGTGATTACCTCGCGCATGGAGGCGAAATCGTCGGGGCCTTCCACGGTGCGTATGTTGAAATGCCGGTAGTCGCGCTTCGAGGGCTTGGCGTTGCGGAACACCACACACGACGCCACAGGGTCGGAGCCCTGTATGTTGGAGTTGTCGAAGCACTCTATGTGGCGCGGCAGCTCCGACAGGCGGAAGTCGGCCTTCATGCGTTCGAGTGTGCGCTCGAGCCGCTCCTCCGGGTTGCGTTTCTCGAGGTGCTTGAGGTCGTCGACGCGATTCTGGCGCGCGTTTCGCACGCTCACGTCGAGCAGCTTGGCCTTGTCGCCGCGCCTCGGTATGCTGAAGGTCACGTCGGGCATCTCCACTTCCGGGGCAAAGGGCACCACCACCTCGTCGTAGCTTACGCCGAGCGAGCGCTTGATCTCGTCCATGGCGTAGGCCAGCAGCTGCGCCGCGCTCTCGTCGAGGCTGCGGCGGTAGCGCAGAGTGACACTGCGCACCACGGCTCCGCGGCGCACGTGCATATAGTTGATGTAGACGTCGCGGGCGGGGTCGGCGGGGTCGTCGTCGACGCCGAACACGTCTATGTCGACTATGGTCTGGCTTACAATCACGCTGCGCGAGCGGTAGTTCTGCAGCAGCGTGTATTGCTCTTTCAGGGTCTGTGCCTCCTCGAAGCGCAGTTCGGCGGCCAGACGGTTCATTTCGCCCATGAGGTATTCGGCGAGCTCGGCAGTGTTGCCCCGCAGTATCTGCTTTATGTTGCGTATATATCCGGCGTAGGTTTCGGGGTCGATGGCGCCGGTGCAGCAGCCGAGGCAGCGCTTTATGTGGTATTGCAGGCAGAGGTGTCCGCGCCCGCGCGCCACGTATTCCTCCGTTATGGGCAGGCGGCAAGTGCGTATGGGGTAGAGCTGGCGTATGAGTTCTATGACGGTGTGCGCCACGCCCGTGTTGGCGTATGGGCCGAAATACTTGGAGCCGTCGCGTATGAGCTGTCTTGTCAGGAACACACGCGGGTATAGCTCGTTGGTGACCACAATCCACGGATACGACTTGTCGTCTTTCAGCAGCACGTTGTAGCGCGGCTTGTACTCCTTGATCATGGAGTTCTCGAGGTCGAGAGCGTCCTGCTCGGTGGGCACCACGATGTAGCTCATGTCGGCAATGGCGCGCACGAGCAGGTTGGTGCGGTTGCAGTCGTGTGTGCGGTTGAAATAGCTCGACACACGGCGCTTGAGGTTCTTGGCTTTGCCTACGTATATTACTGTGCCCTCGGAGTCGTAGTATGTGTAAACGCCGGGCGTGTCGGGGAGGATGGAGATTTTCTCCATCAGCTCCGCCGACTTTTTATGCATTGGCAATGTTACAGCTTCTTATGGGGTTGGTGTAAAAGCGGATGTGCAGCGCGGGGCCGTCACATGATGGGGCCGAACACATCGCCTATTTTCAGCCACTCGTTCTCGGGGCCGCAGAGCAGGCGCGCGCCTGCATAGGCCATGCCGAGGGTGTAGATGGTGGTGGCCACATAGTCGCCGCTCGGGGTGAGGCTCATCACCAGGGCCACGTTGGGCTTCGACGCGTTGCCCAGCATGAGGGGCAGCAGCAGCGATATGGCCTTGGCCTTGGGGTAGTAGATGGGTATGGCCCGGCGGTAGTTCCAGCGCAGAAGGCCTTTGGCGTCGTCGATGGCGCCTTCAATCTGCGTGCGCATGCGCGACAGCACGAGCGGGTCGCTCTTGATGGCCTCGGCCAGCTCTTCGTAGAACTCGCGTGTGCGCGGACGCTCGTAGTCGAAATTCTGCGGTCCGAAATAGCGCAGGAAGTCGAAAGGCAGGCGGTTGCAGTGGTCTATGTAGTGGTCGAGGTTGGGCACGGTGATGTCGCGGCGAACGTCGAAGGTGAGTTCGGCGGTGCTGTTGTAGTAGTGCGCGGCCTGCGGCAGACGTGCGCCGAACTTGCCGGTCATGTCGAACTGGCCCATGGCGCGGCTGCCCACGAAGGCCATAAACGTCCAGGGACGGGCGTCGCTCAGGCGTTCGTTTTGCTTGAACAGGGCGTAGATGGGTTCGTTGTAGGGGTCGCACAGGCCGGTGTTGAAGGTGGCGAAGCGGCCTTCGACCAGTATCTTGGACTCGTAGCGCGGGTCGTCTTTGCCCACGGAGTCTTCATACTGCAGGCGCTCGAACGTGAGCGTGAGGAAATTTTTGAGCAGCGGATGCGTGCCGGGGTCCTTGCGTCCGTAGTACCAGCGCTCGGGGCGGGCGATGGCGGCGAGGTGGCCTATGGCCATGTCGAGGCCGTTGCGGCCGCCGGGAGCGGGGAAGAAGGCGAAATCCAGCAGCTTTTCGAGGGCGGTCTTCATGCGTCCGTCGGACATGGACCGGGCCGGGCGCTCTTCGATGCGGCGCGCGTATTCGCGCACGCGCTCGTCGGCGCCGGGCAGCTCGGTGGGCAGCAGGTGCAGTTTGTCGTCGTCGGGCAGATGCAGGAATTTTTTGTTGGGATGGTCTTCGTCGCCGCGGTCTTCGATTTCCAGGCAGTCGCCGTAGATGGCGCGCAGGAGGTCGGTCAGGCGCTGGAAGCCATAGCTGCGGTAGTCAAACATGCGCGCTTTCAGCGCGGGGGTGATTTTAACGAGCTCGTACCAGCCGTCGGGGGCGGGCACCGATGTGGTGAGTATGAATTCGAAGCGTCGGCGCAGGTCCACGATGTCGAGGTTGGCCGGCACGGCTATGGGCATGCGTTCACGCTCCTCACGCGGGGTGGCGGGCACACCGTGCGGGTGCAGAGAGGGCAGGTATATGAAATGGTGGGCCGAGTGGGCGGTGTCGTACACTGCGCCGGCGGCGTCTTCAGGAAACACCTCGAGAAGGAGTTGCTTGACGCCGCGTCCGCCCCACTCGCGGGAGTCGAAGCCGTCGGTGCGCAGGGCCTCGCCTATGGTGGCCAGCGCATAGTAGCTGTCGTCGGTGGGTGCGAGTTTGTCGTCGAGTATGCGTTCCACTTCTTGGCGTGCGGCGGCTATCTGCTCGGCGCTGAGCGGCGGCAGTTCTACGGCGAAGATGGTGCGCACGGCTTCAAACGTGCGGTCGTTGAGCGTGAACTGTGGCTCGAAGCGCGTCTGTGGATTTATCTGCCGGAAAGCGTCGCGGAGTTCTTCCGCCGACACCGGGGCTTGTCCTTCGGCTTCGAGGCGCGCGTTGACGGCTTCGTGTATGCCGCTGAATTCTTTGAAATTGGCTTTGAGGGCCGGAGCTGCGGAGTAGCAGTCTTTTAGGGTTTCGACCAGGCTTTTCATTTAAATAATAAAAGCAAAAGTATTTTAGTGCATAATTTTGCTGCAAATATACGGAAAAGATTGGCTGGCAATTTACAATAATTGTTAAATAAGCGTGGATTCTGAAAAAATGTCACAGCATGCGCGCCGGGCCCCGGAGCGTGGTGTCCGAGGCCCGGCATGCGGTGGGGGAGGCTTGCATCAGCCTTCGGCGAGGATGGATTCGAGCGATATGCTGTCGACGAGTATGGAGCGTGGCTTTGCTCCGCAGGCCGGGCCTACTATGCCGGCGGCCTCCATCTGGTCCATGATCTTGCCGGCTTTGTTGTAGCCTATGCCGAAACGGCGCTGGAGCATGGATGTGGACGCGGTGCTCTGGGTGACGATGAATCGCGCACACTGGTCGAACATGGCGTCGCGCTTGCTCAGGTCCACCATGCCGCCCGCGTCGCCCGCTCCGCCGGCTTCTGCGGGTATCTCGGGCAGCAGATATGGCTGCGTGTAGCCTATCTGGTCGTTGATGTGGTCGACGATGGCTTCCACCTCGCTCGTTTCGATGAGGGCACACTGCACGCGCGTCATTTCGCTGTTGTGGCTGAAAAGCATGTCGCCGCGGCCTATCAGGCGGTTGGCGCCCGGGCTGTCGAGGATGGTGCGGCTGTCGACCATCTGCGACACTTTGAAGGCTATGCGTCCCGGGAAGTTGTTTTTAATCATGCCGCTTATCACGTCGGTCGACGGGCGCTGCGTGGCAATGATCATGTGCATGCCCACGGCGCGCGCTTTCTGCGCTATGCGCGCTATGCTCAGCGACACCTCTTTGCCGGCCTGCATGATGAGGTCGGCGAACTCGTCGACCACCATAACTATGTAGGGCATGTAGCGGTGCCCCAGTTCGGGATTGAGGCGACGTGCCTGGAACTTTTCGTTGTATTCCTCGAGGTTTCTCACTTGCGCGAGGCGCAGTAGCTGGTAGCGGTTGTCCATCTCGATGCACAGCGAGTGCAGTGTGGCCGCGGCTTTCTGCGGGTCGGTCACGATGGCTTCTTCCTCGTCGGGCAGCTTGGCCAGATAGTGGCGTTCGAGCTTGCTGTAGAGGCTGAATTCCACCATCTTGGGGTCGATGAGCACGAGTTTGAGCTCGCTGGGGTGCTTCTTGTAGAGCAGAGAGGCGAGTATGCAGTTGAGGCCCACCGATTTGCCCTGGCCGGTGGCTCCGGCCACGAGCAGGTGCGGTATCTTGGCGAGGTCGGCTATGAATATGTCGTTGCTGATGGTGGCGCCCATGGCCATAGGGAGCTTCATGTCGCACTCGCGGAACTTGCGCGAGCCGAGCACGTTGCGTATCGACACTATCTGCTTGTCGCGGTTCGGCACCTCCAGGCCCACCACGTCCTTGCCCGGGATAGGAGCTATGATGCGTATGCCGAGCGCCGAGAGGCTGAGGGCGATGTCGTCCTCCAGGCGTTTTATCTGCGCGATGCGCACGCCTTCAGCCGGACGCACCTCGTACAGTGTGACAGTGGGCCCCACGGTGGCTTCGATGCGTTCGATGGGAATACGGTAGTCGGAGAGGGTCTTTACGATGAGTTCCTTGTTGGCCCGCTGCTCCTCCATGTCGACCACCGGCGCGCTGTCGCGCGAAATCAGCAGCTCCACGTCGGGAAAGCGGTAGTGCGAGAGCTCCGCGCGCGGGTCGTAGGGCTCGGAGTCGAGCACGGCCTGCACAGCGTCGCTGTGGCGCGGTGTGTCCTCGCCGTCGTGTCCGGCCTCGTCCTCGTCAATGGCGAAGGATTCGCTGTCGGCTTCGGCGGTGTGCACCACGAATTCTGTTTCAGGGATTTCGGACTCCGCAGGCACGTCAGCGTCCGCGGCGTATGTCGGTGTGTGGCTGTCGGGCTCAGGCTCGGGGGCGGCTTCGTCGGCAGGGCGTCGGCGCGGAGCGTATTCGCTGTCGGCGGGGTCGTCGTCGGCGTCGATATCGAAGCCGTTGTCGGTCATGGAGCGTGCGGGCGGCATGTCGCGGAGTGCGTCGTAAGAGTCGTCTGTGGCCGCTTCGGCCGCTGCCTCGGGGGAATGCGTTATGTCGCGCGCGGCGGCGTCGCGTCGCGCGGCCGGGGCGGATGCGGCTTCGTCGTCGTCGGGGTCGGCGAGGCGTGTGGCCTTGCGCGTGCGTTCTTCGCTGCGCGCTGCGCGCCATGCCTCGCGCCGGCGGCCCACGGTGTTGCTCACGGTGTTCCACGCCGTGGCGAGTTCGTTGAGGTAGATGCAGATGAGTATGCCCGTGAGCGCTACCGACACGGCTATGGCCAGCAATACGTGGCCCACGCCCATCAGCCACTCGTTGGCCTGGCGCCCGTGGGCGCCTCCCCAGTGCACGTAGCTGTCGGCGCCGTACGTGATGAGCCCGGTCACGATGCTTAGCGATATGGCCGAGAACAGGCATTTGGCCGTGAGCGACCAAAAATGCACCTTAATGATGCGCAGCAGCGAGAGTCCGAGCATGGCTATCCACACCACGAGCACGAAGGAACCTACGCCCAGGCCGTCGGCAAACAGCCATTGGCTGAGTGTGGCTCCGGCAGGGCCGGCGGCGTTGCCTACGGCCACGCCGCCGGCGGCCATCTGTCCCACGCTCATGGATTCGATGGCGCTCTGGTCGGCGGCTCCGTTGCGCAGGTGCGACACTGTGGCGGCAAGCATCAGCAGCGATGTCACCACGAGCACCACTCCCAGTGCGGCGCGTGTGCGCTTGTCGGCAAAGAAACGCAGCAGCGCCGGCTTGCCGCTTTTGCGGCGTGCGGGTGTCGGCTCGCGTCGGGGTGCTGTCTGACTGCGACGCTTGTCGGAAGCCTTCTGCCCCGAGGCCCGGCGGCCGGTGTCGGCGGTGCGCGCTTCGCTCCGGCGGTCGGCCACCCGGCGGCTTCCGGGTATGTTGACGGGGTCGTAGCCCCCCATGCTTATGTCGAGATTGTCGTTGTCCATTGGAAAGAAACGGTGATAATGTAGGCCTGCAAAAATCAGAGCCCGTGGTAAAATGCTATTTCCGCGTGCGGGTCGGCGGCCCTGAACACGGCTGTGCCGGCCACGAGGGCGTCGGCTCCGGCGTCGGCGGCCTGTGCAGCCGTAGTGTGGTTGATTCCGCCGTCCACCTCTATAAGCGCCTTCGAGCCGCTGGCTTCGATAAGGCTGCGCAGACGCGAAATCTTGCGCAGGGTTTCTGGTATGAAGCGCTGTCCGCCGAAGCCGGGGTTGACGCTCATCAGCAGCACCATGTCGATGTCGGTGATTATGTCCTCCAGCAGCGACACAGGGGTGGCCGGACAGAGAGTCACGGCCGGGCGCATGCCGGCGTCGCGTATGGCCTGTACGGTGCGGTGCAGGTGGCGGGTGGCTTCGATATGCACGTTCATGAATGTGGCTCCGAGAGCCGCGAGGCGCTCTGTCCACTGCTCGGGGCGCTCTGTCATCAGATGCACGTCCAGCGGCTTCTGCGACACTTTGGCCACGGCTTCAATCACGGGGAAGCCGAAAGATATGTTGGGCACGAACGCACCGTCCATCACGTCGAGGTGGAGCCAGTCGGCCTGCGACTCGTTGACCATGCGCACCTCGCTGTCGAGGTGCAGGAAGTCGGCGGCGAGAAGAGAGGGGGCTACAATCATTTCTTTTTGGAGTGGTTATGTTTTTTGAAAGCATTGTAAAGTATCACGGCCACGCACACCAGCAGTATGCCGAGGCCGGCCCACGACAGGTAGGTGTTGTAGCGCTCCACGGTTTCAAACAGCCGCTCGAGCGGCACCTTATGGCCGAGCCAGTAGCCGAGTCCGGCCAGCACGCTGTTCCACACAGCGGCGCCGAGGCCCGTGAAGAGCACAAACATGCCTATGTTCATGCGCGCAAGGCCGGCGGGGATGCTTATGAGCTGGCGCACGGCGGGTATGAGGCGTCCCACGAAGGTGGACACGGCGCCGTGGTCGTCGAAATAACGTTCGGCATTGTCCACCTTGCTGCGGTCGAGCAGACAAGCGTGGCCAAGACGGGAATCGGCGAAACGGTAGACCAGCGGACGCCCGATCCATAGCGCCAGAAAGTAGTTGACAAGAGCACCGGCCACGGCTCCGAGAGTAGCGGCAAGCACCACGCCTACGGCTGTCATTTCGTTGCCCGGCTGGGCCGCGAGGTATGCAGCCGGGGGTACGACCACCTCCGACGGAAACGGAATGAACGAACTCTCAATCATCATGAATACGAACACCAGCAGATAGTTGGCGTGCTCTACAAACCATCCGAAAAACTCGGCGGCGTCAAACAGTGCGAGCGGGAGCATAAGGTCTGTCATAATTGATAGGGATGTTTGTGCAAATTTACAACATTAAATTGAAACGGCGTTGGAATTTACAAACAAAAATTACCGCATTTCAGTTCGGGCGCCGCTGCGGTCAGTCGCGGCGCAGGAGAATTGTGGCGCCCACGCACAGCAGCAGAGCCCACGGATAGTAGAGGTAGGGCCACGGCGCGGCGGGGCTGATTCCGGCGAGGCCTGTGGCCAGCAGTGTCTGCGCGCCGTAGGGGATAAGGCTCTGCACTATGCATGAGCCTGTGTCGAGTATGCTTGCCGCCCTTGCCGCGGGTATGCCGAAGCGGTCGGCTATGCTGCGGGATATGGAGCCTACGGTGATTATGCCCACGGTGTTATTGGCTGTGCAGAAATTCACCACTCCGACGAGCATAAGCATGGTGGCCTTGGCTCCGCGACTGCCGCGCACGTGGCGTGTCATGGCCGCGAGCAGCCAGCTGATGCCGCCGTAGGCCTTGATGAGGCCGAGCATGCCTGCGGCCAGCAGTGTCACCACTATCAGGCTTCCCATGCCTTCGATGCCGTTGCCCATGGCGCGCGCCATGGCTCCCGGTGAGGTGCCTGACACCGCGCCGAGCACGAGGGCGGCGGCAATGCCGGACACGAGCACGATGTTGACGTTGATGCCGAGTATGGCCATGGCAATCACTATCATGTAAGGTATTACGAGCAGATAGTTGCTCTCGGTGGCGGGCGTGAAGTCGTCGATGCCTCCCGCCACAAACACGTAGAGCGCGAGTGTGGCCACAGCCGCAGGCAGCACAATGGCCAGGTTGGCCTTGAACTTGGCGTTCATGGGCACGCCCTGCGAGCGGGTGGCTGCGATGGTGGTGTCGGAGATGAACGACAGATTGTCGCCGAAGAACGCGCCGCCGAGCAGCGTGGCCACGAGCAGGGCCGTGTCGACACCGCTTTCGGAGGCTATCTCCACGGCCAGAGGTGTGAGCGCCACCACGGTGCCCACGGATGTGCCTATGGAGAGTGATATGAAGCAGGCGGCGATGAACAGTCCCGGAACCATGAACTCGCACGGCAGATAGCGCAGGGCGAGGTTGACGGTGGCTTCGATGGCGCCGATGCCCGACGCGAGCGAGGCAAAGGCGCCGGCAAGGATGAAAATCCAGACCATGCCGAGGATGTTTTCGCTGCCGGCAGCCCGGGAGAAAAGTCCGATGCTCTCTGCCAAAGTGCCGTGGCTGCGGCCTATGGCGACGGCCCATACCGATGCGGCCACAAAGGCCAGCGACAGGGGCATGGCGTAGAAATCGGCCGCGGCGAGAGATACACCGAGGTAGAGTGCGGCAAACAGTAGGATGGGCGACAGGGCGAGCAGGCCTTGGCGCGCGCCGGGAGCGGCGGAGTCGGTAGTGGGCATGATTAAGGGCCCGTTTCCCCAATTCTTGGCAAATCGGGGGCAGAAGGCATTTTTAGGGTTTATAAATTTGTAACTACTTGAGCCGATTCTATCGTCAAGTTACCTTGGTATCGCGCCTTATAAAATGTCTTATTCCTTTTGACTCAGTCGTATAGCTCGCTATGCGCCCTCGTCTGCAAGACTAAATCCATCTTGAAATACGCGACACCCGCCTTAACAAAAATTGTGGAACGGGCTCTAAGCAGGTTTTCAGCCTGCAAAGTTACGAATTTACGCCGGAACGGCAAGCGCACACGTCGCTATAGCAAGTCATAAAAATCCTTCGGACTCACAGATATGGGATTTTCCGGCTTACGGTTCATAATACCAAATCCAAGTATTCCGTAAGAGTATGGATTTTGCCTCTTACGGCTATCTATTTACGGCAGTTATATCATTAGTCAGCAGGTGAATTGTTGATGACGGATTAGTGTATGCCTCTTTGGATTTTGCTCGTTTGGCGGCATCTCCAATCGCGTCTATCAAGACCTTTTTCATTGCCGTGGAGAATATGCCTTTCTGATAATCTGCATCTATTCCTTTCAACATTGCAAGACATTCGGCGGATGACAACTCCTTGTTGGTGTCCTTATAATGTAACAGAAACCAATACTCGATACTGGGATTGGAGAGCAGTAACACGGCTTCTTTTATCTTTCGCAAACGCTCCAGCATACCCGGCACA
>CAMWTJ010000012.1 GCA_947177185.1 uncultured Porphyromonadaceae bacterium | reverse complement strand
GTGCGGTCGGATGGTGTCAGTGACCCACCGGATCACCGTCACCATCTGACGGCACGACCGACGCAGACACCGTGAGCCGCCACGCCTCTATCCGTTTTCGCAGTGTTTCTTAAAATAAACACATAGTGTCTTTTATTTTAGGACAAAAAATATTATCTTTGTCCCCAAATTTAGGACAATATGGATAAGTTATATATCAAATCCCAGATTGCAATGCGTCAGGCAGAATTTCCGACCAGCCTGAAAAAACGCGAAAATATACTTCCGGTAAATGAGGGAAAGATTGTTACTATACCCGGAGTCAGACGTTGTGGCAAGACATCAAGAATGGAAGTTGTTGTAAACGAACTTCTGTCCTCAGGTGTTGCACGCGAGCGTTTTCTATGGATCAGCTTTGATGATGAGCGTCTTGTCCGTATGGCTGCTGACGAACTTGACCAGATAATCGAGGCGTACAGGGAAATGTATCCTGACATTGATATTTCATCTGTGTATATGTTCTTTGACGAGATACAGTTGATTGATGGCTGGGAATATTTTGTGATGCGACTTTACAAGCATTATTCAAAAAACATATATATAAGTGGCAGTAATGCCACGATGCTCAGCAGTGAATTGAAATCGGCATTACGAGGATGGCCGCAGGAGGAAGAAACGTTGCCTCTGTCTTTTCGTGAATATTGCGATTTCAAAGGGATAAAGACTGATGGCTGGTTAGAAGCGGATATGGCAAGGCTGCGTAATGCCTTTGTCGCATATAATAGCGAAGGCGGCTTTCCGGAAGTAGTGCTGACGGAAAATCCTTTGCATAGAGCAAAAATATTACAGACATATTTTGACACAATGCTGTTAAAGGATCTGGTAGAGCATTACAGGTTGTCCAATATAGAGGTGTTGCGCTACTATCTCAAACGAATAATGGCCAATCTCACAAAGCCGACTTCAATACGTGCGATACATGGAGATATAAAATCCCGTGGTCTTAAAGTAAGCAAGGATAACCTTTATGATTGGGCGAATTATGCCTGCGACATCTTTATGTTTATCCGTATTTCCAACTACAGCAAGTCATTGCAGAAAATAGAAAGTTCACAACCAAAATATTACTGCATAGACAATGGATTGCGCGATGCGGTGCTGTTGCCTCAAAGTGACGATAATGGCAAAAAACTTGAAAATACGGTATTTCTGCAACTTTACCGCCAGCGCACACCTGTTGACCGGATATTTTATTATCAGGGAAAAGGTGAATGTGATTTTGTGGTGCAGCGTGGCGTTGAGATTGACAGACTTATTCAAGTGACATGGGATATGAGCGATGATGAAACACGTCGAAGGGAAATCAATGGTATTACAGAAGCTGCAGAAATTACCGGTTGCAGTAATTTATATATTATCACTGCCGACACCACGGAGCAAATAAAACTTGACAACGGAATCGTCATTAATGTACTTCCGGCTTGGAGATGGTTATTGAATATATAGTGTCACGTAATTGAAGAATAATCACGAGCTATACAATAAATGCGTGTGTCTATATCATGGGCACACGCATTATTTTTAACTAATATGATCTAATTTGCTACTCAAGCAAATCGACAAGCTCTTTTTTCATATCTTCATCAATTTCTCGGTATCTGGCAAATGCCTTACTCCCTTCGGCATGTCCTGACAAAGAACCTACGAGGTTAGGATCTTTTACCTTCTTATAGAGGTTGCCAACGAATGTCCGTCGCGCAAGATGGCTACTGGCTAATTCATTCAGTGGTCGCTTTTCCTCTCTACCAGTAGTGGGATTAAGAACCGTTATCATTCTCTTAACATCACAAATGGTAAACGCTTTCTTTATGGCGTCATTGTATTTCTGTGAACTTATGAACGGAAACAACTTACCATTACAATCTCTGTCTTTGTATTTGTCAATGAGGGCTAATGCACGTTTGTTCAGCGGCACTCTTACAACCTGCGGCCTTTCGCCTTTGGTTTTCTGCGGCATATACTCGATAGCTCCGTTAATAATATTATCCGGAGTCATTGCAAGCAAGTCCGACACACGACAACCTATAAGACATTGAAATATGAAAATATCTCTCTGCGCCTCAAGCCCCGGATTTGCTGATAAATCAAAGTCGGCAATCTGATCACGCTCGGCGATTGAGAGGTAATATGGTGTCCCGTATCTCTCTACCGAATTGCCCGAATAATTTTGGAATGGCTTGTTATCGGAAATCTTCTGCTCATTGCACCAGTTAAAAAACGCCCTTAGACGACTGAACATACACACAATAGTGTTATCTCCCTTAGGAAGTGGTTTAGGCTTTTTCCTCACACTTCGGGTATCTGCCGGCACTGCCTCATATATTTCGGGATAATCTTTATAGAAGATATGCTCAGAACGGAGAAATTTCTCAAATTCGTTCACATCCTGCAATGAAAATCCATCAAGACGGATTCGGTAGCGTTTTTGCCCGGTAGCTCGTTTGTAGAGTTCGTAGCGCATAAGCGCACGTCTAAGTACCCTATAATGCTTAATGCGCCATTCTGAAAGATTACGGCTCTCAATAAACGTATCGAATATGTCAAAGAATTTCAATTCTTTTTCTTTTGGCTCCTCTACAACCGGTGGATGCTTATATAGCTCCAGCTGTTCATTTATGAAGTCTGTTGTGAAATTTTCTTGTGATGTTCTCTCGCATAGACCAATCAAGAAATGCTCCATATCGACGAGTTGCTTCTCAAGTTCTCGCAAACGTGCAGCCTCTTTCTGATCAGCTCTTGGGAAAACAAATGATTCATTCCGAAACCTTGTCGGAGGAATGAATATGCCGCTTTTAAGACGGACTCTAAAATCACGTCTTATATTAAATCGTAATAAGATTTCGGCATTCCCGTTACCATCGATTTTTGATGATATAGTTCTTCGTATTATTGCCATTATTGGAGAGGTTTATTCTAATAACAACACAAAGGTAGTCCAAAGTTTTGATATCCGCAATATTTTTGTCCCCATTTTGTCCCCCAAATATAAATTTAGCTCAAATCTAATAAATCAAATTAAATAAACTCTGCACTTGCCCGCCCTATGCAATGCGTTATATAACAATGTATTATATTTATTAAATCAATAGGAGGCACATTTATTACACATAAAACCATGTTAGAATTAGTGTCCTCATTTCGGACACTTTGAGAAAACTCAAGTATTTGAATTCAAGTACTTGAGTTTTCTCTTTTTTTTGTTCCCGCCAACCGCACGCCAACCAAAGTTGCAAACGCCGCCCTGCAAATTTATTTGCCGCCGGACAGGCACATGGCCGCCGGACAGGCATGTGCAAAAAATGCGGAGCCCGGCGCGCAATGCCGAACTCCGCGTTTTTGCTTTCAAAGCAGTATCTGCGCAGGTCAGGAGTCGAGGCGTTCAGCCACCTCAAGACACATGCGTCCGTTGTGGTACGGACATTTCCAGAAACCTGCCTTGTCGTCGGCACGGTTAGGCTCGTTGCCGCGTCGGCTCCAAAGCCACTCGCCGTGCTCTTTGTCGACTATGTTGCAGCGTATGTAGTCCCAGCTCTGGACGGCCATAGGCAGAAACTCCTCGCGGCCGTGAAACAGATACTGGTAAAGCTGGCCCACCACGTTTTCCGCCTGCACCCACCAGTGCTTGTCGTCGTCGTAGCGGCCTGAGGCGTGCCTTTCGTACACCATGGAGCCGTCGTAGCAGCGACCTTCCATGGCGGCGTCGGCTACGCGGCGCGTGACGGCAAGCGTGCGCTCGAGCAGGTCGGCATCGCCGAGCACCTGAGCGGTTTCGAGCATCAGCCACGACGCTTCTATGTCGTGGCCGTAGCTGATTTCCGCATCCTGCCGGTGCCATGCGTCATCGAAAAACAGGCCGAGATGGCCGCGGCCCTCAGGCACTACGAAGCGGTCGAGAAACAGACGCAGCAGCGATGCAGTGGCCTCGCGCAGCTCCTCGTCGGGCCATACGCGCAGCAGATTGGTGTACGGCTCTATGATGTGGAGATGCGTGTTCATGGTCTTGCTCGCGTTGTCGTCCTTAGCGCTCAGACGCATGTCGGCTATGGGTGTCCAGTCGCGCTGAGCGGCTTCGAGATAGCCTCCAAGCTCACGGTCGCGGCTGTGGCTTTCGATGTCGCGGAACAGACGTTTGGCATAGTCCAGCGCTTCGGCGTCGCCTGTGGCGCGGGCATATTCACTCAGCCCGTAGATGGCGAAACCTATAGCGTAGAACTGCTTTTTGGTGTCGAGCGGCGTTCCGTCGGCATTGATGCTCCAGTATATGCCGCCGTATTCGGGGTCGTAGAAGCGGTCTATAATCTCACGCTTGGCACGTGTGGCCGTTTCGAGATATTCCGGGCGCCGGAGTATTCTGTAGGCAGCCGAAAAAGTCCAAAGAATACGTGCGTTAAGGATAGCACCTTTCGGAGCATCGGCATCCAGGCAGTCGTCGCCGCTGCGGCGACCGTAAAACCCGCCCCGCGGGTCGGCCATGCGCTCCATCCAGTATGGCAGTATATTGTCCTGCAGCTCGGCAAGCACTTCCGAGCGCAGTCGTTGTCTGAGTTCGTTTTGCATCTGTTGAATCAATTATTTACAATTTCGGCGTCGTCGGCAGCTGTGGCGGCGGCTTTCACATCGGCAGCGCCTCGGCGTGTGGCGCTGAGCTGGCGCACTATGTCGTCCACACGCTCGGTGGTCAGAGGATACAGCCACACTATGATCATGGACAGCAGGGCCACGCCGGCGGGGATAAACGTCATCAGCGCCCACAGGCAGCTGATAGCGCTCGCAGGCTGCGCTATAGCGGCTGCGTCGGCACCCTCGGGGCGCTCCACATAGCCGCAGCCGTGCAGCAGCCACATCACGGCAGCACCGCCAATGGCACCGCCGAATTTTTGCGCCATGGAGGCCGACGAGAAAATCAGGCCGGTGGACGCCGTGCGGTATTTAAGTTCCGAATAGTCGCTGACGTCGGCATACATGGACCATACCAGCGGCGACATAACGCCGGTGAGCACCGATATCACCACCTGCAGCAGAAGCATCAGCAGAAGGCCTGCATTGCTTTCGGGCGAAAGCAGGAAGAACACCACGCTGAACACTATGAGCAGCGCGTCCACCATGATAAACGTGGATTTCTTGCCCAGACGGCTTGTGACGGGCACCGCGAGCGCCACGCCCACCATATTGGCCACCTCGCCCACTCCCAGGAACAGACCCGAGTAGAACAGCATCGACAGGCCGAACACCACCACGTGCTGCTCGCCGCCTATGATATCGGCAAAGAAAAACGCCACTGTGGCGCCGCGCACCGTGTTGAACAGGTTGAAGCACAGCGAAGCGCCATTGAGCAGCCACCAGGGCTTGTTGGTCACGAGCGCCTTCAGGTCCTTGCCCAGCGATGCCTCGCTCACGGTGGTGAGAGCCTCGCGCGTGAGCTTGAAGCACAGCAGGAACAGCACAAAGCAGCACACGGCTATCACTATCATGGCCGCCTGCCAGCTGCCCTGAAGCGACAGTCCCATGCCGGACGAGAAGAACTTGCACAACGGATCCCAGGCAAACAAGGCTATGAACGAGCCGCCGTAGGCAAAGAACATGCGGAACGACGAGAACACGGTCTTTTCCTGCGAATTCTCCGTCATCACGCCGAGCATGGCTCCGTAGGGCACGTTAATGCCGGTGTACACCGTCATCATCAGTATATACGTCACATAAGCCCATATGAGTTTCGCGCCATAGCCCCAGTCGGGGGTCGTGAACAGCAGTATGCCGCAGATGCTGAAAGGCGCAGCCACCCACAGCAGATAAGGGCGATACTTGCCCCAGCGGGTGCGTGTGCGGTCAGCTACAGCTCCCATCATGGGGTCGCTTATGGCGTCCCATATGCGTGTTACGAGCAAGAGGATACCTGTGTCGACAAGCGATATGCCGAACACATTGGCATAGAAGAACGGCAGGTAGTAGCTGAACACTTTCCAGAACATGCTGGATGCCATGTCGCCGAAACCGTAGCCGATTTTTTGAGTGAGGTTTGCCATGGTCAGACTCGGGCCGATGCCCGGTGATTGAAGGTTAGTGTTATTGGTTGTTTGTTGTGCAAATATACTAAAACAAAAGGACAAAAGGGGCAAAATATTAAAATTTTGCCGCTTTTGCCACTTTGTCCTTTATAAACTTTACCGCCAAAGCGATTTACTTGAGAAACTCGAGATTCTTGTCGATAAGACTGTTGATTGTGCGCACGCTTTCGGCGGTGGTGAGGCCGTCGGAAGGTGTGTTCATGCAGTAGTCCACGAGGCGGTCGACGGTCGAGGTAGCAACATGCATGCGCGTGTCGCTGCTTGCATAGTAAATGAGCACGCGGCCGTCCTCGTCCTTAATCCAGCCGTTGGCGAAGAGCACGTTCATAACGTCGCCCATGTATTCTTCGCCCACAGGAGCCATGAAATAGCCGCCGGGAGCCGCTATGCGGCGCCAGGGCTCGTCGAGAGCCGTCATGTACATGTACAGCACATAGCGCAGTCCGCTTGCGCACGCACGCACGCCGTGGGCCAGATGCAGCCATCCCTGAGGTGTCTTGATGGGGTGCGGGCCCTCGCCGTTTTTCACCTCCTTGATGGTGTGGTAGAGGCGCTCGTCGAGTATTTTTTCCTCACGTGTGATTTCGGCATTGGTGATATCGTCGATGAGTGTCCAGCCTATGCCGCCGCCGCTGCCGGTGTCGATAAAGCCGTCCTGCGGGCGGGTGTAAAGAGCGTATTTGCCGTCGACGAACTCAGGGTGCAGCACCACATTGCGCTGCTGGCTCTTGCACTTGAGGTCGGGAAGACGCTCCCAGTCCACGAGATTTTTTGTACGTGCGATGCCGCATGTGGCCGTGGCTGCCGAAAGGTCGCCGGGGCAGGCGGGGTCGTGGCGCTCGGCGCAGAAAAGACCGTACACCCAGCCGTCCTCATGAGCCGTAAGGCGCATGTCGTAGATGTTGGTGGCGGGGTCGTCGGTATCGGGCATGGTGATGGGGCGCTCCCAGAAGCGGAAATTGTCGATACCGTTGGGGCTCTCCGCCACAGCGAAGAAACTCTTGCGGTCGGCTCCTTCCACGCGCACCACCAGCAGATACTTGTCCTGCCACTTGATGGCACCGCTGTTGAGCGCGGCGTTCACGCCAATGCGCTCCATAAAGTATGGATTGGTGGCCGGATTGAAATCGTAGCGCCATGTGAGCGGAGCCATTTCGGCCGTCACCACGGGGTTCTTGTAGCGTGTGTACACACCATTGCCACCCTCCACAGGTTCGTTCGTGCGCGAGAGCAAGGCTTCGTAGCGCTCGGTCACTTCTTTTTTACGTTTCTCGAAAATGTCCATTGTCTGTTTATGTGATATTCAATTTATCTGGTTCGGAGCGCGCTGCCGCTGGCGGCCGCGCTGCAAGTTCATTATTTGCCGACGAATCCGGCCATGAGTATTTTGTCGTTGTCGGAGAAGGCCTTGAAATCGGCTTCCGCGCTGTGGCCCTTGTAGGGCGCATAGAAATGGCCGGGCTTCACTGTCGACATGGCATTGCGCCACACGCACACATAGGCCACGGGATACTCGCCGAGCAGCGGCAGCAGCACCTCGGTGTACCAGTGGTCCATTCCGAGGCCTTCGAGGCCCGTTTCGCTCAGTGCTATGATTTTGCCGTTTTTGTCGGAAAGCGCCTTGGCGGCGTCGAGCTGAAGACGCACGCGTGCACGGAACTCGTCAGTTCCTTCCTCGCCGCCGAAATGATAGGCGTCGGCGCCGAGTATGTCCACGTACTCATCGCCGGGATAGCGTTCGGTGTACTCCTCGGCGGCGGCTATGCGGTCGGGGGAATATACCCACACCACATTGTCGACGCCGCGGGCGTCGAACACCTCACGCGTGAGGCGCCACAGCGCCTTGTACTGCTCGGGAGTGCAGTGGTCCTTGCCCCACCAGAACCACGAGCCGGTGTGCTCGTGCCATGGGCGGAACAGCACAGGTATGCGGCGGCCGTCGGCATCGGTCAGCGAGGCCACAAAGTCGGCCGCACGGCCTATCCATGCACGCAGCGTGTCGTTGACGGCAGTGCCGTCGGTCACGGCATCGGCCACAGGCGCAGCCGACACATCCCACGAGTCGCCGCCGCTTACGGGGTTGCGCGGGTGCCAGCTGATGGCATTGATGCCTCCGCGCTCGTCCTGAGCGCGCACTTCGGCGCGTATGAACTCAAAGGGCACGCCATCGAGCTGCACGCTGTCGCCGTATTCTATAAGCCCCAGGTCCCAGTTCATCAGACCCGGATAGCGTCCGGCAGTCTCGAGCACGTCGCTGCGTCCGGCCTCGTACTGCCAGTCATGTCCATAAGCGGTGTCGTCGTGATGGCCGAACACCACCTTGCCGTTAGCGACAACGTCGGTGAGGCTTGACAGAAGACCGGCCGCGGGTGTAGCTACGCTATCGGCGTCGGCAGTGTCGGATTGCTTGCCGGAGCCGCAGGCTATAGCGGAAAGTCCGAGCGCCGCGGCGCATGCTGCTGTCAGGAATATCTGTTTCATCGCTTATGGGTTTGCTTTTTGATTATGATTTTGATTAACGGTTATAGGTTAAGGAGTGTTGTCGGGAAAGAGCGTGTAAAAAACCCCGGACGCCTCACCGGCGTCCGGGGCCGGATAATCATATATAAGTGCCTATTGAAAAGTCCTTACTTCAGCGAGGGCATGTCCTCGCGGTTGATCACGTATTCGCTGTCGAAAACTCCGCGGAGGCTTTCGGGTGTGTTGCCGAATTCGTCGACGGAAGGATTGTCCACGTGAGCGTTGTAGGTGTACCAGATATTGAACCACGACCATGCGGCCTTGTCGGCCATGCACTTGTCGGGGTTCTGCACGAGGCCTGTTTCGGTCAGAGCCACGAGCTTCTTGCCCTGCGTGAGTTCTACGAGCGCGCTGTAGGCCGAAACCTGCGAGTCGTCGTTCTTGGCGTATACGTCGACACCTACGGCGTCCACATATTCGTTGCCGGGATAGTCGGCTGCCATTTCGGCGCAGTGGTCGGCGTCGTATTGCGCGGTCCACACCCAAATGAGGTTATTCACTCCGTTGTGGTTCACCAGACGGTCGTACATCAGTATCCACAGCTGCTTGGTGGCTTCGCCGCCTTTGGCGCCCCACCAGAACCAGGGGTTATTGTAGATATAGCTGCCTGCAGCCTCGTGAAGCGGACGCCAGATTACGGGTATGCCGGCGGCTTCGAGCTTCTTGAAGATTACGGCCACCTTGTCGAGGTCCTCAAGGATGAATTCGTTCTCCCAGGTGCCGGGCTCAAGTGCGCGGGTGATGTCGAAATCGGTGGGACCTTCGACATTCGGGCCGGGCACGCGGGCGCCGTAGCGGTTGTAGTCCTTGTCGCGCCATGCCTGCTCGTCGGTGGGCACTCGCCAGTGCCACATGTAGCTCACCAGACCGTTGTTGTTCCACTGTGTGGTGGCGGGGGTGATGTCGTCGTAGTTGATCCAGTTCTGGCCGCTTTCGGGCAGATGTATGAAATCATAGCCCACCATAGCGGGATACTTGCCGGTGAGGCTGTATATCCAGTCGGGGAAATCGTTGTTGTTGTTCACGTTGGCCATGGCGCCGGAGAGGATGTGCTTGCCGTGCTCTTCCACAAGGAACTGATGCACATTCTGGGCCTGTGCAATGGCGTTGGCGTTGACCAGCGGTTCAATATCGGTAGAGGGTATCTCCTTAGCTGCCGTGGAGAAATTCAGCGACACCTCGGGAGCAAACCACGCAGTGCCTATCACAGCCACGGCGCGCTCGGGCACGTTGAGCACATACGATGTGCCGGCAGTCAGGGCCACGGGCACAATCACCTCGCGGCGGTCGTCGGCATTGACTGTGGCAGCCACAGGCTGGTCGTTGAGCGTGATGGCTGCCGCGCTGTTCAGCGACACGGGCTTGGCGTAGGTGATGGTGATGGCTTCGAGATCCAGGTCCACCACAGCGCCCTGCTCTACAGACAGCGTGGGTGCGCCCACCTTGAGTGACTCATCCAGCACGGGGTTGTATTTCTCGTCCTCCTCGCAGGAGCTGAGTGCGGGCAGCATTACGGAGCAGAGGAGAGCGGCTGCTGCTATTTTGAAAATTTTCATAGTCGATTATTGTGGTTTGGCATCCGTCCGGCCCCGTAAGCGGCCCGGACGGATGCCGAGATTATTACTCGATAGTCAGTTTGGTAAGCACCAGGTTGTTGGCCTGGATTATCAGACCGTTTTCATTTACGATGGCGTCAATGTCGTCCTGGCTGAGCACGAGCTCCACCGACTGGTTGTCGCCGGTCGGGCCGGTGAGCCAGCCTTCGGCGTCGCCGGCGGCGAGTGCGCCGGGCAGTGCGCTCCAGCTCGTGCCGCTTGCGAATTTCAGCTTGGGCTCGGGACCGTTGGAGTTGTAGTAGGCGCGGAGCACCTGGCCGGGCTTCCACTGCTTGAAGATAGTGTCGATGGCTTCCTGGTTCCAGGCAAAATCTTGCAGGCCGCCCCATCCGTCGAGGTTGGCCTCACCGGTCCAGAAGGCTTCCTCAAGCGAGATTTCCCACTCAATGGTCACCTGGTTCACCTTGCAGCCTTCGCCCTGGATTACCATAGCGGTGGTGCTCCAGCCGTCGTCGGTGGTGAGAATACGTTCGAGATCGGCGGCAGACAGAGCGTACTCCAGCTGCGACTCGGCGCCGGCATTGCACTGCAGCGTTGCGAACGAACCCCAGTTGGCGTCGTTGAGCTGAATCTGCGTGTAGGCGTAGCTCTCGATGTGGAACACAAGTTTAGAACCTGCGGGCACGCCGTCGAGCTGCTCCTTGTAGATGCGGAACGCACCGCCGTCGCCTTCACCTGCCCACGAGCCGAGGTCGCGGGTTTCGCTCATCAGCACGCGCTCCTGGTGGGTTGCGGCTATTACGTCGTAGGTGTAGCTGATTTGGCCGTTGCTGCTTACGAGAGTCACCACAGTGCCCTTGCCGCAGTTGCCGGGGAGAGTGAAATAGAGCTGGCCGTTGTTTATGATGTGGTTCACCACTTCGCCGTTCACCTCCACCTGCACGAGCTTGTCGGCATTTGCCACATCGGCAATGAACATGCCCCATGCGGTGAGCGTGCCGTCTTCAGGCTGCACGGTGATGTAGGCGCACTCTGGAGCTTTCACCGTGAGGGCGGGAGCCTCTACGGTTTCGCCATTGGCCATGTGCAGCGTGAGAGCGCCGCTCTGTGCCGTGGCGGGAGCCTCGAGGGTGTACTCGGTGGCGGTAGCGCCTTCCACCTTGACGAAAGTGCCGCCGGTGAAAGTGATGCCCACCATGAGGTCGAGGTTTTTACCCTTCATGGTGAAATCGGCCGCTGCGGGCACTTCGGCAGGAGTGTAGGCTTGCACTTCGGGTTTGGCGGTCGAGATGGCCACAGCCACAGTCTTGCCGCTCTTGAGGTTGAGCACGAGGTCGCCGCTCTGCGCCATGGCGGGGAAAGCCACGGTGAGCTCGGTGGCGGAAAGGGTGGCAGGTTCCACTGCGTCGTCCACGCCGGGGAACGAGAGGCTTACCACCTGGTCCATGTTGACGCCCTTGACCTTGAGGATGTCGTCGGCGCGGAGGTCTTCGGCAGGCACTGCCTCAAGCTCGGTGGGCACAACCACACCGATGTTGGCGCAAGCCACTTTCACACCCGATGCGGGAATCATTACGATAGTGCCGTCGTTGACGTTGTCGGGCAGAGTGAACTTTATGGAGCCGTCTTCTTCGAGAGTGAATTCGACTTCGCTGCCGTCGGGCATCTGCACCACACGCACGAGGTCGAGGTCGGTGCCGACGATTACCACCTCATCGCCGCCCTTGGCGTCGGTGAGGTCGAGCGGCGTGGTGGCGGGCAGAACTATTTCCACTTCCATCTCGCTCTCGATCATGGCGGGCATCTCTTTGGCATCGCTCAGATAGATGGTGCCGCTCACAGCCTCTTCAGGCACAATCACCTTGATTTCGGCACGTTCGTGCGTCAGGAAATCTTCTTCATAAACGTTGACACTGTCGGTAAGGAAGCTGAAGCATACCTCGTTCATCAGGTTGAGATAGTCGCCCTTGATGGTGAGTTCCTCGCCGGGCTTGACGCGCAGAGGCGAGATTTCGTCGATGCTGACGGGCTCGAGAAATGTCAGGAGGGTCTTGGTTTCGATAGTGCCGCCGGAGTGGTGGAGCACCACGGTGCCGGGCTCGGCCGTCGGGGGCACGACGATACGGATTTCCTCGGCGCTCACCACCTTGATGTCGGTGATGTCGTCGCAGCCGGGGATAGATATTTTGGTAATCTTGTCCATACCGCTGCCCAGGAAGCGGAGCTCACCGCCACGCAGCACGGGCGAGGGACCGAACGCATTAAGGCTCACACCGCCTTTATACTGCTCGGTGTTGTATTTTTCGTCGTCGTCGCAGGACGTCACTGCCGGGAGCAGCAGGAGCATGCACAGGGCGAGCAGACCGGAAATGCTGAAAAACTTTTTCATGATTTGATTGGTATCTTGCGATTAGACTATTAGTTGGCCACGACGCGGATGTTGTCGATGTAGAACAGCGGGGTGCAATCCTCGCCCGTCACGCCACCGGCCCACACGAAAATCTGCAGGTTGGCAAAGTCAGTGACATCGGAGAGCATGCGGCTGGCGCCGGTTCCGTCCTTGTCGTAAACAAAATCCTTGATGGGGAAGCTTACTGTGATCCACTTGCCGGCGGTGTCGTAGGCTGTCGAAGAGGTCCAGGGCGTCCAGAGATAGCGCGCGAGGCCGCCTTCCTGAAGGTAGGTGTTGTTGCTGCCGGCCACCTCGTTGCCGAACACGTCTGTGCCGGGGTTGCCGAGGCTCACCATGCTGGTGGGCGAGAATATCAGCTGCATAGCGCCGGCGTGCCAGGGATTGGAGGTGGGAATATACAGCTCGAATTTCAGGCTCTTGTTGTTGAAGTCGGTGAAATCGGCCACGTCGAAGAGGCGCTCGCCCACGCGGGCGGGATACTCTACGGGATCGGTCCATGCGCCCGACCAGTATTCGAACGAATAGTTGCTATCGTCCCAGTCGGCAGCGGCATTGAGCACTTTCTCGCCATTGCCGATAATCATGTAGTTGCCGCTGATGCTGATTTCATCCTCACGCACGGGGCGGGCGTGCCAGTTCTGTGCGTCAAGACCCAGGCCGGTGAGGCCGTCGCGTTCGAAATCGAAGAGCATGCCGCGGGTGTCCATATAGTGGAAGCCGGACTCGCCCTCGCCATAGATGGTAGTAACCACCACGGGACCTTCCGTGGCGCCTTCAGGCACCACAACTTCAAGCACATCCTGCTGGATGCTGCGCACTTCGGCGTCGACACCGCCTATCGTCACCGTAAGGGGCACGTTGGGGTCGTCGGCGAAATAAGCGCCTTCGATGGTCACCACCTCGCCGGCATGCGCATACTCACAGTCTATTTTCTGCACACGGGGAGCGGGCACAGTGATGTCGAAAGGATAATCCACCTCTATGCCGGTGCTGGTGATAAGGCGGGCCTTGCCGGTCACCTCGCCGGGAAGTGAGTTGGGCACGCTCACCACGATGGTGTGGCTCGTCACGAGGTTGGGGCTCAGCAGAGCCTTCTTGTCGTTGAACCAAATCTGCTGCACGTCGCCCAGATTTTCGCCAATAAAGGCTATCTGCTGGCCGAGAGAGGCACTGGTCAGAAGCGAGTCGGACAGGTTGACATCGCAGGGGCGCACGTATTTCACCACGGGAGTGGCGCCCTTGTCCTGTTCGGCATAGCTTTCCTCGGAGCACGCGGTGGCGAGGCCTGCCACGACACAGCCTGCAGCGAGAAGCGTATATTTGAATATCTGTTTCATTTAATTTCTTGATTTAAGCTGTGTGGCAATTATTCTCCGAAATAGTCGACGGGAGCGCCGTTAAGAGCGGGCGAGCTCGACGAAACTGCGGCAGGTATGGGGCACGTGAACGACGATTCGTTGAGGTAAATCGGGTCGAACCTGGCAGATTCAGCCGTGGAGGATACAATCTTGTAGGAGTCGTCGTTGTTTTCGTTCGTAGCGTCCACGCCCTCCTTTTCTATGTACTGCGCGCAGCGGTTGTAGCCTGTGCCGTGGCCGTTGTTCACCCAGTCGAGTGCGGCCTGCACGCCGCTGCGGTAGCGGAGGCGCTGCGTGTCGAACCACGTCTGGCTTTCGAAGGCGAATTCGCAGCGACGTTCCTTGAGCAGCTCAAGATAGGTCACCGACGAGGGCTCGGTAAGGCCTGCACGCTGGCGCACCATGTTGAAATACTTCATGGCCGTGGGGTCGGAGGTCTGGTCGGCTGTGCCCATCACTGCCTCTACGTAGGTCAGATACACGTCGGCCAGACGCATCAGGTAGATGTTGTTGGCAGCGTCCTGGATGGTGCCGCTCTTGCCGCCGGTGTCGGCGTTCTTGCCCACGATGTATTTCTTGATGTGGGAGTTCATTTCATTGCGTTCCTCAAGCGCTACGTCGGCGTCTTCCTCGCGGTTCACGATTTTGTAGGTGTAGCCACCCTGCGCTTTGGCGAGGTTGGGATAGTAGTCGCCGTTTTTCATGAACGTCCACATGCGGCGCTTGTCGTTGCGGTCAAACGACATCTGCAGCGAGATGGTCGGGCCCTTGCCGCCGCCCCACTGTTCGTCGGCCAGGATGTCGGAGCGGCTCCAGGCGGTGGTGCGTCCGTTGCCGAAGCTGTAGCCCAGCGAAGCGCACTGTATGGCGAGGATGCTTTCGGGAGTGTTGTTCTTGTCCACGTCGAAGAGCGTGGCAAAGTCGATGCTCGTGAGTGCCTCGGTGTTCTCGATGCAGTACAGAGCGTCGGCGGCTGCCTTGCTGTAGAGCTCGGCGCGGTCGCTGCGGTCGCTGTGCGAAGCCATGGTCACAGCCAGCTTGGCGCGCAGTGCGCGTGCCTTGCGCACGTCGAGGCGCCACACGTCGTTGTTGGCGGGCTGCAGGTTGGCCACGGCGAAATCAAGGTCGTCCATAGCGAAGCGGTAGATGCTTGCCTGCGTGTTGCGGGGCATATCGAAATTGCCGCTCGAGATGGTGGCGGAGTTGTTTTCCACGATGGGTGCGTCGTGCCAGATTTCGGCTATCATGTAGTAGCAGTAGCCGCGTATGGCGCGCGCCTCGGCGAGAGCCTGGGTCTTGTCGGCCTCGGTGATGCTGCCGTTGCAGATGGGCACTACGTCGTTGATCACGGAGTTGCAGAACAGAATCACGTTGTACAGACCCTTCCAGCCTTCGTTGATATACTGGTTGATCGGCGTGTAGTTACCGAAGAACCACTGTCCTTCCGCGGCATAGGTGTAGAATATGTCGCCGTTGATCATGTCCATCTTCCACTGGAAGTTCATGTGGAAATTGCTCCATGTCTTTGACGCGTAGAGGGTCGAAGTGGTCGACAGCAGCGCGTCGGGGGTGACATAGAAGCTCTCCATCACAGGCTTGTCCACGGGATCGACCGTCAGGAAGTCGTTGCAGCTCGCCATAGAGCCGGCAACCACAAGAGCCAGTGCGGAAGTTTTGAATATGTTTTTCATTTACTTATGTGCTTGAAATTTTAGAAAGAGAGATTAAGGCCCACGGTGTAGGTGCGGGGAGTCGGGTAGCGGCCGCGGTCGATGTTCTGCAGCAGCGAGCTCTGGTTGAACGCACCGATTTCGGGGTCGTAGCCTTTATACTTGGTGAAGGTGTACACGTTCTGCACGTTGAAATAAAGCTTGGCGTTCTGCAGGAAAGCCTTCTTGGCCCATTTGGCGGGAAGGTTGTAGGCCAGCGATATGTTCTGTATGCGCAGGTATGTTGCGTCCTCGATCCAGCGGTCGCTCATGCGCTGGTTCATGTTGGTGTCGAGGTTGCTGAAGCGGGGCAGACCGTTGCTGCCGGGAGCGAGCATCAGGTTGGCGATTTCGTCGCCGCCGTTGGGGTTGATGCGAACGGCCTGTGCGCGGTTGAGCACATCGGCGCTCTGGTTGTCCCAGATGGAGCTGAGGCCTTCCACGCGGGAGCGTGCCCAGTTGAGGATATCGCCGCCGAACTGGCCCTGCAGGCCGATGTTGAGCTCGAAGTCCTTATAGTTGAAGGTGTTGGTCCAGCCGTACACGAGGTCGGGGTTGGGGTCGCCGATCACTTTCTGGTCGGCGTCGTCGATGATACCGTCGCCGTTCTGGTCCACGAACTTGATGTCGCCGATCCAGGCGCCGCTCACTTTGTCGACCTTGTTGGCGTACGGGCCGGCGGAAGCGCCGGTCTGTGTGGCCCAGCCCACGATTTCTGCTTCGTTCTGGAAGAGTCCGTCGGTTTCATAGCCGTAGAACACGCCCATGGGCTCGCCCACCTTGAACATGGTGGCCGTGGCGAACTCGGAGAACCAGTCGATTTTGCCGTAGATTATCTGCGAATCTTCGTTGAGGGCCACAATCTTGTTGCGGTTGTGCGAGAGAGTCACGGAGGAGCTCCAGTGGAAATCCTTGGTGGTAACGGGGATGGCGTTGATCTGCACGTCGATACCCGTGTTGCGGGTCTGGCCTACGTTGGCGTAGGGAGGAGCGATGCTGCCCCATACGTCGTCGCCGCTCGGGCCGAGGTGGCCGGGCACGAACATCTGCATGAGCAGGTCCTGTGTCTGCTTGCGGTACCAGTCGACGGTGAAGCTCAGACGGTTGTCGAGCACGGCGAAATCAAGACCCACGTTGTACTGCTCGGAAGCCTCCCACTTGATGTTGGGGTTGGCGAGGTTCTGCGGGATGTAGCCGGTGCCGAAGGGAGTGAGCACGGTCTGCATGCCGGAGCCGTAGCGGTAGGTGTCGATGTTGGAGTTGCCGACCTTACCGTAGCCAAGACGGAGCTTGAGGTTGTTGAGCCATGTCACGTCCTCAAACCATTTTTCCTGGTTGATACGCCACGCGAGAGCCACCGAGGGGAATGTACCCCACTTGTTGTTGGAGCCGAATTTCGAGCTGCCGTCGCGACGGATGGTGGCCGTAATCAGGTAGCGGTTGTCGAAGCCGTAGTTGGCACGGGCAAATATGGACGCTGTGCTGCTGGCGTCTTTCCAGCCGCTGTTGCTGAGGAACTCACCGTCCTCACCCATCACATGGATATAGTCGTTGGAGAAATTCTTCTTGATGAGCTGTGTGCCTTCCCAGCTGCTCTTCGAAGCCTCGAAGCCGGCCATTACGGTGACGTCGTGCTTTTCGTTGAACACCTGATGGTAGGTCACATAGTCTTTCTGCATCCAGTAGAAATTGTGGTCTTCGCGCTGCATCATGCGGTTGGTGTCGTTGCCGTTCACACCGAATTTATAGGTGGGCTGGAACGATTTGTTCTGATTCTGCGAGGCGTCGAAGGCATACTCGGCGCGGAAAGTGAAATATTTGAGGAAATCGGCATTGACGTAGAAGTTGCCGGTGACGCGCTGGCGGAGCAGCGTGTTGTTGGTGATGAGCGCAAGAGCCACGGGGTTGTATTTCGAAGCTGCGTTCACAGTGTTGGGTCCGGCCCAGTTGCCGTCGAAGTCACGCACGGGAACGGAGGGCATCATGGTCATGGCCTGCATGATAATACCGTCGTTACCGTCCTGACGGGTGATGGTTTCGTCGGTGCGCGTATAGGCGAGCGAGCCGCCCACTTTCAGCCATTTGGTGAAATTGTTGTCGATGTTGAAGCGGGTGTTGAAGCGGGTGAAATCGGAACCGATTACGGTGCCTTCCTGCTTCATCCAGCCGGCGCTCATGGCGAACACGGTTTTATCGTTACCGCCGCTCACACCCACCTGGTGGCTCTGCATGAAGCCTGTGCGGAAGATTTCGTCCTGCCAGTCGGTGCCAGCACCGAGGAGGCTGGGGTCGGAGTACATCTTGTCGTAGTTGGAGTCGTTGATCACGCCCTCGTTGTAGAGCTGCGTCTGATACTGTGCGTACTCGCGCAGGTCCATCATGTCGAGTTTCTTAGCCAGCTGCTGCCATGCCACATAACCGTCGTAGGTGATGTTGGTGTGGCCGGCGGAGCCGCGACGCGTAGTGACCATCACTACGCCGTTGGCGCCGGCGGCGCCATAGATGGCGCAGGCCGAGGCGTCCTTCAGCACGTCGATGCTGACGATGTCGCTCGGAGCGATGGATGCGAGGGGGTTGACCGTGGTCTGACCGTTGGAGCCGCCCATCCATTCGAAACCGCCGATGCTGGTGCTGCCGCCCATGGGCACACCGTCGATAATGTAGAGCGGTTCGTTGGAGGAGTTGAGAGAGCTTGCACCGCGGATACGCACCGAAGTGGCACCGCCGGGAGCGCCGGAGTTTGAGGTCACCTGCACACCTGCCACCTTGCCCTGGAGCATCTGGTCGGCGTTGGTGACGATGGTCTGGCGCATCTGGTCTTCAGAGAGCGATGCCACCGAGCCGGTGATGTCGCTGCGCTTCTGTGTGCCGTAGCCCACCACCACGAGTTCTTCGAGAGCCTCGCTGGTGGCCTCGAGAGTCACCTCTACTTTCGTACGGCCTTTAAGAGCGACTTCCTTGGTCTGAAGACCGATATAGGAAATCACAAGTGTTGCGTCGGCGTTTTTCACCTTGATGGTGAAATTGCCGTCGATGTCAGTGGTCACACCACCCGTATGGCCTTTTTCAACTACGGACGCGCCGATGACGGTTTCGCCCGTGTTGTCGTAGACCGTTCCGGTAACTGTGACCTGCGCCGTCAGGCTCATGGACACCATTGCGAATAGTGCCAGCAACAAAGCCTTGACGTTCAGTTTGCTACTTGTTTTCATGAACAGCTTTTAAAAGGTTAAGTTATGGATTGGTTTGTTGTTGTGTATGCTATATATTATATATGTGTGCGCTTGGATAAGGCGTAACAATGGTATTTAGCGATACAAAGGTAGTACAATTTTAGGGATAAACACTATACTTTTTTATCTTTAACTATGCAAAACACAACTTATGTTAAATAACAGCATTTATACCCCCGTTTAACCATCCTTAACTGCGATTTGGTTAAAAACACGGGCTTATTGCTTACACAAATCAACAAAACAGGCCTTAAAAATATGTTTTAAAACAGAAAAACGCAAATCAAGCGTTGCAAGCCCTCGGCGGGCGCTTGTATTATTTTAGCAATTTTATGAAATAATACAAGCCCGCCTTGCTCAATCCTCCTTTATTATAAGGAGAGCGTCGCCGGGAAGCAGCTTCCGCGAGCCGTTGGGCACAATGTACTTGCCGTCGCGACGGATCATCATCACCAGTGAACCCTCGGGCAGCCGCATGTCGCGCAGCGTGTTGCCGGCCGCCAGGTGCTCGTCGGCTATGACCATGGTCTGCAGCGAGGTGGGCAGCGTGTCGTCAAGCTCCACGCCGAAACCGTCGTCGTCGGCCGCGCTGTCGTCGACCATGCGGAGCCGGCGCGCGGCAGCCACTACCGTGGTGCCCTGCACCAGCAGCGACAGCAGCGTGACGAAGAACACGATGTTGAATATCTGCGCCGCTCCCTCCACACGCGCCACCACCGGGTAGGTGGCGAATATGATGGGCACGGCGCCGCGAAGCCCCACCCACGACACATATGCCTTGGCTTTGAATGGGATGCGACGCATGGGCCACAGAGTGGCAAACACACTGAGCGGGCGGCCGGCCACTATCATAAACACGCCGATAAGGAGCGACACCGGGGCCACGGCAAGCATCTCCGACGGGTTGACAAGCAGACCGAGCATCAGGAACACCACTATCTGCGCGAGCCACGCCATGCCGTCGACAAAACGGCCTATGGCGCGGCGGCCGGGCAGCGAGGCGTTGCCGAGGCAGATACCGAGTATGTATATGGCCAGGTAGCCGTTGCCGCCGAGGTCGTTGGCAGCCGCAAACGTGAAGAAGGCCGCACCGATAATCAGTATCGATATCATGGACGACGCCTGAGCCGGGTCCTCGCCGGAACTCTTGCGCCCTATGCGTACATATATATCTATGAGCCGCGATGTAACACGCCCCATCAGCAGGCCACCGGCTATGCCCACGCCGAACTGCAGCAGCAACTGCATGGCCACACCGGCTGCGTCCAGCGAGCCGCCGAGCGTGATGGCCTCGACGAGCAGGATGGTGAGCATGTAGGCCATAGGGTCGTTGGAGCCGCTCTCGAGCTCGAGCATCGGACGCAGATTGTATTTAAGTCCCACCTTGCGGCTTCCGAGGATGCCGAACACGGAGGCCGAGTCGGTGGACGACATCGTGGCCGCCAGCAGCAGCGACGGCAACAGCGCGAAATGGATATTGGTCCACGACATGCCCGAGAGCCACCAGATGAAGACACCTGTGAGCAGCGCGGTGAGCAGCACGCCTGCCGTAGCGAGCATAACGCCGGGCACCAGCACCGGCTTTATGGACGACACGCGCGTGGACATGCCGCCGGAAAAAAGAATCACACACAGCGCAATCATGCCTATGAACTGTGCCGTTTCCGTGTCGTCGAACTGTATGCCGAGGCCGTCGCAGCCAAACGCCATGCCTACCAGCAGAAATATCAGAAGCAGGGGCAGGCCGCTGCGGTAGCTGTATTTGCCGAACATCACGCCGGCCATCAGCAGCACCGAGCCCACCAGAAGAATATTTTCAGACGTTATCAGGTTCATTTTGCAAATATACGTATTTTTTCACAAACAGTCCATTTTGTGTTTTTGGGCAGTTTTTGCGTTTTTTGTATGGTCGGGCAGACCGCGTTTGTAAAAAAAACATTAACTTTGCTTGTTGTAGAACATGGAACAGCTGCTTTACATATTGCCGCGCGGAATCCTTATCGGCGTGCTTATCTCGGCGCCGATGGGCCCGATAGGCATGCTGGTGATACAGCGCACCCTTAGCAAAGGACGCTGGCCGGGCATGTTCACAGGCATCGGAGCCAGCATCAGCGACCTGCTATACTGCCTGCTCACCGGCTTCGGCATCAGCTTCATCACCGACCTTATCGACCGCCATCAGCTGCTGCTGCAGGTGGCCGGCGGCATAGTGCTGGCGGCGTTCGGCATCTACCTGTTCCGCAAAAATCCCACGCGCGCGCTCAAGGCCGCGCCCGACGCCGAAGCCGGCACGCGCGCTCCCAACTCCTATTGGGGCGACCTCGTGAGCGGCTTTCTGCTCACCGTCAGCAATCCGCTGATACTATTCTTTATAATAGGCCTCTTCGCGCGCTTCAATTTCATAGTGCCGGATTTCGGCATACACCACTACATAGCCGCCTATCTCACCATACTGGCCGGCGCTATGGGGTGGTGGTATCTCATCACCTTCATAGTCAACAAGCTGCGCCGGCGCTTCAACGTGCGCTCGCTATGGCTCTTCAACCGCATCATCGCGGCCATCCTCTTCGGCATGGCAGTGGTGGGCGTGAGCATGGCGCTGAAGCAGCATTTCTTCTAATTCCGCGACATGTCCGAATCCAAGACCCTCACCGTACCCCGCATCGACGCCCTGGACGCATGCTCCGGCCCCGACGAAATCATATCCATGCTCGACGCCAGCGCCCCGCGCGGCAGCATAAGCTGCGCCAACTGGGCCGCCGAGTATCCCTACCGTCCGCTGTCCACCTTCACGATAGCGCACAGCGGCACGGCGCTGTATATCGATTTCTTCTCGCGCACCAATTTCCTAAGGGCAGAGGTATTCGAAGACCAGGGCCCCGTCAGCAAAGACTCCTGCGTGGAGTTTTTTGTCGAGCCGAAAGCCGGAGGCGAATACTGGAATTTCGAATTCAACTGCATCGGAGTCATCAACGCATCGCACAGACTCACGCGGCCACAGCCCACGCGGCTCGGCGCTGAAGAACTCGCGGCCGTCAAACGCTACGCCAGCTGCGGCTCGCGGCCCTTCCGCGAGCTCGAAGGCATGTTTTCGTGGAATCTGCTCGTAATAATACCCCTCTCGCTCATCGGCATAAGCTACGAAGGCAAGCCGGTGGAGATGCGCGGCAATTTCTACAAATGCGCGTCGGCCACCTCGCAGCCTCATTTCCTGAGCTGGAACCCCGTGCTCACCCCGTCACCCGACTTTCACCGGCCCGAATTTTTCGGCAAACTGATTCTTCAATGACACGACCACTGATCATAGCGGCCGCGCTGGCCGCCACGAGCCTTTGCGCGGACGCCGCCATGCCCGTGTGGCTCGAATCCGACTCCGCCGCCGCTATCGAGGCGCGCACACGCGCCGATTTCTCCCTCACGCTCAAAGAGGGCTGCAAAGCCATCCGGCAGCTGCATCCGGGAGTCACCGACGCCGACATACGCGATTTCATAAAACGCGGCTACGTGGAAACGCGCACAATCGACGGCCGCGAGTACATGCACACCAAGAGCCCGCGCAACCTCGCGCTCGTGAATCCGGCCATGAACGGCGGCTACCAGGGGCGCACGTCGCCGGCCACCGAGGCACGCATAGCCTACGTCGACAGCATCTTGGCCACCGTGGCCGACGGCACCATGGCCGACGGCGCCGCGCGACGCATCAGATACCGCTACAGCGTGGACGTGCCCTTCAGCCCCGAACTCGCGGGCGACACCCTGCGCCTGTGGCTGCCGCTGCCGCGCCCGTCGCAGCGACAGAGCGACATCAGGGTGATTGAAACCCATCCGGCGGCACACTCCGTGTCCGACCCCGCTGCGTCGCCCCACCGCTCCATATACATGCAGCAGCCGGTGGCCGACGGCAAGGACACGCATTTCGACATCACAGTAGAGTACACCGCCTCCGCCGACTACTTTGCCCCGGCCGACATAGAAGCCTCCATAAAGCCTTACGACAAACAAAGCGACACCTACCGCCGCTACACGGCCATGGAAGCCCCGCACATAGTGAGGCTCGACTCTCTGGCCAAAGCCATCGTGGGTTCGGAAACGAATCCGTTCAGACAAAGCGAGCTCGTGTACGACTATATCTACCACCACTATCCCTGGGCCGGCGCGCGCGAATACAGCACCATCGACTGCATACCCGAGTATGTGGTGCGCGAAGGCCACGGCGACTGCGGCCAGGTGTCGCTGCTGTACATATCGCTGATGCGCACCCTCGGCGTGCCCGCACGCTGGGAAAGCGGATGGATGCTGCACCCCGGCGAGGTGAACTACCACGACTGGGCCGAAGTATATTTCGAAGGCGTGGGCTGGGTGCCCGTCGACGTATCGTTCGGGCGCTACGACAATGCCTCCGACCCGCGCGTAAGACGCTTCTACTCCACAGGCATGGACGCCTACCGCCTTGCGGCCAACAGCGGAGTGTGCGCCCCGCTCGTACCCGCCAAGCGCTTTGTGCGCAGCGAAACCGTCGACCAGCAGGCCGGAGAGCTCGAGTGCTCGCGCGGCAACATATTCTATCCCGGCTTCCGCAGGCGCATGCAGATACTCGCGTGCGACCCCGTGGAGCGCCCCGCCGACAAGGCCCGCAAAGCCATAGCCGCCGTGAAATCGCGCCTCGCGCCTGACCGCCGCCAGGCCATAGCCGACATAGACGCGCGGCAGAATGGCGACGGCGTCGTATCGCTGTCGGGCGTAGCAAGCGATGCCACCATAGCAAAAGCCGTGACAAACAGCCTCGAAAGCATGGGCATAGCCTACACCGACGGCATCAGCGTGTATCCTGACACGCTCTGGGCCCTTCCGCGCATCACCGCCGCGAGCCTGCGCACAGCGCCTCGGCACGCCGCCGAGATGGCCACACAGGCCCTGATGGGCATGCCTGTGCGCGTGCTCGCGCACGCAGGTTCCGAATGGACCCTGGTTCAGACTCCCGACGGCTACATCGCATACTCGCCGTCGTCGTCGCTCACCGAGCTGTCCGACAGCGCCATGCACGCATGGCGCGACACGCCGCGCATGGTTGTGAGCGCTCCGTATCAGGTGCGCGCATACACCTCGCCCAAGGCTTCGGGGCTGCGCGACGCTGTCAGCGACCTCGTGCTCGGATGTATAGTGGAAGGCCCCATCTCCAAAAAGAAAAACGGACGCGTAGAGGTACGCCTCCCCGACGGCCGCACAGGATGGGTCGACGCATCGGCGCTGACCGACATAGACACCTGGGCCGCACACGGCTTTGACCCCGCTCTGATACTTGACACCGCCTACTCCATGGAAGGCACGCCCTACCTTTGGGGCGGCACATCCGTCAAAGCCATAGACTGCTCGGGCCTGGCCAAAACCGCCTATCTGGCCTGCGGCATCATACTGCGGCGCGACGCGTCGCAGCAGGCACTCACGGGAGAGCGCATCGAAGCCTCCGACTGGCGCTCATGCCGCGCCGGCGACCTGCTGTTTTTCGGCAACGCCGCCACAGGCCGCGTCACGCACGTGGCCATCTACGACAACGACGGAAACTACGTGCACTCCTCAGGCCGCGTAAAGCGCAACAGCGTGGACCCCGCGGCAGAGTCGTACCTGAGCACACCGTTCCTGCACGCCGTGCGCATACACGGCCACGAGGGCACCGACGGCATCACACGCGCCGCCGACCACCCCTGGTATTTCAACAAATGATTCCCCTACCCGACCTCACCATGAACCGACGCAAATTTCTTCGCACATCTCTCCTCGGCACCGCATTGGCCATGAGCCCCGTATCGTTTTCGGCGTTCGGCGAACCCACACGCCGCAAGCACGGCCGGCCCGGGCGCCTAAATCTTTCGTTTCAGCCCTACGAACTAAAACTCCGCCACGCGTTCAACCTCGCCAAAAACCAGCGCACCACCACACCGGGCGTACAGGTACAGATTGAATACGACGGCCTTACGGGCTACGGCGAGGCGTCGATGCCTCCATACCTGGGCGAAAGCGTGGCCAGCGTGACCGATTTCCTCGGACGCCTCGACCTGAGCGGATTTTCCGACCCCTTCCGCCTGGAAGACATCCATGCCTACATGGACAGCGTGGCACCCGACAACCGTGCCGCCAAAGCATCCGTCGACATCGCCCTGCACGACCTGCTCGGCAAGATAATGGGACAACCGTGGTACAAAATATGGGGCCTCAACCCTGACAACACCCCCAACACGTCCTACACCATCAGCTATCAGCCCGACCCGGCCGAAATGCAGAAGGAAATAGACGAATGTGCGCCGTTCCGCATAGTGAAAGTAAAAATGGGACTCGACCACGACAAAGAGATAGTGGAAGCGCTCCGGCGCACAAGCGACGTGCCCATCTGCGTCGACGCCAACCAGGGCTGGAACGACAAGAACAAGGCCCTCGAGATGTGCCACTGGCTGGCTGAGCGCGGATGCGTGTTCGTGGAGCAGCCGATGCCTAAAGAAATGATTGACGAAACGGCATGGCTGCGCGAGCGCTCGCCGCTGCCGCTCGTCGCCGACGAGTTTCTGCAGCGCCTGCCCGACGTGCAGCGCGCACACGGCGTCTACGACGCCATCAACATCAAGCTCATGAAAAGCACCGGCATGCACGAAGCCTATAAAATGGCTGTGCTCGCACGCGCGCTCGGCATGAAAGTGATGCTCGGCTGCATGACCGAAACAAGCTGCGCAGTCACCGCCGCCGCACAGCTCTCGCCCATGGTAGACTGGGCCGACCTCGACGGCAACCTCCTTATAGCCAACGACCGTTTCGACGGACTCAAGATAGTAGACGGCAAAGTAATCATCCCCGACCGCCCCGGCATCGGAGTGGAACTGCTGGGCTGACAGCGCGCCACACCCAAGCCGCAGTAACAGATTTCCGTCCTTTTTTTGAAAATTTTTCGAAAAAGGGACGGAAATATTTGGCGGATTCGAAAAATGGTATTAACTTTGCAGTCGCAAATGGCGGGATAGCTCAGTTGGTTAGAGCGTCGGATTCATAACCCGGAGGTCCCGAGTTCAATTCTCGGTCCCGCTACAATACAATTACAAAACAATGTTGATTCAGTCAAATGCTTTTGGCTGAATCTTTTTTTTAGTAATTTTGCTCTCTTGCTGGCCGCACAGGCCACGCGGAATAGTAATCAGCAAATGTATTTCAGATATATATTGATATTCTTCTCGGCCGCGCTGATGCTCTCGGGCTGCGCGTCAGGCAACAGCACTGCTACCGACGCGCTCGTGAAAAGCACCACATACGGCCTTGTGCGAGGCTACGCACACGACAGTGTGGCGGTGTTCAAAGGCATACCTTACGCCAAGGCCAAGCGCTTCGGCAAGCCGGTATCGCCTTCGAAATGGGACACCATCATGGACTGCACCCGCTACGGCGACATCGCTCCGCAGACAGGCTCGCCCTCGCCCACGGCCTACAACCCCGTGGACACCGCGCGCACCATGAGCGACAACTGCCTGAATCTCAACATATGGACATCGATGCGCGACGACAGCAGCGACCGCCCCGTGATGGTATGGCTGCACGGCGGAGCGTTTGAATACGGCAGTTCGCACCAATACACCGTGCTCGACGGCACGCGCCTTGCCGATGTGGAAAATGTGGTGGTGGTCACACTCAACCATCGCCTCGGCGCACTCGGATTCCTTGACCTCAGCGCCTACGGCGACGAATACGACAGTTCCGGCAATCACGGCATGCTCGACATAATGACCGCACTGTGGTGGATACGCGACAACATCAAGGCCTTCGGCGGCGATCCGACCAACATCACCGTGTTCGGCGAAGGAGCCGGAGGAGTGAAGGTGCTGACGCTGCTCGCCATGCCCGCCGCAAAAGGGCTGTTTCACAAAGCCATAGTGCAGAGCGGAGTTCTTGAAGGCATGTGCCAGGAGCAAGAGCTGTCGCGCAAAATAGGTGTCTACACCGTCGAGGAAGCGGGCGTACTCACACCCGACCAGCTCGCGGAGATGCCGTACGAGAAAATAGCCGCTGCGGCGGAAAGGGCTGTGGAGCGCGTCAACCGTGAGTATCCCCGCGACCGCGACAACCGCGTGCGCCTCGCGCCCGTGTACGGCACAAAAGTGCTGCCCTACCCCATTTATTCCGATTCGGCTATAAACGCGGTAGCCGACATACCCATAATCATAGGCTCGAACCTGACCGATCTGATATACTGCGACGAATCCATCGACTGCAGCATACAGTGCGCCGAGGCGGTGCACAATCTCACACCGACAGAGTTTGCCGCGCGCATGAAAGAGAAGTTCGGCGACCGCGCCGTGGATGTGCTCGACGCCTTCTCGCAGGCCTATCCCGACAGAAATTCCAGCGAGGTGCTCGTGACCGACACCCGTGTCAGAAGCCTTGTGCTGAAGATTGCCCACGTGCTGGCCGGACGCAGCAATGCACCCGTGTACGTGTACCTGTTCTCATGGACATCGCCGCTCAACGACGGCTACGGCATGAGCTTCCGCTCGGCTGAGATTCCGTTTATCTTCAACAACTACGAAGACGCGCCCTTCGCACGCGCCGGAGGCAACGAAGCCAGGCGCCTCTCGCGCATCATGAGCCGCTGCTGGGCCACCTTCGCACGCTCCGGCAATCCCAACAACAGCATCACACCGTTCTGGCGCCGCATCAACCTCGGCGAAGGCCACACCATGGTATTCGACCGCGACATACACCTTGAAACCTACAAGGACCTGCCTCTGATGCGCATACTGCATCCCGACATAGTGGAAGGCATCACCCTGCGGGAAGAATACAGCACTCTACAGTAGTTTCATAACACACTCCTCATGAAAATACTCTTATACCGTATCTACCAGTTCTGCATCGCAGCCCCCCTGCTGCTCACGGCCACCATACTCTGCGCTGCCGCCACAATCATAGGCTGCGCACTCGGCGGCGGACGCTTCTGGGGGTATTATCCGGCGGCACTATGGGGCCGCCTGTTCTGCCTGCTGTCGCTCGTGCGTGTAGAGGTGCGCGGACGCGACAATATCAACCGCGGCACAAGCTATGTGTTCGTGGCCAACCATCAGGGCGCCTACGACATTTTCTCCATCTACGGCTACCTCGGCCACGATTTCCGCTGGATGATGAAACAGAGCCTGAGGCGCATACCCTTCGTGGGCTACAGCTGTGCCGTGTCGGGCCAGGTGTTCGTCGACAATTCCTCGCCGGCGGCCATACGCCGCACCATGCAGGCTGCCGAGCGGCAGCTGTCGCAGGGACGCAGCGTGGTGGTGTTTCCAGAAGGCGCGCGCACGGCCGACGGCCGCCTGCACGCGTTCAAGCGCGGAGCCTACACACTGGCCGTGGAATTCGGCCTGCCGGTGGTGCCCGTGACCATCGACGGCGCCTACAGCATTATGCCGCGCACGGCAGTGCTGCCACGCCCCGGACGCATTACTCTCACCATACACCGCCCCATCGAAGCCGGCACCGACGGCCACGACCTGCGCCCGCTGATGGACGCTTCCCGCGAAGCCATAGCCTCGGCACTCCCGCCCGAACAGCGCTGACCGAACAAAATGCAACGCGCCGCTGTTGTATATGAAGAAATCCTAAAATACATTTCGAAACATGAAATTCCTGCACATAGTTTCTGCCGCCGCTTTTGCAGTACTTGCCGCGGCCTGCGACAACCGCCCCGACATAAACGGAGCATGGACATCCACCCCCACCGGCATAAGCCAGGAAATAGCCGTGGCCGACCAGGCCACATGCGTGCTCACCATAGATTTCGACGCGCCCAAGGGTGCAACAGGAGGTTCCGTGATGCTTTCCGCCGTGGTAGACGGCACTCAGCCCATGCCCGCCGGCTCGCTCAACGGATTTGACGCCCCCTACGAGATAAGCGTGGCTGCCACAGCTTCCATTTCAGGCAAATGGAGCTACGAAAAGCCCGACGACCGCGACGACGACGACATAGTGATATTCCTCGACAACAACACCCTGCAGGTGAATATCGACCCCAACGGCGTCACATACTCACAGAATCTGCTCACAGGCGCGCAGCAGCCGGCAGTCGACTCTCTCACCACTGCCACTGTGGACCGCTGGCGCAGCGACGTGCGACGCGCAGTCACCACGCAGTTTTTCCGCTACGCCAAAATGGACGATATAAAGATAGCCGGCGACATACTTTCAGCCGAAGTGGCCGACCGCGACATCACGTTCCACCGCACGTCCGCGCAATAGCGCCGCGTCACACACACCATCCCCGCTTGCAGCCCCCGAAAAGGTGCAGGCGGGGATTTTTTTCATTAAAAAAACGCCGGAAAACGCCTTTTGCGGTGTAATTTTTTACGCATCCTTACGTCTAATAATGCAGAATGAAGCACAACATCGACAGACAGCAGCAGTTTCTTGAGCTATTGGACTCCTACAAGGACCTGATAGCCAAAGTATGCTATGTCTATTCGTCGCCGGCAGCCTCCTTCGACGATTTGTATCAGGAGGTGGCCGCCAACATATGGACCGGCCTCGACCGTTTTCGCGGCGAAGCGAAAATATCCACGTGGATATACCGCACGGCAATCAACACCTGCATCACGTGGCATCGCCGCAACCGCTACGCATCGGCGTCGGACGGGCTGGACGCGGCCATGCTTGTAGCCGACGACAGCGCCGAGTCAGAAGAAAGACTCGCGCGCTACCGATTGCTGCACTCAATGATAGCCGACCTCGGTCCGCTCGAAAAAGCTATCGTGACCATGTGGCTCGACGACAAGCCATATGCCGAAATAGCTTCCGTGACAGGCCTTAGTGTGGCAAACGTGGCCACAAGGCTACACAGAATAAAAGAAAAACTCTCCCGCCAAGCAAAACAACAGGAATAATGGAACAACAGCATACAGACCTCGAATTATTACGCAGCCAATGGCAGTCACTGGACCTCGACGTCCGGCGGCTCACCGACACCAACCGTCGGCTCATGCAAAAACTGGCCGCCGAACGCGCCTGTTCCAAACAGCAGCGCCTCGCTCTGCAATACCGCATCTCCGGCATAGTGGCAGTGGTGCTATTGCCCGTGTTGGCCACAATGATGTATCAGACACTCGGCGTGTCGGAGCTCACAGCATGGATCTACGCCGTGGGAGGCGCGGCCATCGGCATCATGAACATCTGCTTTTCCTACTTCATAGGACGCACAGACTACATCACGCGCTCCACGTGCGAGGCCATCGAACACGCCGGACGTGTGCTCATATGGCAGTCGCGCATGCGCATAGCCGGCTACACTGTGGCCGCAGTGGTGCTTGCGCCTCTGTTCTACCACCTTTCCGGCATGGACAGCAAGTCCGCCCTTGTGGGTGGAGCTATTGGCTTGGTAATAGGCCTTGCCATAGGCCTCATCATCGAGCATCATCGCCGCCGCACGGCACGCATGATGCTCGCCGACCTCGAGTCCGAGGAATAAGACCCCATCACGAAATATAATATCACCCTGCAGAAGGACCTCACCGGGATTCCATCTGCAGGGTGATATATTTATCTTACCGAAAATCAGAGGCTGATTTTCAGCGTGACAGGCTCTCCGGCGCACACTGCTCTGACAATATATATGCCACGCGCGAGCGCTTCCAGAGAAACATCAGTACAATGGTCGGCCGACAGGACTTTTGTGCCGTCGGCCGTGTACACGTCGATGCGGCTTTCCTGCGCAAGTTTCAGGCTGCGCCCTTGCAGTGTGATGCCTGCGGCAGAGTCGGCCTCCACCGCATACAGGCCGCTTGTGCCGCGCGTGGCCGTAATACCGTACACGTCGCGGTCAAGGTAGTAACTCGCCGTGGCCTTGGTCTTCAGGTTTACCGTGGTCACGGTGTGCCCCGTCACCAGATACAGCAGTCCGTCGGCCATCACCATACTGTGGGCCATGCCTGATTCAGCCTTTAGAGAAGGCTTCGACGGCATGAACACAGTCACGTTCAGGTCGCGGTCCGCCCTGTATATTGCCGGCAGTCCCGCGCCGTCGCCGAGGCGTTCTATTTCCGCCAGGTAGTATCCGCCCTCGCCGTCGGCGCATATCGCCGAATACTTACGGTCGAAATCGCGCAGCAGAGAAAGGGTGCCGCGGTCGGGGCGCACAGCCTGCAGGCTGCTGAGTATGGTCTGCGACGATGTGGAATACTGGTTTTCCAGTGCCACGAGCAGTCCGCTCACGGGTTCATAGGTCATATCGACCAGATAGATGCCGTCGGGACTTGCCGTGGGGTCCACAGCTGCAAGCACGTCGGCCTCGCCGCTTTCGAAATCGATAGTGCAGAAATGCTGCACCACCGTCTGCGTTTCCATATTCGTGACATTGTAGTAGCCATAGTACATATTGCCCATCGCACATCCGCCCATAAAATCGTTGGCGCCGGCCACCGTGGCCTGCTCCGTGAGCCGCGTGGGCGCCGTCGGGTCTTCTGACAGCTGCTCAGTGTCGAAACACACAAGGCGTCCATTGCCCTCTTCCATGGACGTGGGTGTGAGGCCGTACAGCACCGTTCCGTGCGCGGTCAGGCACGTCGCCGACATTGCCGCCGACAGTAATAATGCAATGTAATCAAATGCTTTCATATCGGTACTATTGTTATTTCGTGTACACTTTGCGGTCGCCGGCTATCACGATACCTTCCAGGCCGTCGGTGGTCGTGGCGTTTTTACGCAGCAGACGGCCGTCGACAGAATACACATCGAACACAGCACCCGCTGAATCGTCGCACACTTCGGACGCCACTCCGGCGGCCTCCGCGTCGTGCACGCATATCGCGTCGATATTGAGCTCGTTGCCGTTCATATTGTCAACGTATGCCGCAAACTCGGCCGCAAAAACGAGTCTTACCCACCGGCTGCCGGCCACCACATCGGACATGTCTATAGTCTTATGGTCGAACATGGCCGACGGGACGAAGCGCTCCAGCTCCACAAGGCCGCCGTCGGGCAGCATGGCCTGCACCACAAGCGTGTTTTGTCCCTGAAGGTTGCGCGCGTCAAATTCCAGCACAGGTTTCAATGCCTCGGCCACATCAATCTTGCCCGTGAACACAGCCATGTACTTGCCCCCATCGTCGTAGCATACAAAGCCGAGCGACGCTTCGTCGCCATCGGCACTGCTTTTCTGGAAATACAGACCCGATTCTTCGTCCACGCAATTGGTATCCCACGACATATAGTGCGCTATCACGTTGCCGGCAAAGCTCTCCTCATATGGCAACGCATAGGGCTTGCCCTTAAGCAGCGAGGTATTGGCGGGCGGAGCCTCGCCGGCTTTTGTTTCAGGACGGATACTGAAATATACCGTTTCGTGTTCGCCTTTGTTCAGCTCGTCATAATCAATCACTATTTCGTCGGCACCCGTCACTGACTCAAGATACTGATATTCGAGAGAAACGAGCTGCCCCATTAAAAACTGCGGGAAAGTAGCGTAAATATTATATTTGACGGCCGCAGGATACACCACTCCGCCGTTTTGACCCACCACGGGCACCTCATCCCAGTAGAATCTGATGCGATCGCCGAGGTCTTCGGCTGTGAAACCGCTTGCCCGCTGAGGCACATCCGTTCCGACAAACAGATTCACCTGCGCCACATCTCCGGCGTGGTCGCCCACGTATGCCACGACACTGTATTGATTGATGCCGTTGATAATCTCCGTGTCGTCGTCCACAAAATGCTGCGCTTCTCCCACAGGCACATCCGTGAGGGTGTGCAGCAGTTTTTCGCCGCGGTAAATCTCGACTTTGGAAAGCGGGGACGCGATATCGGTATTGCCTATGTTTCTGACGGGCGTCACAAACTCGACGGTAACTTTCAGCTCTCCTGTGGGGTCTGCCGTGGCTTTAAGCCCGGTCACTGCTCCGGGGGCGTCGAGGAACACCTCTTCCACGGCCACGCCATGGATTTCGAGGTCAGACATATTGGCTTCCGAAATGGCGTGTATGCCCACCGTGTACACACCCGTGGATTGCACCACGACCGGGCGCGAAGAAAGCGTAAACGCCGGTTCGTCCTTGTCCATCACAAGCGTTGCGGCAGGTATCGCCTCTATGGTGAAATCCTCGGGAGCGAAGCCGGTTCCGATTTTCGCCTCAAGTTTTTCGGGGTATTCTTCGCCACGGCTTTTTACGTTTATCGTGAGTTTGTAGGCCTTGCCCTCTTCAAGTTTCAGATAGGGCGATATCAGCCAGTCGTCGGCGGCATTGTCCTTGCTGTAGCTGTATAGGGTGGTGTTGAATATAGGGTCGTATTTCCAGGAGCGCGAATCGTCGTTGGCATCCACCACAGTGTACGTGGCGAACACCGCCGGGTCCGTGAGGTCGGCCTTGTAAGGCACAGGAAGCCCCTCGGGCATGGGAGGATGCGGGTCCTCGGGCGTTTCGCCGTTCGGCCCCATGTCCCATATCTCTATATCGTCGACGCGCAGCTTGTCCATATCTTTATCGGAAATGGCATGGAAGCCTATATAGTATTTTTGCGCCGATTTTACTTTGAAAGTGGCTTCGCAGCTCTGATCGTCGTATTTGGCAAAGGAAATCGGCTCAAGAAGCACCTGCTCCATGTCGCCTGCGAGCGCCGACGTGCCGCACTTCACCTCGAGGCGTTCGGCACAACTCGCGGTCGACGCCTTGAATTTCAGCTTATAGTCCCTTCCTCCCTGCAGCTCTATGCCTGGCGTGATTAGCCAGTCGTCGGCGGCATTTTTCGAGCTATAGGAGTACTGCGCGCACTTCAGCGTGTTGTTGTGCGACCATGTGGCGCCGTCGCCGTTAATGTCCACTACGGTAAATGCCGTAAATGCCGTTTTGGCCTCGAATTGCTCGAGATATATACGCTCGGGCTCGAAAGCATCCGGGTCCTGGACGCCAAGGTCGTAGACCTTCACTGCCATGAGCGAGAGCCCGTGCGAGCCGCCTTCCGATATCATGTGCACGCCCAGATTGAAAACTCCGTCGGCGCCTATTGTGATTTTTCCGCTCGTAAGGTCGGCCCCATAGGCCATTTCCTCGGTCACCGTCGTGGACTCTATCACAGGCACAGTCATTTTATCCACGCTCTTGCCCTGTCCCATATACACCTCGACCTTTTCCTCCGTGTAGCCGCACAGACCAACGGTCACCACAGCCTTGTAGGCGTGGTTTGCAGCGAGCTGTATGTCGGGAGATATTATCCAGTCGTTCGATGTTATATTGTCGTACGAATCCGTGCCGTAGCAATATACAAACGGCTCGCCATAGTCGGCCGTCCAGTCCCAGCATATGAGGTCGCCGTTTTTATCGATTATCGTCCATGCTCTGAACGCGTCGTAAGTGGGAAACGTTTCGGAAAACACCTCCTCGCCTTCCTGCTGCGCTTTCAGGCGCATGCGGCCGGCAGGAGTCCTGCGCAATGTGTCTTTGATTTTTTCGCGCTCCAGACGGCAATGCTGCCGGCCGAGCATATCGGGCGCCGACTCGCTGATGCCCTCCGGGGCAGATGTGGCAAGTGCTGCCATGGCCATAGCGGCTACCGATGCAAGAGTAAACTTTCTTTTCATTTAGGGGAATAAATAAGATTGTGTCATTAACGGCGCAAAGTTAAGCACAAATCTGTCAATTATCCAAATTTTATTAAATATAAATTTCTTTTTGCTATTTAAATACTCTTATTGCAAACAAAAAAAACGAGGAACCTGCATGGCGGTTTCCTCGTTTTTGTGTTGTGATGCCTGAACTGCTCACGGGCGGCCGCGTCGGGCGGCATCGAGGCGCAGCATTATGAACAGCAGTATCGTGAATCCCCAAAGCGAGGACCCTCCGTAGCTGAAAAACGGCAGCGGGATGCCTATCACGGGACAAAGCCCTATCACCATGCCTATATTTATGCAGAAATGGAAGATGAAATAGGAGGCCACGCAATAGGCATAAACGCGCGAGAACGCGCTGTGCTGCCTCTCGGCTATGGAGATGGTGCGGAGTATCAGCGCCAAAAACAGCACCGTGACGGCCAGGGAGCCTATAAAGCCCTCTTCCTCGCCTATCGTGCAGAATATGAAGTCGGTGTGCTGCTCGGGTACGTATTTCAGCTTGGTCTGAGTGCCATTGAGGAAGCCTTTGCCGAGAAGGCCTCCCGAACCTATGGCTATTTTGCTTTGGTTCACATTGTAGCCGGCGCCGCGCAGGTCCTGCTCTATGCCGAGCACCACCTTGATGCGCATCTGCTGGTGCGGCTGAAGATGATTGAAGGCCGCGTGCACGCAAAACATGAACACCACGCCATACACGGCCGAGAAGGCCGCTATAAGCAACCGGTGTCCGCGCGAGCGCAATGCTTCCACCACAGTGTACACCACTGCCACTCCTATCACCGACAGCATCACTATCATGCCGGGCAGCTCAACGCCGCACAGGCCGGCGGCCACCCACAGGGCGATGCCGCTGCCGGCAAACCACAGCACAAGGTTGCGCGCCACCTCAAAGCGTTTGTTGTAGACCACGGCCATGGCCACCACCATCACCTCTACTATTATGAACACGGCGAACTCTCCGGATGGCATGCCCAGCACGGTAGATTCGGCAAACTTGACCACGACCACGAAAATCACCACCGACAGTAATGCTGCAAACAGTATCAGACCGCTCATGCCCTCGCGATACAGCACAAAGAACAGAGCCATGAACGTGAGCGCCGAACCTGTTTCGTTCTGCGCGAGAATCAGCACTATCGGCACTATGATTATGGCCACGGCGCGCACGTAGTTCGACGCCTTCGCATTGAGCAGGAAATGGTAGCCGCTGAACAGCTTGGCCAAAGCGAGAGCCGTGGCAAACTTGGCGAATTCGGCAGGCTGAAGGCTCACCGGCCCGAGCACTATCCAGGAGTGGGAGCCTTTGATGTCAGGCGCTATAAACGGCGTGACGGCAAGCACCACCAGCATCACGGCATAAATCGGATAGGCGTACGTTTCGTACATCCGCGCATCGATCAGCAGCAGCACGAGCGCGAGCCCGAGCGACAGCCCTATCCAGCGCAGCTGCTTACCTGAGAATTCGTCGAAGGAGAAGATGCTGGCTTCGTCGAAGTCGTAGCTCGCGGCATATATGCTTATGGCCCCGGCCACCACCATGAGCAGATATATGGCCACGGTGAGCCAGTCCACGTTGCGCAGCGTAAGGGCGAAATTATTTCTTTCTTGCAGGGGCATAATACAGGGTGCTGTTCAGCATTTGTTGTTCCATATACTTACGCTCCGGGGCTATCGTGCCGGTAAGGTATTTCTCCATCACAAGGCTTCCGATGGGCACGCCGAACGTGGCGCCGAATCCGGCGTTCTCCACATATGCGGCCACCGCTATCCGCGGCTCCTCGTAGGGAGCGAAGCCCATGAAGGCCGAGTGGTCCTTGCCGTGCGGATTCTGCGCCGTGCCCGTTTTGCCTGCCACGGCTATATCTTTGAGGGCCGCACGGCGGCACGTGCCGCCTGTGACGGCCATACGCATGCCCTCGGCTATGTCGGCGTACCAGTGCTCGTCGATGGTGGGCCTGCGGCGGTCGAGCATGCCGTCGGGCATCACCGTGTCCTGAATCTGCTTCACCACATGCGGCGTTATGAACCACCCGCGGTTGGCAATGGTGGCACACAGATTGGCTATCTGCAGAGGTGTTGCGAGAATCTCTCCCTGGCCTATGGACACGGATATGATAGTGTTGGCGCTCCAATGGCCTTCGGAATAGAACTTGTCGTAGAATTTAGCGTTGGGCAGAAATCCGCGACTTTCTCCGGGCAGGTCCACACCGAGCTTATATCCGTAGCCCATGCTTACGAGGTGTTTCTTCCATATCTCGAACGCGTTGGCCGAGCTGCCGTATTTGCTGCGGCGGTCTATCATGTTTTTGAATCCCCAGCAGAAAAAAGCGTTGCAGGAGGTCTGCAGCGCCGGCTTCAGCGGCAGGGGCGAGCCGTGGCTGTGGCAGCCCACGCGCAGGCCGCCGTTGATATAGCCGTGATAGCAGGGATACGTGGTCTGCAGGTTTATGATGCCTTCCTGCAGCAGGATAAGCCCCTGCGTGGGCTTGAAAGTAGAACCCGGCGGGTACGCGCCCATCAGCGCGCGGTCAAACAGCGGCCACGTTTCGTCGTTCACGAGCTTGCGGTAGTTCTCGCCGCGCTGGCGCCCGACCAGCAGACGGGGGTCGTAGGTGGGCGACGACACCAGACACAGAATCTCTCCCGTCGACGGCTCTATAGCCACCACGGCGCCGCGCTTTCCGACCATCAGCGACTCGGCATACTCCTGCAGGCGTATGTCGAGGCTCAGGCGTATGTCGCGTCCGCTCACCGGCGCCACATCGTGGGCGCCGTCCTCATAGCGTCCCTGTATGCGCCCGCGCGCGTCGCGTATGAGTATCTCCACGCCCTTGTGGCCGCGCAGATACGGCTCGTAGCTTTTTTCCACGCCGAGGTCGCCGGTATAGTCGCCGGCGGTGTAATACTCGTCGCGCTTTACGTCGTCGGCGTTCACCTCGCGGATGTTGCCGAGCACATTGGCCGCCGTGGCGTGGTTATACTGGCGCAGAATACGCTTCTGAATGAAGAAACCCGGAAAACGGTAGAGCTTTTCCTGAAGGCGGCCGTAGTCCTGACTCGACAGCTGGGAAATTAGGCGCTGGGGCGTGTAGGACGAATAGCCGGGATTCAGACGCTTGTCGCGCATGTCGGCAAAGCGTTTGCGCAGAGCGTCGGGGGTGATATTGAGCGTGCGGCAGAAATCGAGCGTGTCGAAAGGCTGCACGTCGCGCGGTATGAGCATCACGTCGTAGGCCGGCTGGTTGTACACCACGAGCTCGCCGTTGCGGTCGTATATCAGACCTCGCGACGGATACACCGTCTTTTTCAGAAAAGCATTGCTGTCGGCGCGCTGCTTGTACTTGCCGTCGTTGATCTGCAGGTCGAACAGGCGCACGAGATATATGACGGCAATCAGTACTATGAAGCCGCCTATCACATATTTGCGTTTTTCGAGATTATAGTTTTTTCTCACGACGGGTGCGGTTTGCAAAACTTGCGAATGAGTACACAAACGCAAACGTATACAGCGTGCTGCAGGCTATGCGCATGATCCACAACCGAAGGTTGAACAGTTCGAACGCCTCGATGGTGAACACGAGCGTGCAGTACAGAAACACGCATGTGAGCATGTATTTGAGATACACCTCAGCCCCGAGCGAGCGAAAACCGAGCGGCACGGCTCCGAGCTCGTCGTCGAGCGGCAGATACAGATGCAGCAGCGGCCTGCGCAGGAAAGCGAGCACGGTGCACGACAAAGCGTTGAGTCCGGGAGTGTCGGAAAATATATCCACCGCGAGCCCCGAAAGGAAACCTATGGTCATGGCCCAGTTGGTACCCACCGATATCGGAAGCGATATCAGCACATATATAAACACTATGGGGAGCGCCACGCTGAAAAGGGCCAGGTTGTTGAAAATAACAGCCTGGGCCGGCACCAGCAGCAGAAGCAGCAACAATGCGTTGACAATGGTCTTACTCATCAGTTTATAGCTTTTTTGGCGCGTTCTTCGTCTTCTGCCTCGCCGGCCTCGAGCGCTTTATACTCGCCGCTGAAATCGCTCATCACTATCTGCACATTGTTGAGCGCGGCGAAATCGCTCAGCAGGCGCACTTTCAGCGTAAAGAAATTTTCGTGGTCGTTGTAGTCGTCGTCGAGCACAATGCCTACAGGCAGTCCGGCGGGGAACACTGCCGAATAGCCCGACGTGACCACCGTGTCGCCCGGCTGATACACCGTGTGGCGCGGCAGCTCCTCGAGCATGGCCACTTCGGAATCGCGGCCGTCCCATACGAGCGAACCGAAATTATCGCTTCCGCGCAATTTGCATGAGAGGCGGAAATTGGGGTTGAGCAGCGAAATCACACGCGCGCTGTGCGGTCCAACCACGCTCACAATGCCGACAACGCCGGACGCGTCAATCACGCCCATCTCGGGGCGCACGCCGTCAAGAGTGCCTTTGTTCAGGGTGAGATAGTTGTACGGGCGGGCTATGCTGTTGTTGACCACATCGGCCACTATGAAGCGGAACGGCACCACGCCGCTGTCGAGCCGCATGGTGTCGGTGGATGTTTCTTCAAGGATGCGCTGCAGACGTCCCTGCAGCGCGAGCACCTCGCTCTGCAGTTCGGCGTTGCGCCGGTTGAGGTCGGCATTGCGCTCGCGCAGGTTGAAATAGCCGGTGGCGTTGTTGCTGAACTCATACACCGACGCCGTGACGCTGTTGGCCGACGTCAGATACAGATGCCGGTGATACGGGTCGCCGCCGGCAAGCAACATGATGCCCGCCACCACATAGATGGCAAACACGAGCCACTTGCTGTTGCGCGCAAAGAAAGCAAACAGTTCATGCACGGCTGCGGCAGAGGCTTATCGGATGAGGAACGAGAACTTGTCGATGTTCTTCAGTGCCACACCCGTGCCGCGGGCCACGGCCAGCAGCGGGTCTTCGGCCACATGGAACTGGATGCCGATTTTGTCGGTGAGGCGTTTGTCGAGGCCTCGCAGCAGCGCGCCGCCGCCGGCCAGATAGATACCGTTGCGCACGATGTCGGCATACAGTTCGGGCGGAGTCTGCTCGAGAGCGCCGAGCACGGCGGCCTCGATTTTCGATATGGTCTTTTCGATGCAGTGGCTTATCTCCTGATAGCTCACGGGCACCTCCATCGGGAGCGCGGTCATCAGGTTGGGGCCATGCACCACGAAGTCTTCCGGCGGATTCTCAAGCTCGGTAAGAGCCGAACCCACGTGCATCTTGATCTGCTCGGCGGTGCGGTCGCCCACTTTCACATTGTGCGCGCGGCGCATATGGCTCTTGATGTCTTCGGTGAGGTCGTCGCCGGCGATAGGTATGCTCTTGTTGGAGCATATGCCGCCAAGCGAAATCACGGCTATCTCGGTGGTACCGCCGCCTATATCCACTATCATCTGACCTTCGGGAGCTTCCACGTCAAGACCGATACCGAGTGCAGCGGCCATGGGCTCATAAAGCATGTAGACGTCGCGGCCGTCGGCATGTTCGGAGCTGTCGCGCACGGCGCGAATCTCCACCTCGGTGGAGCCGGAGGGAATACCCACCACCATGCGCAGCGACGGCGAGAACCAGTTGCTCTTGCTGCTGGCCTTCTTCACCAGGCCGCGTATCATCAGCTCGGCGGCGTTGAAATCGGCTATCACACCCTTGCGCAGCGGGCGCACCGTACGTATGCCGGGGTGTCCCTTGCCTTCCATCAGGTGAGCCTCGTTGCCGACTGCGATAAGCTTGTCGGTGCGAGTGTCAAGAGCCACTATCGACGGCTCATTAATCACTATCTTGTCGTTATGTATGATAATCGTGTTGGCTGTGCCAAGGTCGATTGCTATTTCTTTTGTGAGAGAGAAAAATCTCATTTAACCTTAAATATTGGAATGATAACACGTTAGCTTGAATAACACGCAGCACGCGGTATTCGTCACTGCAAAGTTAGCAATTTTTTTCGCCCCATGCTATATTATAATATGTGAATTTCACAAAAAACTTCACAAGAGCCATTGCCACGCGGGCTGCCGCACCGAAACACCGCGCGCCATAACGGCCCGAAATCCGGCCGCAGGCACGCTGTTCTGCGCTCCGAAATGCCGGCATTATTCCTGTTTCAAAATTGTTACAAACAAATGTACGTAATGTCACAAAATATACATTGTAACAAATTTGAAACAATTTTGGACGATTCTATGCCATTGTTTTACAATGCGTTACGAGGCATATTTATGCCACTTTCTCAATTTAACACATTTTAACCTTAAAACTCTTGCAGCTGCCCACGTTTAGCTAATTTTGAATCGTCAACGAAACAAAACCATCACAGAAAGCATCACAAAAAACATATAAAACCTACTGCTATGGGAACCGAAAAATTTCAAAACGACCTGATGAAACTTCAAGGCAAT
>CAMWTJ010000011.1 GCA_947177185.1 uncultured Porphyromonadaceae bacterium | reverse complement strand
TCGCCGGGGCCGCGCATGCCTATGCCGCCGCGCTGGCGCTCGAGGTGTGTCCACATGCGTGTGAGCCTCGGCAGCAGATACTGGTACTGGGCCAGCTCCACCTGTGTCTTGGCTATGGCCGTCTGCGCGCGTTTTGCGAAAATATCGAGAATGAGGCTCGAGCGGTCGAGGATTTTCACCTGCAGCTCGCGCTCGATGTTGCTCACCTGCTTGGTCGACAGGTCGTCGTCGAAAATCACCATGCCCACTTCGTTGGCCTCTACATAAGCCTTGATTTCTTCCAGCTTGCCTTTGCCTACGAATGTGCGCGGGTTCGGATAGTCCAGCTTCTGCGTGAAGCGCGCCACGGTGTGGGCGCCGGCGGTGTCGGCCAGGAAGGCCAGCTCGTCGAGGTATTCCTGCACGCGCGCTTCGCCCTGCTGGGGTGTCACAAGCCCTACGAGCACGGCACGCTCGGTGGTTTCTTTGCTGATAACGAATTCTTTCATGATACAAAGTTAACAAATTCCCCGACAATTTGGTTAAAAACCGCCGGAAAAAGCGTCGTGCCGTGTTTTTTGTCCCCGCCGCGGTGCCGGTTGCGCCAGCGCGGGCGTGGCTCAGGGCTGTATCACGGTGAGGTGGAAGCCTTCGCAGGCTGCGGGCGCGTCGGGCCGGGCGAACACAAACTTTAACCCGCAAAACCTGCGTCTTGTCAGCGCAAGTCGAACGCTCTCGACAGGAACTGCATGGCTTCGGCCATGCGCCCCGCATCGGCATAAATCACACCGAGATTGTGGTAGCAGCGCGCGGTTTCGTGATGCCTCTCGCCGCATGTCGCGATGAAGATGCGCAGCGCTTCGTGCAGATACCGCAGTGCCTCGTCGCTTTGTCCGGCCTGCCGGCACAGGGCGCCGAGGTGCGAGAGCGTTACGGCCACGTCGGGGTGGCTGTCGCCATACGTGGCTTTGTATATGCGCAGCGCCTCAAAGTGCGTTTCCATGGCTGCGGCTGTGTCGCCGGCAGTGCTATAGAGCCGTCCCATGTTGTTTTTGATGGAGGCCGCGTCCGGGTGGTCAGGGCCCTTGGCGCGTTCCAGTTCGGCCAGCGCGCGCTCGTAGAGCTGTATCGCACGGTCGTGGATGCCCTCGTCGCGAAGTGCGTTGGCCAGGTTGTTGCACGCGGTGGCTTTGAAATAGCTGTACCCTCGCTTGCCGCCGTCGAGCAGGGCGAGCGCCTTTTCGAAATGCCGGCGCGAGTGCTCCTCATCCGCGGCCGAGGCGAGTCCGATGTTGTTGTGCGTGGCCGCTATTTCCACGTCGTAGTTCCGCTCTGCCGATTCGTATATGCGCAGCGCGTGCAGGTGGTGTTGGAGCGCCCGTTCGGATTCGCCAAGGCTGTGGAGCATGCAGCCCTTGTTGTTGTGGGCCGCCGCGGCTTCGATGCTGTCGGCGCCGTACAGGTTTATGGCCATGGTGAGCGCTTTGTCGTGGAAGCGACGCGCGAGCGGGCCGTCGGTCAGATGGTCGGCGGCCAGATGGCCGAGAAAGCCGAGCAGGCGTATGTGCGCCTCGCTGTCTTCGCACGGCATGTCGAGATATGCCGCGGGCGTGAAGACTTCCTTGTCGCGGGCGGTCAGCAGGCGCCAGTAGCGGGCCAGCTGCACCTCGTCGGTGCCGCACAGCCGCGCCAGCACCTCGAAATCGAGCAGGAAGGCGTACAGCTCGCGGTGTCGGGCCGTGGCGTGCAGCTGCCACGGTAACTCATGGCACGCGCGTGCGTCGGTGCGTCCGGCGAAGAGGGCGGCTATGTGGCTGCGGCTGTCGGCCTCGGCGGCGGCATAGCGGGTACGTGCGGCGTCGCGCACGTATCGGTTGGAGAAACCGAGCAGACCGCGGCAGCGCGTAAGGTAAGGCATGAACGCACAGTAGAACTGCGACCACTGCAGCTGCGTGAGGCCGGATATAGCGAGCAGTTCGTCCTCCTGGAGTCCCGAGCGCGAGAAGGCGAGCGGAGCCAGCAGCCGCTCTGTGGTGTCGCGTCCGAAATCGTTTTCGAAACGCGCGAGCACGAGTTCGAAAAAGCGGTCGTAAGACTTTGCTTTCAGATAATGGTTCACGCGCGCGGCGAGTGTGGCGTTGCGGCCATGGGCCGCCAGCTCGTCGAGCAGCGAGCGCAGCACCAGTGTGTTGGCGCTTTCGTCGTCGCCGGCTATGCGTCGCGCAAGGTCGGGGTCGATGCTTTTTCCGTAGGCTTTTTTCAGCACCTCGTGCACGAGCAGCAGTCGCTCCTCGCGGCCGAGGGGGTGGAGCCGCGCGCGCTCGCATCCGCGGCGGTCGAGCGTTTTGAGCACTGGCGAACCGTCGTGTGCCGTAAAGACAAAGCGCACGCTGTCCGAGGGCATAGGCAGCCAGTCGAGGCTGCGTGCCTGCGGCGACGCATCCAGGCTGTCCAGACCGTCGAGCACGATGAGCAGCGGCTCGTGCGCGGGTATCTGCGCGCACAGCACGGCCAGCTGCTCGCAGGCGTCGTGCTGATGCTGCGCGCCGTCGAAGCCGTAAAGGCCGCAGATTTCACTGCATAGGTGCATGGCTATGGCTTTGTGGTCGCCTTCGAGGCCCCCGTGGCCTATGAAATAGCAGATGCGCCGCCCTGCGCTCTCCTTGCCGCGCGCGAGCCTGTTGGCTATGAGAGCGCTCTTGCCCATGCCCGGAGCGGATGTGACGACGAGCGCGCCGCTGCCGCTGTCGAGCCATCGGTCGAGCATGGCGCTGTTGGCAGCGACGTCGATGTAGATGCCGCATCTGTCGCGCACGAACGCTTTTTGCGCGAGGCGCACGGCGTTGAGCTGCGATAGCTCCGCATGCGGAAAACGGCGGTCGAGCATGGCCATGAAGTCGGCCTCCACCTGGCGGCCGAGCTCGTCGGGGTCGGCGAACGCGCGCACCGGGTAGCGGCCGTTGTCGCGCACGGCCGTCTTCAGCCGTTTCAGCCGCTTGCCGCTTGCCGAAAAGAGGCTGCACGCATCGCGCAGCGTGTCGGCGAGTGTGCGTCGCCGGCGGGTGTTTTCTTTGATGTAGAACGATGCCGCGAGCAAGTCGGGGTTGCGCAGCGCGCCGTATTGCATCTCCATCTCGGTGATGCTCAGCCCCCGCTTTATGTCGTCGGCGAGCCAGCCGTAGCGCTCGCGCAGCGTCGCGTTTTTGTTCAGTTCGCCCGCCGATGGCCGCCAGCCGTAGCGCCTGCCGATGATGCCTATGAAGAACGGCCGCGAGTTTTCAATTTCGCGCAGGCATATCTCCAGCACTTTGCCCGAGCGCGACTGCTGCCGGGTGATGCCCCAGCTGAGGTCGACCGTGGCGAGCGTGGCTCCGCGCCGTGCGGCGGCAGCTCTCAGCCGCGGGAACACATGCGTGCGCAGGTGTTCGCGTTCCGCTTCCAGGTCTTTGAAAGTGGAGGATATGAATATGCGTATGGTGCCGGCGGTGTCGGGATTCATGGTAGGGGTGTGCCGTCGGGGAGGGCGGGCGCGGGGGTCAGTCCACGTAGTGGCAGGTGGCGCAGCGCTCTCCGAATTCGTAGGAGATGCCTATGGTGAGGCGCGAATACCAGTCGGTGTTTTTGTAGAATTCGGTCTTGATCTGGTTCAGGTCGTTGAGCGCGGGTCCGTCGAATTTGTCGCTGAACGACTTGGTGAGTGTGAATTCGGCATTGAGGTTCAGGCGCTTGCCCAGCTTGTAGCGCACGCCCAGGCCCATGGGCAGCAGCGGCGCCACGGCGGTGTGGCCGCCCGACGAGCTTATGCCGAGTCCGAGGCCTATGGTGAGGTAGGGTGTGAAGCGGCGCAGGCGCTTGTAGGTTTCGCCTATGCCGTAGGGCAGGAAATTGAATTCGTAGCGCAGGTCGAGCGCATAGGCTGTGGCTGTGAAGCTGACGGGCTCCATGCCTGCGGGCAGTGCGTCGGCGAGTGCGTCGGTGGTGCCGCTGAGTCCCTGCACCGACAGCATGCCTCGGAAGGCCATGCGCACGTTGGGTATGTAGCGCATGGAGAGGTCGGCCGTGAATCCGGGATGCGCGAACACCGACGACGAGGCTTCGCCTATGTAGCCGCTCATGCCTAAGTCGGCTCCGATGTCGAAGCGGTAGGGCGCTTCCTGGGCGTCGGCCGCGGCGGTGGCGGCTACGGTCAGGAGCAGGGCGGAGAGCAGGCGGCGGAGAGTGTGCACGTGGTGGAGCTTACTGGATGGGGCGGTACGTGAGCCTGTTGATGGCTCCGCGCCATACGGTGGGGTTGAGTTTGCCGTCGGGGCGCGTGCCGCCGAAGAGGTAGATGTAGGGCGCCTGCCACTCGGTGACGAGCGTGGTCGCGCGCGAGGGCGAGCCGGAGCTTTCGAGGCGCGCGCCTATGGGCAGGCGCAGGGAGGGCAGCTCGGTCCAGGCCGATGCGCTGCGCGATGCGTGGAGTGTGCGCTCGGCCACGAGTGCCTGCGCGCCGTACACGGCGGGCATCTCCGGGGGCAGCTGCAGCAGCGAGTCGGCTTTCTGCCAGTGCATGCCCCAGTCGCGGCTCATGTAGACTATGGAGTTGAAGTTGCCCTGCGAGTCGCGGCCGCCGAAGGCGAGCAGTGTCGGGAGTATGTCGGCGCGCCACTCTATGGCCTGGCTGCGCAGCGAGTAGTAGGGTGCCACGGCCACGCCCTCAAAGCCTTTGGGCAGGGGGGCGGCGGTGAGTTTGGCCCAGGAGTGGCCGTCGTAGCCGTAGGTGTCGGCGCTGAGCAGTCCGTCGGCGCGGCGGCCGCCGGTGATGAGCATCTGAGGCTTGTCGGACATCTCCGATTCGAGGAGCAGGGCCGGCGAGAAGTCGCTCACAGGCAGCCCGGCGGGGAAGTTGATGACGCGGTTCGACGAGGGGTAGGTTTCGACGGTGTAGGTGCCGTCGGCATGGCGCACACATCCGAGCACTGCGCCGCCGTACACGCCGTAGAGCGAGTGGAACGTGGCGCCGGTGGCGGTCCAGGGGCCTTCGGGACGGGTGGCGCTGTGGAGTGTGCCGTCGGTGGCGAGGGCGTAGAGCGTGCCGTCGGTGTCGGAGCTGACGATGGAGTTAATGTCCATGGCGAAGCCGGGGGTGAAGGCGGCGGGCTCCCAGGCGGCGAAATCGGTGGTGGCGGCTATGCTGTAGGCCGTGCCGTCGGTGGTGTAGGTGTAGGCGGCGCTGCCCACGCTCACGGTGTGCTGCGCCACGGGCGCCGACAGGGTGCCGGGCAGGTCGGCGAAGGCGCGGTCGCCCCAGCAGAGCGAGTCGCTCACGACGGTGTGCACGTTGATGCGTATGTGGTAGTCTTTCTTGGTGACGCCGTTCTGCGACACGACCTCAAGGCGCACCGGGCCGTTGGAGAAGTCGATGGAGTCGGCGCTGTGCTGCAGATAGTCTACCACGGAGTCGGTCTTGCCGGGGCGCGGCACGTAGAGGGTGACTGCCGACGCGCCGTCGGTGGTGATATTGGCAGCTATGCCTGTCAGCCGTGTGCCGAGCGGGAGGGAGTCGGCATTGAAGATGTCGCCCGTGACGAGGTCAATCGAGAAGTAGACACTGTCGAGGTCGGCGAGCACCTTGTCGTTTTCTGCGAGAGAGAACGCTTTGACCGCGGCGTTTCCGTCGAGCTCCGTATGGTAGTCGGTGGAGGTGTTACAGGCGACTGCTGCTGCGAGAGTCGCGGCCACGGTGAGGCTGATAGCTATGTTTTTAGTCATGTGATGGCGTATGTTTCAAGGTGCAAAATTAAAATTTTGCGGGCAAGTGGGCAAGCGAAATGCCGTAAATGGTGCGAAATGTAGGTTTTTTATATGTTTTTAACTCGACAGCGGCTGCCCGGAGCCGGTGTTGGTGTAGTGCGCAATGCGTGCGGTGCCCGTAGTGCGGATGGCGTCGGGTGGCACCGGCAGCACGGGCGCAGGCGCTGCGCCGTCGGCGCCGAAGGCCACGGGGGCCGTTTCCACGCGCGCTGCATCCCAGAGTCCTGCGTCGACGAACGAGCGCAGCACCTGCGGGCCGCCTTCCACCATGAGCGATGTGATGCCGCAGTCGTAGAGGCGCCGCATGGCGTCGGGCAGGTCTTGGTGGTCGCGCAGCACTATGGTGTCGGGGCGTGCGAGCAGACGTGCCGTGGCCGGCACGCGGCCGCGGCGGTCGAGCAGCACGGGGCGTGGCGCGGTGCAGGCCGCGGGCCACAGGCGGCAGTCGAGCCGCGGGTCGTCGGCCAGCGCCGTGCCGCTGCCCACGAGTATGGCGTCGAAGCAGGCGCGCAGGCGGTGCACCAGCAGCTGTGTGAGTGGCGACGACAAGCGCGCGGCGCCCTCGCCCGGCGCGCGGCGCCGGTCCATGAAGCCGTCGGCGCTCTGTGCCCATTTCAGCACTATGTAGGGGCGGCGCAGCGTGTGGGCGGTGAAGAAGCGGCGGTTGAGGCGTATGCTCTCGTCGGCAAGCACTCCCGTGGTCACCTCCACGCCGGCATCGCGCAGCATGGCTATGCCGCGTCCGCTCACGGCGTGGAAGGGGTCGGTGGCGCCCACTATCACGCGCGGAATCTTCTTGTCTATGATGAGCTGCGCGCACGGCGGCGTGCGCCCCCAGTGGCTGCACGGCTCGAGGGTGACGTACATGGTGCACTCGCGCAGCAGCGCCTCGTCGCGCACGGCGGCCACGGCGTTGACTTCGGCATGCGGGCCGCCGCAGCGGCGGTGCCATCCTTCGCCGGCCACGCGCCCGTCGGGCGCTACTATCACGGCTCCCACCATGGGGTTGGGCGACGCGTGCCCCAGGCCGAGGGCGGCCAGGCGCAGCGCGCGGCGCATGTATATGTGGTCAGGGTGCATGCTGGTGCGGGGTCAGAGTTGGTCGTAATCGGGAGTGAAGGTGTCGCCCTGCAGGGGGTCGCCGGTGTCGAGGCCTTTTTGCAGCCATGCCACGCGCTGGGCGGAGCGTCCGTGGTTGAAGGAGTCGGGCATCTCGCGGCCGGTGGCCTTGCGCTGCAGGTAGTCGTCGCCGATTTTCGACGCCGCCTGTATGGCGTTTTCGATGTCGCCGGGCTCTATGGAGCCGAACTGTCGGTCGTCGAGGCGGGCCCACACGCCGGCATAGTAGTCGGCCTGCAGCTCCAGGCGCACGCTCATGCGGTTGCTTTCGCGCTCGCTCATGGAGGCCATGGCGTCGTGCGCGCGGTCGAGCGTGCCGAGCAGGTGCTGCACGTGGTGTCCGACCTCGTGGGCTATAACGTAGGCGTAGGCGAAGTCGCCCGACGCTCCTATGTTCTGCTGCATGTCGCGGAAGAAGTCGAGGTCGATGTAGACGGTTTCGTCGGCGGAGCAGTAGAAGGGTCCCATCTGCGCCGTGCCGGTGCCGCACGCGCTGCTCACGGTGCCGGTGTAGACCACCATTTTCGGGCATCGGTATTCGCCCCATCCCTGGCGTGCGAATTCCTGAGCCCATACGTCCTCGGTGCCTGCGAGCACCTTCGACGCGAGGTCAAACAGCCGCTGGTCCTCCTGGTCGAGCTGGTGGCCGGAGCCTCCGCCGTCGCCCATGGTGATGCCTCCCTGGCTGATCACGTTGTGCAGCACGTCGGTGATGCCTCCGCCGCTGAAGAGTGTGACGGCTGCTATCACAATCACGCCTATAATGCCTCCGCCGATGCCTATTTTGCGGCCTGTGGTGCCGCGTCGGTCGCTCACGTTGGAGCTTTGTCTGCGTCCGTTTAATCTCATTTTGGTCTTGAATTTCTGGTTTGTGGATAAGAGGAGTTCAGAGTATGGGGCTCAGCAGCCGCAGCAGCGACTGCATGGCTTTATGCCACAGCGGCCTGCGGCGCCATTCGGCGGGCACCACGCGGTGGCAGTTGTGTATGTCGGCGCGGAATATCTCGGCCATGCGCTCGTTGACCTCGCGGGAGTACATGAAGAGGTTGGCCTCGAAATTGTGCTCGAAGCTGCGGAAGTCGAAATTCGACGAGCCTATGGTGGAGAATTCGTCGTCGACGAGTATGGTCTTGCTGTGCAGCATGCCGGCCGTGTAGCGGTAGAATTTGATGCCTGCGCGCAGACACTCGGCTATGTAGCTTTCGGATGCGTATGTGAGCATGGCCGAGTCGCTGTGCTGGGGTATCATGATGCGCACGTCGACATGCGACAGCGCTGCCGCCTGCAGCGATTTCAGGATGCTGTCGGTGGGCAGGAAGTAGGGTGTCTGTATGTATATGCGGCGCTTGGCCGTGGCTATGGCTTTCTGAAATATGAAGGCTATGTCGGGCCACTGCGAGGTGGGCCCCGACGTGAGCATCTGCATGCCCACGTCGCCGCCCTCGTAGAGCGCCATGGGGTCGGCGATGTCGTCGATCAGCGGCTGGCCCATGAAGTTCCAGTCGACGGCGAAGCTGTAGAGCAGCGACGCCACAATGGGCCCGCTTACGCGTGCGTGTGTGTCGCGCCACGATTCGAAGCGCGTGCCGCCGTCGATGTAGCGGTCGGCTATGTTCATGCCTCCGATGTAGCCCACGGCGCCGTCGATGACGCATATCTTGCGGTGGTTGCGCCAGTTGAGCTTGGTGCCGAGCTGCGGAAAGGTGACTTTGAAAAACGGGTGGGCCTTGATGCCGTGGCGGCGCATGCGGTCGAAAAAGCTGCGCGGCGTGGACCACGAGCCCACGTGGTCGTAGATAAGGCGTATGTCGACTCCGGCGCGTGCGCGCTCTATGAGTATGTCGCTGATTTCATTGCCGATGCGGTCGTTGCAGAATATGTAGTACTGTATGCAAATCGAGCGTCGGGCGCGGCGCAGGTCGTCCTTGAACGCGGCGAGCTTTTCGGCTCCCGAGGTGAAGATGCGCACGTCGTTGCCGCGGTGGAACGGCGCTCCCGTGAGCGAGCGTCCGAGGCGTATTTTCTGCCGGCTTTCGGGCGAGAGTCCGTCGGTGTGTGTGTCGCGCGGCTGCCGTATGTCGCGCTTGCGCAGCCTCCGGCGGTTGCGGCGCGAAATCATGCGCGTGTTTTTGATGTTTCTTCCGAAAAACAGATACAGCACGAGCCCCACCACGGGCAGGAGCAGCAGCACCGTGACCCACGCCAGCGACTTGACCGGGTTGCGGTTTTCGGAAATGATGATGCCCACGATGGCCACTACGGTCACGGCGTATATCACCACGAACGTGTAATAGACCCAGCTTATGCCGAGGTATGCTGCGAGAGAGTGGAACAAGGGAGGGGAGGTCTGACGGTTGGTAAAAGGTTAAGGGAGCGGCGGGCGTTTATCTCTGATTGCCCACCGGCTCGAGCGATATTATGGCACCCGTGGCCGGGTCGAGGCGCAGGGCCGAGGGGGCTTTCTTGTCGGTGAACACCGCGGGGTCGATGCCGAACACGGTGCCGAGCTGCGCCAGGCTTACGGTGGCAGTGGCCACGGTCTGGCCTCCGTAGCTCACGGCCACGGTGGCTTCGCCCGGTATGGTGTAGGCGAATCCGCCTTTGGGGAAGCGCTTGGGCTCGCCCTTGTCGGTGAGGGGGAGCTCGGCGCGGCGTGTGGCGGTGATGCTTACGGTGAGCGGCGCTCCGGCCAGGTTGTCGGCGTCGATGATGCCTTCCACGGGCGAAATGCGCGCGAGCACGCGGCTGTCGGTGTCGGCCGAGTCGGGCACTATGGTGAGCGTGCGCACTTCGGTGCGTGTGGCCGTGGTGCCGGCAAACATGGCTGTGAGTGCGGCTTCCTGCGCGGCTATGTTGTCGAGTATGAGCTTCATGGCCTGCCCGTCGGGCGGGGTGTTCTCGGCCTGTCCGCCGAGTATATCGCTGCGCATCTCGCGCAGTTCGAAGATGCGCTGTGCGGCGAGCTCGGCGCGCTTGGAGAGCGACGAGCTGCGCGTCATTTCCTGCGTGACGGCCTGGCGTGCGGCTTCGTTTTCGAGCGCTGTGGGCGCTGCGGGGCGGCTCACGGGCAGCCCCTCGGTGTCGACGCCCGCGCCTGCGGCGTCGGCATCGGTGTTGACGCTCAGCGGCAGCCCCTGCTCGCTGAGCGTCATGAAGGGCGATGTGCCGCTTTTGAACTGCACGAGCCACTGCGAGTCGGGGTCGGGCTCGCCGTGGGTGCGTATGGTCACGGAGCGTATGGCGGCCGTGTGGGCCGGGGCGTGGATGGCGTCGTCGATGGCGAGGTGTCGCCGGGCGTAGTTGTGGAACTCGCCGGGCTTGCTTTCGCTGATTTCGGCCTCGACGGTGATGTCGACGGCCGTCAGCGGCAGGCTGTATGTGAGGCCGTATTCCGAGGCTTTTCCGGCCGTGATGCGTTGTGTGGTCTGTGCGGCCGCCGGGATGGCTGCGGCAGCGAGTATGGCTATTGCGGCTATGGTATGTTTCATGATTCCTGCGTGTGTCAGTTGATGATGGAGTTGATGGCGCGCCCTGTGGCTTCGGCCACGTCGGAGGCCGTGACGCCGTACTGGCCGTGTGTCTTTTCGGCTATCTGTCCGGCGAGTCCGTGCACGTAGACCGCCGCCGAAGCCGCCACCTCCGTGCTGAGGCCCTGGGCCATGAAGGCGCCTATGATGCCTGTGAGCACGTCGCCGGTGCCGGCTGTGGCCAGCGCGGGCGTGCCGGTGGGGTTGTAGCACACTTTGCCGTCGGGCCGCACCACGGCTGTGTGGTGGCCTTTGAGCACTATCACTATCTTGTGGAACATGGCTATCTCGATGGCTTTGGCCAGGCGCGCGTCGGAGCCCGGATGCGTGCCGAATATGCGGTCGAACTCGGCGGCGTGCGGCGTGAGCACGCTCATGACGGGTATGTAGTCGAGCATCGAGGGCCGTATGGCTATGCAGTTGAGCGCGTCGGCGTCGAGAATCACGGCGCGGCTGTTGGCGTTGGCCACCTTGAGGAAGGCTTCGAGAGTGTCGACTGTGGCGTCGTCGGTGCCTATGCCCGGGCCGATGGCCACTGCCGAGTAGTTGCGCCGCATCTCTATGTCGGTCAGGTACACGTCGCCGCGGTCGGCCTCGAAGAGTGCTTCGGGCACGGCCGTCTGCATCACCAGAAATCCGCATCGCGGCGCGTGGCATGTGACTTTGCCGGCGCCTGCGCGCATGGCTGCGCGTGTGGCGAGCTGGGCGGCGCCCATCATGCCGTAGCTGCCGGCAAACACCACGAGGTGGCCGTAGTCGGCCTTTGACGAGTCGGCGCGGCGCGGCGCGAGTATGCGCCTTATCTGCTTGCGCTCTATGAGGTAGTACGACGCATCGTGCGCGGCCATGGCCGCGCGTGTGTAGCCTGCGTCGAGCACCTGCCACTGCCCCACCAGCTCGGCGTTTTCGGCCGGGAAATAAGCGAGCCTCGGGAGTCCGAGGGCCAGGGTGAGGTCGGCGTGTATGATGTTGCGGTTGATAAGTCCGGGCGCTCCGTCGGCCGGCAGTCCCGAAGGCATGTCGAGGGCTATGATGCGCGCTCCGCTTTCGTTGATGCGCCGCACCAGCACCTGATAGGCGCTCCCGAGCGGTTTTTCTATCTCGCTGCCGAAAAGGCCGTCCACCACGAGGTCGTGTGCCGACAGTTCGGGCATGGAGAACGTGCCGGTGATTTCCAGCAGGTCGTCCGTGCCGCAGTCGTTTATGTAGGCGTCGCGCGCGGCCATGGTGTCGGGCTGCGCCGACGTGCCGCGTATGTTGAAGAAGTAGATGCGCGGGCGGCGGCCGCCTGCCGTGAGCCGCGCGGCAGCCGCCAGTGCCACGCATCCGCATCGGCCCGGGCCGGCGAACACTATGGGGCGGCAGCCGCACTCGGCCGCCACCTCGGCTATGGCGCTTGCGGCCTCGGCGCCGAGCGCGTCGGCGAGGGCGCGGCTGTCGCGGCCTGTTTCGGCGAGGCTTGCGGCCTCGATGTCTTGTATTTGCTTGAAGGAATAAAGTTTCATTATGTGTGGTGTGGCCTATCAGAAAGCAAAAGTAGTCAAAAAAATCGAATGTGGGAAACGGCTGCGGTGTGTATCTGTCAATTATTGTGTATTTCGGTCAGAAACTGCGGGGGTGGTGCTGCAGGATTTCGGCGCGCAGGCGCGTGTTGTCCATGTGCAGGTATATTTCGGTGGTGGCAATGCTTTCGTGGCCGAGCATCTGCTGTATGGCGCGCAGGTTGGCTCCGCCCTCGAGCAGGGCTGTGGCGAAGGAGTGGCGCAGCGTGTGTGGCGATATCTCCTTGCGTATGCCGGCGTCGCGCGCCAGGTCGCGCACTATGTAGAACACCATGACGCGCGTCAGGCGCCGGCCCAGGCGGTTGAGAAACACATAGTTCTCGTGGCCTGCCCGCACGGGGTAGCTTTCGCGCTCGGCGAGCCAGTCGGTGAGCTCGGCTATGGCCGACGGCGACATGGGCACCATGCGCTCCTTGCTGCCTTTGCCGGTGACGGTGAGATAGCCCAGCGAGAGGTTGAGCCTGCTGATTTCGAGCTCGGTGAGCTCGCTGACGCGCAGCCCGCAGCTGAAGAGCAGCTCGATTATGGTGCGGTTGCGCTGCGCGTGCGGCCCCGTGGGGTCGATGGCGGCCAGCATGGCGTCGACCTCCTCCACCGTCAGCACTTCGGGCAGGTGGCGGCCTATGCGCGGCGCGTCGAGCAGCAGGGCGGGGTTTTCGGCTATGATGCGCTCCAGGCGCATGAAGCGGTAGAGCGATTTTACCGAGGAGATGACGCGCGCCTGCGAGCGGGCCGAAATGCCCATGGCGTGGAGTTCGGCTATGTGTGCGCGCAGTGTGTCGGTCGACGCGCTTTCGGGTGTTTGTCCCTGCGCCTCAAGCCAGTCGGCCAGGCGGGTGGCGTCGGTCAGATAGGCTGTGCGGGTGTTGGCGCTGAGTCCGCGCTCGAGCAGCAGCCATGCGGCGTAGCGCTGCAGCAGGGCCCCGGCGCTCATTGCAGAGTGCCCTCCTCCACACCGCACGCTATGCGTTCGATTATGGCGTCCTCGCGGTCGCTGTCGGGTTTGTAGTCGGCTTTGAGGCTCACGCCGAAGAGCTTGCCGAAACCTTGCCAGAAGCCGGCGCGGAACGAGCCCAGGAAGGCGCGTATGATGTCGTAGCTGCTCTGGTTGGTTTCGCGCTGTATGAGTTTTATGAGCACGCGCGCCTGCCGCCGCGAGAAGCGCTTCAGCACGGGCTTGTATTGCTCGAACAGGGCCGATTCCATCTGTTTGAGGTAGGCTTCGCGCTCTTTTTTCGTGGGGAAGGTTTCGATGTACTCGTAGGTTTCTATGAGGGTTTCGGCTATCAGCTTGGCGTAGGGCAGCGTGAGGCGCACGTCGCGCACGGTGCGCCAGTAGAATTTTTCTTCCTTTTTGTTTTTGAATTTCAGCTTCGGAAACACGGTGATGCCCGTGAGAGCGAACACGGGCACCGTGTCGCCTTCCTCGTCCACTTTGTAGTAGAAGCCCTTGTAGTACGGATTGCGCCCCGTGCCGGGCGACTCGAGGGTGCGTTGCGGCCGCGCCGCCGCGGCCGAGAGGCCGAAGCAGAGCAAAAGTATAGATGAAACAACGCGTGCGTTCATAATTATATAACAATCCGACGTGCAAAGATAACGAAAAATTGCTGCGTTTGAATAAAAAAACGTACCTTTGCCATAACCAAAAAACAATACAAAAGTGAAAAGCTTCAAAAAATCCGCACTCGCGTGCGCACTCGCGCTGGCTGCTTTAGGAGCGCAGGCGCAGACTCCCAAGTACATTTTCTATTACATAGGCGACGGCATGGGCATGGGTCCCGTGATGGCTGCGCAGACCTACAACCGTGTGGTGCGCGGCAGCGACAAGCCGCTGCTCATGATGCAGTTTCCCACGGTGGCATGGTGTCAGACATGGTCGGCATCGTCGACCACTACCGACTCGGCCGCGGCGGGCACAGCCCTCTCCACCGGCACCAAGACCCGCAACGGCATGCTGGGCATGGGCCCCGACACCACGGCCGTGACGAGCGTGGCCGCCACGCTCCACGACGCAGGCTGGGGTGTGGGCGTGACCACGAGCGTGAGCGCCGACGACGCCACCCCCGGAGCCTTCTACGCACATGTGCCCAACCGAGGCATGAGCTACGAGATAGACCTCGAGGCGGCCAGGTGCGGCTACGAGTTCATAGCCGGAGCCGGACTGCGCGGCCTCACCAAAGGCCCCGAGCAGCACGACGCCATAGTGGAGGCCATGAAGGCCAACGGCGTGCAGATGGTCTACGGACCCGAAGGCGTGCAGCAGATAGACTCGCGGCGCGTGGTGCTGCTTAACACCGAGAGCGGCAACGTGTGGAACGTGGGCTATACCGTCGATTCCGCCGCCAACCGCCTCACGCTGCCCGTGATAGCCGAAACGTGCCTCGCGCATCTCGAAAAATACTCGCCCGAGCGTTTCTTCATGATGGTCGAAGGTGGCAACATCGACCACGCGCTGCACGCCAACGACGGCGGCGCGGCCGTGATGGAGATACTCAATTTCGACGAGGCTCTCAAGGTGGCCTACGACTTTTACCTCGCGCACCCCGACGAAACGCTGATTGTGGTCACCGCCGACCACGACACCGGTGGCCTGGCCATGGGCAACAATGCCGTGAAATACTCGTCGCGCTTCGACTATCTGGCCCGTCAGCGCAAGTCGAAAGAGGCCTTCAGCGAGGAGTGCAAGGCTATGCTGCGCGACCGCCGCGTCTACACCTGGGACGACATGCGCGCCAAGCTGGAGCAGGATTTCGGCCTGTTCACCCACATACCCGTCAGCGACAAGCAGGAGCAGGCGCTCAAAGACCAGTTCACATCCACTTTCGAGCTGCGCAACAGCGAGGACCAGAAGACACTCTATGCCAATTTCGACGCCTTCTCCGTGGCGGTGCTGAAACTTGTCAACGACGCCGCCGGACTCGGCTTCACCACCACGAGCCATACGGGCAATCCCGTGCCGCTGTTTGCCGTGGGCGTGGGCGCCGACCTCTTCAAGGGACTCAACAACAACGACGAGATAGCACCCATAATGCTTAAACTCGCCGGCCTGTAATACGGCCGTCGCAGCCACACACAGGCCGGACGCCCCGCTTGGGGTGTCCGGCCTCTTTTTTAGCGCCGGCGCATTTGTAACAAATGCACGCTGCGTGCGTAACATCGTCCGTTTTATTAACATACATTAACTAACAGGGGGGGGGGTAAGAGTTCTTTTTTACATACTTTTGCAAAGTCAACTTTTTCAGAAACGGAAAATCATACATACAGCAATATCATGAAAAAACTATTCAGCGTAGCGATGCTGCTGCTCGTGGCGGTGGCGACGTATGGCGCAAGACACGTGATTGATTTCAACCGGGAAGCACCCGGGCAGAGCTATGCTTTCGCCGGCAGCGGAAGCGGCACGGCCACGGTGGTGCAGAACCCCGCGGGCGCCGGACTCGTGGTGCGCGTGCAGTGCGCGGCCTACAACGGCGTGCCGCAGTTCGACGTCAGCCTGCCCGACGGCCTCACCCTCGGCGACTGCACGTCCGTGGGCGCCAAGATATACATCCCCTCCGGCGGCAACGAGCAGTATGCCCACTACAAGCAGCTGCAGGTGTACGTGGATGGCGCGCTCGTGTTCAAAAACACCAAGCCCGACGGCAGCGACGAGTATCCCAACCAGGGCGACAAGGACAAGTGGCTCACAAAGACCGTGGGCGCGGCCGACCTGAAACTCGACGCGTCGCAGAAGGCTCTTTCGGACTTCGCCATAGCCGTGGGCCTCAACGACGACAAGATGACATACTACATAGCCGAACTCATATTCGCCTACGACCTCAACCTGCCCGAGCCCGAACTGCCCGCGCAGGGAGCGTTCGTGACCGGCCGCTACCGCAACCTCTTCGCCGAGGCCGGCTATAGCGAAGCGCAGGTGCAGCAGCGCATCGACGAGCTGTGGGCCACCTATTTCGAGGGCGACAAGGACACCGAGCGCCTGTACTATGAAAGCGGCTCCGACATGGCTTACATACTCGACGTCAACAACGCCGACGTGCGCACCGAGGGCATGAGCTACGGCATGATGCTGTGCGTGCAGCTCGACCGCAAGAAAGAGTTCGACGCTCTGTGGAAATGGGCCAAGACCTACATGCAGTATCCCTCCGACGACGAGCGCCGCGGCTATTTCTCCTGGCAGTGCAACACCGACGGCAGCAAGAAGGGCGGCACCCCCGCCTCCGACGGCGAGGAGTACTTCGTGACGGCACTGATGTTTGCCTCCGGCCGCTGGGGCGACGGCACCGGCATATACGCCTACAGCAAGGAAGCCGACTACATACTCGACATGTGCATGGAGAAACCCGCTCAGGACGTCAACCCCTATTCGTCGGTCACTCCGCTGTTCGACCCCGTGGAGAAGCAGGTGGTGTTTGTGCCCTATGCGTCGGCCGCCAAATTCACCGACCCCTCCTACCATGTGCCCGCCTTCTACGAGCTCTGGGCCCGCTGGGCGGGTAGCAACCGCGATTTCTACGCCGCCCTCGCCGCCAAGAGCCGCGAGATGTGGCCTAAATTCGCCCATCCCGTGACGGGTCTGATGCCCGACTATGCCGAGTTCAGCGGCGCGCCGCACAACGGCGACGGCGACCATGCCGATTTCCTTTACGACGCATGGCGCTGCATCATGAACATGGCCATAGACTACGCGTGGTTCAAGCCCGACGGCGTACCATACACCGAGCTCGTGGGCCGCATGTACAAGTTCTTCCTCTCGAAAGGCATCGCCGACTACCACAGCATATACACCCTCGACGGACAGGACAAGAACGGCAACACCGACCACTCGCCCGGCCTCGTGGCCTGCAACGCCTCCGGCGCGCTCGCCTGCGACAGCAAGGACGCATGGGCCTTCATTGAGAATTTCTACGACACGGCCATACCCACGGGCCGCTACCGCTACTACGACGGCTGCCTGTATTTCCTCAACTGGCTCAACTGCGCGGGCCGCTACCGCATATACGGTCCGGGAGTGGCCGCCGGCGCGAGCGACGCCGTGGCCGACCCCGATTCCGACGCTCCCGCCGTGTACTACGACCTGCGCGGCATGCGCCTCGGCGGCACCCCCTCCGCCCCCGGCGTCTATATCAGAAAACAGAACGAAAACACACAAAAAATACTTGTAAAATAAATCCAATCATGAAAAGACTTTACATTTTAGCGGCTGCCGCCATGACGGCCGTGAGCATGGCCGCCGCCGAAGGCGAGTGGCATATGGTCGAGGATTTCGAAGGCAACCATGAACTGCCGGAGCTTGTGGACATAGAAACAGGCAATCAGATGGCCAAAGGCACGGCATATCTCGACGTTGTGCCCCACAATGGCGTCAACGAAAATCATGCCATGCACGTGACTGATTCGGACCTCAATCCCGGATTGAAAATCACACTCGCCCTTCCCGAGGGCAAGAAGCTCGCCGATTTCGACGCTGTGGATTTCGATGTGTATAACTACGAAATGAACTACAAGGACCTGTACGTAAAACTCGGCGACGATGTGCTCTGCGCCGACAAATCGTGGCAGGAATACGGCTTCGGCGGTCAGGAAGAACACAACACATGGAAGCATTTTTCGTTTGAATTCGCCGCAAACGGGTCGGATGCCACCTCGGTGGTTCTGATAGTGGGATTCAAATACGTGCATGCGGCAAACGCTTTCGCGTTGGACAACATAAGGTTCAAGGAACTCGGCGAAGCACCCGCGCCCCCCGTGGAGTACTATCCTACGCGAAACGGCGAAATGGTAAGCGGTGAGCTTATGGTCAACGATTTCCAGCAGCATGCCGACGTGAATATACAGCTTCCGTTGTGGAACCAGAACGGAGAAGAAACGAAGGGCTCGTCCAAGACCGCTTCCGACCCCGCCGATGCGAAAAACCTGGTGGCTCATTTCCAGGTGGAGAACGGTGATTACAACACCATACACGAGATGGAGGTGACCCTTCCCGAAGGTAAGACGCTCAAAAACTACTCGGAGGTGAAATTCAACCTTTACCGCCACAGCGGCGACGCCGATTACAAGCAGATGCGTGTGCAGGCCGACGACGAGCTGCTGCACCTTGACGTCGATGACTCAGGCAATGACACCTGGATTAACCAGGCGCCCGAACAGCAGTGGGTCGAGAAGAGCTACGCCATCAAGAAAGACACTAAGGTGGGCAATAATTTCAAGCTTCGCCTCGGAATAAAAACCGACAACGGAAATTATCTCGTGGACGACGTGCGCCTGGTGCGCCGTGTGGCCACGGGCATCGAGGATGTGGTGGCCGACGGCTCCGACGCGGAAGCCGCCGTGTACTACGACCTGCGCGGCGTGCGCATCGGCGCATGCCCGTCGGCTCCCGGCATCTATGTGCGCCGCCAAGGCAACACAGCTGTAAAGGTTATGGTTAAGTAGGAGTTTTTTAAGGTTTAAAAGATTCTGCGAGGGGGTGCGTCGTTGTGTGTGTAGACGCGCCCCCGTTTTTTTGCACGGGCGTGAGCGTGTGGGCTCAGTCGTCGTGGTGGTGATGGTGCTTGTGCTTCTTGTGCTTCTTGTGTTTTTTGTGCTTGGGCGGTTTTGGCGGCCGGTGGTGGTGATGGTGGAGGCCGTCGCCCCATTCATACTCGTTTTCGATGCCCCAGTAGCTGCGCATGCTTCCGCAGGCAGCCAGGGTGTCGCTTATGCCCACTGCCGCTATGGCTATGAGCAGTCGCGTGAGGTATTTCCTATAGTTGAAGCGTTTCATAACAACAATAACAGCCCGGGGGCTGTTATTGTTGCTTCGGCGCGGCTGTTTTTGAGCCGGCGGTATGTGTGCGTGAGTTTAGACCCCAGCGTTAACAAATATTGGGGAACGGGGTCTTAGAAATGCTTCGAGAAGTCGGCGTTGCGCATGTCGCCGGTTTCGTTGAAGGCGTTGTGGAACTCAAACGCGGCCTGCAGGCTGTGGGGTGTCTGTCCGCCTTTGCCCAGGCGCATGTAGTCGAGCAGCAGCGGGCGGTAGTCGGGGTGCGCGCAGTTGTTGATTATCTCGTAGGCGCGTTCCACGGGGTCCTTGTGGCGCAGGTCGGCTATGCCCTGGTCGGTGACCACGATGTCGACGCTGTGCTCGCTGTGGTCGGGGTGAGCCACCATGGGCACGATGTTGCTGATTACGCCGCCTTTGCTGACGCTGGGGCAGGAGAAGATGGAGATGTAGGCGTTGCGGGTGAAGTCGCCGGAGCCGCCGATGCCGTTCATCATGCGTGTGCCGAGCACGTGCGTGGAGTTCACGCCGCCGAAGATGTCGACCTCGATGGCCGTGTTCATTGCTATCACGCCCAGGCGGCGTATCACCTCTGGGTTGTTGCTTATCTCGGCAGGGCGCAGCACGATTTTGTCGTGGAAGAAGTCGAGGTTGCTGAAGAGCTCGGCCTCGGTCTGGTCGGAGAAAGTCATGGAGCATGTGGACGCGAAGGTGCACTTGCCTTTCTTGAGCAGCTCAAGCACGGCGTCCTGTATCACTTCGGTGTACATCATGAAGTTGGGCAGGCGTGTGCTTTCGCCGAGGTCGTAGAGCACGGCGTTGGCCACGTTGCCCACACCGCTCTGCAGGGGCAGGAACTCTTTGGGCAGGCGTCCGCTCTCGTACTCGCTGATCAGGAAGTCGACCACATTGCCGCCTATCTGCTTGCTGACCTCGTCGGGCGCGGTGAAGGGGTGCACGCCGTCGTAGGCGTCGGTGTTGACGATGCCCACGATCTTGGCGGGGTCGACCTTCAGCACGGGCGAGCCCACGCGGTCGTAGGGCCGGAAGATGGGTATCTCGCGGCGGCGGGGCGGGTCGTTGGGGGTGTAGATGTCGTGCATGCCCATGAGGCTTGCGGGCAGCTTGGCGTTGAGCTCGATGAAGATTTTGTCGGCGAGCGCGGCGTATGTGGGCACGTTGCCCACGCCGCAGCCCAGCAGTATTTCTCCGTCGGGAGTCACGTCGGCGGCTTCGATAATGGCGTAGTTGACGGGGCCGTAGAAGCCGTAGCGCATCTCCTGCGCCATCTCGGAGAGGTGACGGTCGAAGTAGTGCACGTCGTGGCAGTTGATGCGCTTGCGCAGGTCGGGCACGTTCTGGTAGGGCGCGCGCATGTTGATGGCGTTGGCGCGCGAGAGGCAGCCGTCCACATGGTCGCTGGTGCTGGCGCCGGTGAAGAGGTTGATTTTGAACGGGCGTCCTTCGGCGTGTTCCTTTTCGGCTATCTTGGCTATTTCTTCGGAAATGGCCTTCGGTGAGCCGGGAGCGGTGAACCCGGAGAGGCCGATAGTGTCGCCGTTTTTGATCATTTGAGCGGCTTCGGAAGCCGTAATGCGGTTGAATGCCATTGAAAAAGTGTTTTCGAATTGGTTTTGAAAAAGTGTGAGAGCCTGGTGCGCACGCGTTTTAATTTGTGCGGCCGCCACATTTTTTGTAAATTTGCACAAAATTAGTGATTATTGTGCAATGGCACAAATATTTCGGCTTGAAATGACAGAAAATGCGACAAAAGGCGCTGCGCGGCGCCGCTTATACATAGAAACTTACGGCTGCCAGATGAACGTGGCCGACAGCGAGGTGGTGGCCTCCGTAATGGAGATGGCCGGCTACGGCCTGGCCGACGACGTGGCCGACGCCGACGCCATACTGCTCAACACATGCAGCATCCGCGACAATGCCGAGCAGAAGATTGTGGCCCGCCTGCAGTATCTCGCGTCGTTGCGCCGCAAGCGCCACGGACGGCTCATAGTGGGCGTGATAGGCTGCATGGCCGAGCGTCTGCAGCACGAGCTCATAGAGCGCCACGGCGTCGACATCGTGGCCGGCCCCGACGCCTATCTCGACCTTCCGGCGCTGTTTGCCTCCGCCGAGGCCGGCGAGAAGGCCATCAACGTGGAGCTGAGCACCACCGAAACCTATCGCGACGTGGTGCCTGCCCGCATCGGCGGCGCGCGTGTGGGCGGCTTCGTGAGCATAATGCGCGGATGCAACAATTTCTGCTCCTACTGCATCGTGCCCTATACCCGCGGACGCGAGCGCTCGCGTCCGGCCGAGAGCATCTTGCGCGAGGTGGCCGACCTGCGCGCACGCGGCTTCCGCGAGCTGACGCTGCTGGGGCAGAACGTCAACAGCTACAGCTACACGCCTGCCGACGGCGGCGAAACCATAGGCTTCGACCGCCTGCTGGCCATGGTGGCCGAAGCGGCTCCCGACATGCGCGTGCGCTTCACCACCTCGCATCCGAAGGACATGAGCGACGCCACCATAGCGGCCATGGCGGCGCATCCCAACATATGCCGCCACGTGCACCTGCCAGTGCAGAGCGGCAGCGATGCCGTGCTCAAGGCCATGAACCGCAAGTACACACGCGAGTGGTACCTGGGCCGCATCGAGGCCATACGCCGCGCCATGCCCGACTGCGCCATCACCACCGACCTCTTCACCGGCTTCCACGGCGAGAGCGAGGACGACTTCGAGCAGACGCTCGAGCTGATGCGCACGGTGGGATTCGACTCGGCCTTCATGTTCAAGTATTCCGAGCGTCCCGGCACACTGGCCGCCCGCACCATGCCCGACAATGTGCCCGAAGAGGTGAAGATAGACCGCCTCAACCGCATGATAGCCCTTCAGAACGAGCTGAGCGCCGCCAGCAACCGCCGCGACATAGGCCGCGAGTTCGAGGTGCTGGTGGAAGGCGTGAGCAAGCGCAGCGTCGAGCAGTGGGTGGGACGCACGAGCCAAAACAAGACCTGTGTGTTTCCGCGCGGCGATTTCCGCACGGGCGACACCGTGCGTGTGCGCGTGACAGACGCCTCGTCGGCAACACTGATATGTGAGCTATGCGTATAGGCGACCTCGACCTCGGACCGCGTCCCGTGGCGCTCGCGCCCATGGAGGACGTCACGGACGCCTCGTTCCGGCTGATATGCAAGGAACTCGGCGCCGACATGACGTACTCGGAATTCGTGTCGGCCGACGCGCTCATACGCAACATCGCCGCCACCACGCGCAAACTCGAGATACACCCCGCGGAGCGTCCCACGGCCATACAGATTTATGGCCGCGACGTCGACTCAATGGTGGAGGCGGCGCGCATAGTGGAGCAGGCGCACCCGGATATAATCGACATCAATTTCGGCTGCCCCGTCAAGAAAGTGGCCGGCAAGGGAGCCGGCGCCGGCATGCTGCGCGACATACCGCGCATGCTGGCCATCACGGAGGCCGTGGTGCGTGCCGTGCGGGTGCCCGTCACGGTCAAGACCCGCCTGGGATGGGACCACGACTCGCGCATCATAGTGGAGCTGGCCGAGCGCCTGCAGGACTGCGGCATAGCCGCGCTCACGGTGCACGGCCGCACGCGTTCGCAGATGTACACCGGCACGGCCGACTGGGAGATGATAGCCCGCGTGAAGGAAAATCCGCGCCTGCGCATCCCCCTGATAGGCAACGGCGACATATGCACCGGCGCCGACGCCGTGCGCGCTTTCGAACACTACGGCGTGGACGGCATCATGGTGGGCCGCGCGTCTATAGGCGCGCCGTGGGTGTTCCGCGACATACGCCGCGCCCTGGCTGCCGCCGCAGGCGGGGAGATGCCGCCGGAGCTCACGCCCGCGCAGAAGCTGGCATGCCTGCGGCGCCAGATAGCCGAGAGCGTGGAGCGCATAGACCCCACGCGCGGCATACTGCACATACGGCGCCACCTGGCGGCGTCGCCCCTGTTCAAGGGAATACCCGACTTCCGCTCCACGCGCATCGCCATGCTCCAGGCTCCCACGCCCGAAGCGCTCGAGGAAATACTGCAGCGTGTGGCCCGCGACTTTTTAGGAATAGAATCCGAGGCGATATGAACCCCGTATCGCAATATCAATAAAAAAGAATCCGATGAAAATCAAACACACATCTCTCTCTCTGGCGGCAGCGGCCATAGCACTGGTGGCCTGCGCTTCCGCATCAAGTCTGAACATGCTCACGCACAGCACCGTGGCAGGGCGCTTCTCGGCGCTGCGTGTCAGCGGCTCGCTGGGCGTGGAACTGCGCCAGGTGCCCGATTCCGCCGGCATGGTGGTGGTAGAGGCCAGTGAACGCGCCATGCCCCATGTGAAGATATCCAACACCGACGGCACTCTGCACGTGAACTACACGCCCGACGAGCCCTCGCGCCACTATGGCCGCGAGGTGAAGCGCGTGGTGGTGTACTGCGGCGAGGGCGGCGTAGGCCAGCTGACGCTCGGCGGCAGCGGCGCCATCTCTGCCTCCGGGCTGCGCACGCGCGGCGACCTCACCGCAGTGCTCAGCGGCAGCGGCGCCATGAGCCTGCGCGACGTGTCCTGCGCCAACTTCACGGCCACACTGAGCGGCAGCGGAGCGCTGTCGCTCGACGGCGTGAAGGCGCGCAACGTGAGCACAAGCCTCATAGGCAGCGGAGCGCTGTCGGCCGATGTGGACGCCACGGCCTTCAACTGCACCGTGAGCGGCAGCGGAGCGGCCTCCGTCAGAGGCAAGGCCGATAAGGTGTCGCTGGCGCTGCGAGGCAGCGGCGTGCTCGACGCATCGCGCCTCGGCTGCTCGCAGCTGTCGGTGTCGGCAGCCGGCAGCGGTATTCTGAAATACAACACGTCTGTGACTCCGAAAATAGTGTCGGGACGCGCATCGGCACCCGGCATAATCACAAAATAACCGACCTGAGGAAATGAAAAGAATACTTATAGCCGCCGTGGCCGCCGTGTGCGCGCTGGCCGCTGCGGCGCAGACCAAGGACTATTCGCTCCGCCTCGACGATTTCAGCGAGCTGAAGGTGGTGGACGGCATAAACGTCGTGTACCACACATCGCAGGATTCCGCCGGCCTGGTGACCTACACCTGCACCCCTGAGATAGCCGACAAGATAATATTCGAAAGCGGACGCAAGCGCCTGAAGATTGAGGTGGCTTTCGACGACAACGGACCCCTGCGCGGGCTGCCCGAGGTGCATGTCTACTCCGCCATTCTGGGCAAGGTGGAAAACAGCGGCGACAGCACCGTCACCGTCAACATGAGCAACGCTCTGCCGGCCTTCAAGGCGCGCGTGGTGGGCAACGGCACCCTCGTGGTGCGCGGCATATATGCCACAAACGTCGAGGGACGCATATCCACCGGCCACGGCCATCTGGTGCTCATCGGCCGGGGCGCCACAGCCAAGCTCAGCAACGTGGGCACAGGCCCCATCGAGGCGGGAGCGCTCGAGGCCAAGGACGTGAAGTGCTGGATGCTCGGCACCGGGCCCGTGGACTGCTTCGCCACGGAGAAACTCACCGTGCTCGGCGCCGGAAGCGGCACTGTCTACTACAAGGGCGCGCCCAAAGAGATTGTGAACCGCACCATAGGTGTAAAGACTCAGGAAATAAAGGACTGACGGCCATAACGGCCTGACCGCGCGCAGCTGATGGACGAACCCTCGCTCAGACAGCGCACGGCCGGCACGCTCAAATGGAACGTGCTCGACCGTGTGGCCACGCAGGTGCTCTATGCAGTGACCGGCGTGGTGCTCGCGCGCATACTCTCGCAGGAGGATTTCGGCCTGGTGGGCGCCGTGATGGTGTTTCAGGCGTTCGCCTCGCTGCTTGTCGACAGCGGCTTCAGCCACGCGCTCATACAGCGCAAGAATCCCACACAGACCGACTTCAGCACGGTCATGTGGTTCAACGTGGGCGTGGCTCTGGCCATATACGCCGTGGCATGGGTGTGCGCGCCGCTCGTGGCCGACTGCTTCGGCGGCGACCAGAGGCTGATACCGCTCACGCGGGCCATGTTTGTCACCGTGCCCATGAACGCGGCGCTGATAGTGCAGTGCAGCCGCCTGGTGAAGCGCATGGACGTGCGCATGATAGCCGTGGCCAACTCGCTGGGTCTGGTGGCCGGAGCGGTAGTGGGCATAACGCTCGCCCTGCACGGCTCGGGCGCATGGGCCATAGTGTGGCAGAGCATCACGCTGTCGATTGTGAAAAACGCCGTGCTGTGGGTGTCGGAGGGCTGGTGCCCGTCGCCTGTGTTTTCTGTGGCCGCGCTGCGCAGCTACGCCGGCATAGGGTCGCGCATGCTGCTGACGTCGTTTCTCAACACGCTGTTTCTCAACGTCTACTCCTTCGTGGTGGGCAATCGCGCGGGCCTGGTTGCGCTCGGCTACTACACCCAGGGCGACAAGTGGAGCAAAATGGGCATCACGAGCATCTCGCAGGTGCTGGTGTCGTCGTTTCTGCCGGCTTTGTCGGCCGTGCAGGACGAGCCTGAGCGCTTCCGCCGGCTGGTGCGCCGCATGAACCGCTGCACGGCCTACATACTGTTTCCGGCCACCCTCGGCCTTGCCGCCCTCGCCACGCCGATATTCCACACGCTGTTCGGCAACAAGTGGGACGCCGCCATAGTGCTGTTTCAGATGCTTTTGGTGCGTGGCGTGTTCACGGTGCTCAACTCGCTGTACAACAACTATATCCTGGCCATCGGCCGTGCGCGTCTGATAGTGCGCCTCGAGCTGCTGCGCGATGTGGTGGCCATCGTGGCCCTTGTGTGCACTCTGCCGGTGATAGCGCTGTCTACCGAGGCCGACCCTGTGGCCGGCCTGCGCTACATGCTGTGGGGGCAGATAGCCGCCTCGGCGCTCACGTGGGCGGTGAGCGTGGCGGTGGCCGCGCGCAGCATAGGGGCGAGCGTGTGGGGATTCGTGGCCGACATCGCGCCATACGCGGCGCTGACGCTGCTCATAGTGCCGGTGATGCTCTTTGCCGGCGGATTCGTCGCCTCGCCCCTCGCGGCCTGCGTGACGGAGGCCGCGGTGGCCGTAGGGCTGTACGCCGGGCTCAACCGGCTGGCCGGCTCGCGCATACAGGCCGACCTGATAAGGGAGCTGACGGGCAAAAAGACAGCCTGACCGAGCCCGGCCGGAACATCCTCTAAAAAACCAACTGACAAGACCTACAGATGAAGAAAGAAGATTTACGCATAGTTTTTCTCGGCACCCCCGAGTTTGCAGTCGAGAGCCTCGACCGCATAGTGAGCGAAGGCTACAATGTGGTGGGCGTGGTCACCATGCCCGACAAAATCGCCGGCCGCGGCCACAAGCTCATACAGTCGGCCGTCAAGCAGTATGCCGTGGCCCACGGCCTCCATCTCATGCAGCCCGAAAAGCTCAAAGACCCCGACTTCGTGGACGAGCTGCGCAGTCTGCGCGCCAACCTCTTCGTGGTGATAGCCTTCCGCATGCTGCCCGAGGTGGTGTGGACCATGCCTGAGCTGGGCACATTCAACCTGCACGCCTCGCTGCTGCCGCGCTATCGCGGCGCCGCGCCCATCAACCGCGCCGTGATGAACGGCGACAGCGAAACCGGTGTCACCACCTTCTTTCTGAAGCACGAGATAGACACCGGCGACGTGCTGCGCCAGGAGCGCATAGCCATCGGGCCCGACGAGGACGCCGGCAGCGTGCACGACCGCCTGATGCACCTCGGCGCCGACCTCACGCTCGACACCATACGCCACATCGTGGCCGGCGACCTGCAGCCCGTGCCGCAGGACCGCCTGCTGCAGGGCGAGCAGCCCACGCCGGCTCCGAAAATATTCAAGGACACCTGCCGCATGGACTGGACCATGCCCGCCGCCGCGCTGCACAACCACGTGCGCGGACTCTCGCCGCATCCCGCGGCGTGGACGCTGCTGCACACGGCCGACGGCGCCGAAACCGAGCTGCAGGTCTACGCCACGCGCCTCACCGACGAGCACACCTCGCTGCCCGCCGGCACGCTGCTGCCCGACACCCGCCGCATGGCCGCCGCCACGGCCGACGGCCGCGTGCTCGAGCTGCTGAGCGTGCGCCCCGCCGGCCGCAAGCGCATGGGCGGAGCCGACTTCCTGCGCGGCGCCCGCCTCGACTCCGCAGCCAAAATGGTATAAACATGGCATGTCCTGCGGGATAAACCCGCACATCGCCTTCAGGAGCCGACCCCTCCATCGTGAAAAATAATTAAAAATCGGAGCCACTGCATGTTTTTTAGTGCCGCGACTCCGATTTTTCGCGTTTTATAGCTAACTTTACGCCACGAATAGGAATATGAACCTTTCCCGCGCCTGATATGTTTAGACTTAAAGCGTTTTAAACTATCAAAATTCAAGAGCTATGAACGAATACGACTATAACAACACCCCCTCCGGCGGCGACGACGACAACGCACGCCGCCGCACATCGGGCACCGGCACTCCCGCCGTGATGCGCACCATCTTCGGTATCATCATGGTCATCGTCTACGTGGGCATGGGTGTGCTGCTTCTCATCAACTATTTCGGTTGGGAAGGCGGCTGGGCCTGGACACGCTACGTGGTGGGTGTGATGCTCGTGCTCTACGGCATATGGCGCGCCTACCGTCAGGTGAAAGGCATCGACTCCCCGTATTGAAGCTATGAACAAGATTTTCCGACATATCCTTCCCGCGGCCTGCGCCATAGCCATGTGCGCAGGCGTCAGCTCGTGCATGAAATACGAGAAGAAGGCCAACTCCTCCACCACGGGCACCACGACCATGGTGTGCGACGCATCGTTCCAGAACATCATGCAGCAGGAAATCGACGTGTTCGAATATCAGTATCCCGAGGCACATATCCTGGCCCGCTACGAGCCGCAGAGCGTGGCCATCGACTCGCTCATGAGCCTCAACACCAAGACCATCGTCATAGCCCGCGACCTCACCGATGCCGAGCGACGCGCCCTCAAGGCCAAGCGCAAGGCCGTAAAATCGGCCAAGATTGCCGTCGACGCCGTGGCGCTGATTGTCAACAAGGAAAACCCCATCGAGATGCTCACCGTGCGCGAGGTAGGCGACATCCTGGCCGGACGCTCCAGCCAATGGAACGACCTCGAGCCAAGCAAGCTCGGCGAAATAGCCGTCATATTCGACGACAAAGGCTCCAGCCTCGTGAACTACATGCGCGACTCGCTGCTCAACGGCGGTGAGCTCGGCCCCAATGTCTACGCCCAGGGCAGCGTGCCCAAGGTGTTCGAGGCCGTCAAGAAAAACCGCAACGCCATAGGCGTGCTCGGCGTGAGCTGGATCACGAGCGACATGAGCGGCGCCGACATCAGCCCCGACTCCGTGGCCGAAAGCATACTCAGCGACGCGCCCGTAATCGGAGCCACACTCACCGACGACATCAAGGTGCTGAAAATACGCCGCAACGACGAAGTCACGGCCTACAAGCCTTATCAGCAGAACATATTCGACGGCACCTACCCGCTGTTCCGACAGATTTATATGATCACCACCGGCGTAAGCGGAAGCCTCGCCAGCGGATTCTACAGCTTTGTCACCGGCGAAACCGGCCAGAAGATAATAATGAAAACAGGCATACTGCCCGCACGCACCCGCATACAGGTGGTGCAGCTGGGCGACGACGAGTGAGCGCCTCACGCGCCTCACGCGCGCCCGATGCCACGCAGAATATTAATAAACCCATCATACCTTCAAACCGAAAGATGAAAATCAAACTTATCCTTTCCATGCTCGTGGCCGGCAGCCTCGCCGCCGGCGCGCAGAGCCAGGGCTACAAGGACGGCATTGAATACTACAAAGCCGGCCAGTACGACAACGCAAAGGAAATCCTTGCGCGTACCATCAACGATGCCGCCACCGAAAAGGCCACGGCATACTACTACATGGGACAGACCGAACTCGCCAAAGGCGACAAGGCCGCTGCCAAGAAATACTTCGACCAGGGCATAGCCGCCGACGCCGAAAATCCCTACAACTACGTGGGACTGGGCGCACTCGACCTGCTCAACGGCAACGCCGACGCTGCCAAGGACAACTTCAAGCAGGCACAGAAATTCGGCAAGAAAAACAGCGAAATCACTGTCGACATAGCACGCGCCTACTACAACGCCGACCCCGTGGCCTATGCAAAAGACATCGAGAAACAGCTCGAAAAGGCCCACAAGGACTCCAAGGACAAGGACCCCGCCATCTACATCCTCGAAGGCGACATGGCCGCTGCGCGTCAGGACTGGGGCGCTGCCGCCGGCAAATACGAAATGGCCATCACCTTTGAGCAGGACAACCCCGAAGGCTACGTGAAATACGCCAACGCATATTTCAACGTCAACCCCGCGTTCTCCATCCAGAAACTCGAGGAACTGCTCAAGCAGACACCCAACTCCGCACTCGCACAGCGCGAGCTCGCCGAGAAATACTATCAGAGCAACCACTGGAAAAAGGCTTCCGACCTCTACGGCCAGTACATACAGAACCCCAACCACTTCCCGCAGGACAAAGCCCGCTACTCCGTGCTTCTGTACTGGGGCGAGGACTACCCCAAATCGCTGCAGGTGGCTGAAGAGGTGCTCGCTCAGGACCCCTCCAACTTCCAGGCACAGCGTCTGCGCTTCATCGACCAGGTGAAACTCAAAGACTATCAGAACGCCGTCAAGAACGCCGAAGCCTTCTTCGCAGCCAACGCCTCCAATCCGCTCGTCAACAGCAACGACTACGTGACATACGCCGAAGCCCTCTCCGGCCTCGGACAGGACTCCCTGGCAGTGCTCCAGTATGAAGCAGCCGTGAAACGTTTCCCCGACAACGGCGACCTGCTCAAGGAAATCAGCTCCGTGTACACCGCCAATAAGAACTACGTGAAGGCCGCCGAGGCCTACGACGCCTACGTGCAGACTCTCGCCGAGCCGTCGCTCAACGACATGTTCACCGCTTCCGGCCGCTACCTCAACGCAGCCGCCACCGCCGGCGACAACATCGAGCAGCGCGAAAAAGCTGCGGCACGCGGCCTCGAGTACGTCAACAAAGCCATCGCCGGCGCAGAGCCGCAGGCTGCACTCTACCAGCGCCTCGGACGCCTCTCCATGGCCCGCAACGCCGGCAACACCATGGACGAAAAAGCTGCTGAAGCATACCTGAAGGTGGTTGAACTGCTCGACGCTGACGCCGCCAACATGGACGCCGCCAACGCCAACAACCAGCTCGGCCTCTACAAAGAAGCCTACATGCTGCTCTACGTGTACTACGGCAATGTGGCCCACGACAAGGACAAAGCCGCCGAGTACGCCGAGAAACTCAACAACGTGAACACTCTCCTCGGACAGTAACCCACGCACTCCCACACCACACAGCCGGGGCCGGACGCATCCACGATGCCCGGCCCCGGCATCGTTTTTCCGCTATTCCCTCCTGACAGATGAGCCTACCACCTCTTGCCGAAAGAATGCGCCCGCGCACGCTCGACGACTACATCGGGCAGACCCACCTCGTGGGGCCCGGAGGCGTGTTGCGACGAATGATAGAATCCGGGCGCGTAGCGTCGTTCATACTCTGGGGGCCGCCCGGAGTGGGCAAAACCACGCTGGCACGAATCGTGGCCAACAGCACCGGCTGCGAGTTTCACACGCTGTCGGCGGTGACATCCGGCGTCAAAGACGTGCGCGAAATCATAGACGCGTGCCGCCGCGACGCGCAGAGCATGTTTTCCAAAGGACGCCCCATACTGTTTATCGACGAAATACACCGCTTCAGCAAAAGCCAGCAGGACAGTCTGCTCGGCGCTGTGGAGCAGGGCGTGGTCACCCTGATAGGCGCCACCACGGAGAACCCCTCCTTTGAGGTGATACGGCCGCTGCTGTCGCGCGCGCAGGTGTACACGCTGCGGCCGCTCGACGAGTCCGAGCTGCGCAGCCTGCTCGACCACACCCTTGCCGCCGACGAGGTGATGGCCTCGCGCGGTGTCGACGTGCGCGAAACCACAGCGCTGTTCCGCTACGCCGGCGGCGACGCCCGAAAGCTCCTCAACATACTCGAGCTGCTCGAGCAGTCGGCCCCGCTGGGCAAGCCCATAGTGATAGACGACGCCACCGTCACCGACAGTCTGCAGCAGAATCCGCAGGCCTACGACAAAGGCGGCGAGATGCACTACGACATAATCTCGGCCTTCATAAAAAGCGTGCGCGGCTCCGACCCCGACGCCGCCCTCTACTGGCTCGCGCGCATGATTGCCGGCGGCGAGGACCCCGAGTTCATAGCCCGGCGTCTGCTCATACTCGCTTCGGAAGATATCGGCCTGGCCAACCCCAACGCGCTGCTGCTGGCCAACGCCACATTCGACGCCGTGCAGAAGATAGGCATGCCCGAGGGACGCATACCCCTGGCCGAGTGCACCGTCTATCTCGCCACCAGCGCCAAAAGCAACTCGGCCTACATGGGCATAGCGGCCGCTCTGGGCGAGGTGGAGCGCAGCGGCAACCTTCCCGTGCCCCTGCACCTGCGCAACGCGCCCACGGCGCTCATGAAAAAGCTCGGCTACGGCGTCAACTACAAATACTCCCACGACTATCCCGGCAACTTCGTGCGCCAGCAGTTTATGCCCGACTCCCTGCGCGGCACACGCCTGTGGACGCCCTGCGACAACCCCGCCGAAGCCACTCTCGCTGCCCGTCAGCAGGCACGCTGGGGCGACTCCGGCGCCAAATGATACAGCTGTGTTAAAATACACCCCCGACTGAACAAATAAACCGCAAAAATAATTATCTTTGCATCCGCAATGCGCACGCGCGCAATAGCCTTACACCACTAATTATATGTGATGGACTACAGCATCCTTGACTTCCTTGGCCTCCTCGGCGCCGTCGGCCTGTTCCTGTACGGCATGAAAGTAATGAGCGAGGGCCTTCAGAAAGCCGCCGGCGACCGCCTGCGCAACATCCTCGGAGCCATGACCCGCAACCGCTTCTCGGGTCTGCTCACGGGAATAGTGATTACCGCTCTTATTCAAAGCTCGTCGGCCAGCACCGTAATGGTGGTGAGCTTCGTCAACGCCGGCCTAATGACGCTCGCGCAGTCTATGGCCGTGATAATGGGTGCCAACGTCGGCACCACGTTCACAGCGTGGATTATAGCCATTTTCGGCTTCAAGGTGAACATATCAGCCATGGTGCTGCCGCTGATAGCGCTGGCCGTGGTGTTGCTGTTCATGAAAAAGAGCCGCACGCGCAGCATGGGCGAATTCCTCATAGGCTTCGCCTTCCTGTTCATGGGCCTCGACATGATAAGCACCTACGTGCCCGACCTGCAGAGCAATCCCGAAATGTTCGCCGTGCTGAAGCAATACTCGTCGATGGGTGTGGCCTCGGTGCTGCTGTTTACTTTCGTCGGACTGGTGCTCACGATGGTGATACAGTCGTCGGCGGCCACCTTCGCCATCACGCTCATCATGTGCAGCAAGGGCTGGATCACGTTTGAGCTGGCGTGCGCGCTCGTGCTCGGCAGCAATATCGGCACCACCATCACCCCGCTGCTCGCGTCCATGAGCGGCAACGTGGCGGCCAAGCGCGCCGCTATGGGCCATCTGCTGTTCAACCTGCTGGGCACGCTGTGGTGCATCTGCATATTCATTCCGTTCTCGCAGTTCAACGCCTGGCTGACGGAGGCGCTGGGCATGGGCAATCCCGACGACCTGTTTGCTTTCGTCAACGGCCTCGAGCAGACCGACCCCGACCTGTACAACCATCTCTTCGACAATTCCCTGCCCGCCGGCCACGACGTGATGTCGCGCATCGCAGCCATGCAGCTCAGCGTGTCGTTCGGCCTGTCGATGTTCCATACCACGTTCAACATAGTCAACGTGACCATCATGATATGGCTCACCAAGCTGTATGTGAAGATTGTGGAGCGCCTCGTGCCCAACAAGCACAAGGAAGACGAGGAGTTCAACCTCAAATTCATCGGCGGCGGCCTCGTGGGCGCCTCGGAACTCAATCTGGCGCAGGCCGAGAAGGAAATCGTGGTGTATGCACAGCGCGTGGGCCGCATGGTCGAGATGGGTCAGCAGCTCATTCACACCGAGGAGGGCAGCGAGGAATTCAACCGCCTGCTCTCGCGGCTTGAGAAATACGAGGATATCAGCGACCGCATGGAGCTCGAGATTGCCAACTACCTCTACCGATGCTCCGAAGGACGCCTCTCCAACGAGGGCAAACTGCGCGTGGCGGCCATGCTCAGCATCATCAGCGAAATCGAGAGCATAGCCGACAGCTGCCTCGGCATAGGCAAGATACTGCTGCGCAAGACTCAGAACGCCACCGAGTTCACACCCGAAATATATGCCAACATCGACGCCATGTACGTCTACGTGAAGGAAGCCACCGACATGATGCTCGCCGAGCTCGGAAGCGTGGAAACCATAAGCGAGAAGGAGCTGATAAAGAGCTACAACAAGGAGCGCGAAATCAACAACATGCGAAACCTCTTGCGCACGGCCAACCCCGAAAACATCAACGCCAAGCGCTACAGCTATCAGGCTGGCATATACTACATGGACATAATATCCGACCTGGAACGCACGGGCGACTACATCATAAACGTGGTCGACACCATCCGCGAGCAGTTCCGCCGGCATATAGTCTGACCCCGCTGCACACGGCGTCGCAGGCCGCTTTCAGGGCGGCACGCGGCGCCGAAAAATGCAATTTGCCCCAAAAGCCGATACAAGTCGGTTACAAATAGCGCATGAATAGCCGCCATTGGCTAAATTTGCGCCGTCAAACATCACATCATACCCCAAGTGCCCCAGTCTTTAGGTAAAATAGTAATACTCGACCCCGAAGCCCACATACGCGAGCTGTTGTGCTACAACCTGCGTGCAGAGGGCTATGAGGCCGAAGCATACCTTGAGCCCGGACTGGTGGGCAGCCTTGATTTCCGCGACACGCGGCTGGTGATTATCGACGCCTTCTCGTCGCCGGCGGGCCTTGACGCGCTGCGCGAGCTCACCACGTCGGTGGCCACGGCCCATGTGGGCGTGATAGTGTGCTCGGCCGGCGAAAGCGCAGGCGAGGCCATCACGGCGCTCGATGCCGGAGCCGACGACTATATAGCCAAGCCCTTCTCGCTGCGCGAGATGATAGCGCGCGTGCGCGCCGTGATGCGCCGCCGCAGGCCCGTGGCATCGGCCCTCAGCGCGGCCACAGCCTCGTTCGGCCCGCTGTCGGTCAATTTCACCACCCGCACGGCCACCCTGCACGGCACGCCCATGAAACTCACCCCCACGGAGTATGCCATACTCGCCATGCTCATGAAAAACCGCGACAGGCATCTGACGCGCATCGAGATATACCGCTCGGTGTGGAACACCCCCGAGGCCGGTACCAACGAGCGCGTGGTCGACACCAACATAAGCCGCCTGCGCCGCAAGCTCGGCGAGCTGGGACCCTCGCTGCAGAACCACTCCGGCAGCGGCTACATACTGTCGGAAAAGTAGCCCCGCAGGCGATAGCTGTTATAGAATAATTCGTTTGAAAACGTGCGACAAAAGGGCCGCACGATTGTTACTTTTGCATGAAATTTAAATCGTGCAGAATATGAACGTACCCTTAATCACATGGTGTGTAATCGCGGCCTTTGCGGCAGTGCTGTTGCTGGCGCGCGTGGTGTCGGAAATGCGCGGCCACCGCACGCGTCGCCGCATGCCCCTGTTTTCCATAGGAGCCGAGTGGGAGGAATTCTATGTGCCCGGCGACAAAATATACCGCAAGGACAATATCTATGACCCCGAGGACTGACGCGCCCACGGCGCGCGAGATGTGCACGTTTCTGGCCGACTACGCTGCGCGCCTCCTGGGCAGCGGCGCCACGTGCATACGCCTTGAGAAGAACGTGCGCCGCATCGGCGCCGCCTTCGGCATGCAGGTGGAGGTAGCGGTGTTTCCGCGCCATATCCACCTGTCGGTGGTGGCTCAGGGCGGCGGAGAGCTGTACACGTCGATAGCGGCCATAAGCGACTGTTCCCTCAGCTTCGCTGTGAACGCGGCGCTCAGCCGCCTTAGCTGGGACGTGGCCGACGGCACTGTGGGCTTCGCCGAGGCCGTAAGGCGCTTCAGCGCCATTGCCGGCATGCGGGGCGAGGACCGCCTGCTGGTGCTACTGCTCGCGTCGGTGGCCAATGCGGCGTTCTGCCGCCTGTTCGGCGGCGATGCAGTGGCCATGGCCGTGGTGTTCGGCGCCACATTGGCCGGTTTCGCCCTGCGCCAGTTCATGGCCGCACGCCACGCCGATTTCCGGCTCACGGTCATTGCCTGCTCGTTTGTGTCGTCGGTGCTTGCCGGCGCCGACGGTCTGTTCGGCCTCGGCGCCACGCCCGAGATAGCCGTAGGCACAAGCGTGCTGTATCTCGTGCCCGGCATACCATTTATAAACTCGTTCAGCGACATGCTCGACCGCCACTACATATGCGCTTTCGGTCGGTTCACTGACGCGCTCGTGATCACCGGCTGCCTGTCCATCGGTCTGTGCGCCGGCATGATGCTCATGAACGTGGGCATGTTCTGAATTCTAAACACATACTGCCATGTGGATGGATTTTTTTCAGGATGCATTGTTTTCGGCGATAGCGGCTATCGGATTTGCCGCAATCAGCAACCCGCCGCGCCGGGCCTATCTGTACTGCGCCGTGATAGCCGCCGCGGGCCACTCCACGCGTTTTCTGCTCATGGAAGGCACGGGGCTGCGGCTGCACATAGTGGTGGCCACGGCGCTGGCATCGCTGCTCATAGGCGTGCTGGCGGTGCTGATATCGCCGCGCTCGCGCGTGCCTGCCGAAACATATCTGTATCCGTCGCTGCTGCCCATGATACCCGGCATATACGCCTACCGCGCCTTCGGCGGGCTGGTGATGTGTCTGTACCACGGCGGCGAGGCCTCGTTCGGCCATTACTTCTATCTGTTCGCCCACAACGGGCTCACATGCTTCTTCATTCTGCTGTCGATGGCCGTAGGCGCCACCGTGCCGGTGTTCATGATGAAGAAAATATCGTTCACGGCCATGCGCCGTCATGAGTAAAAAAGCGTAACTTTGCACCAATCTACCGCATAGAAGATGGAACTACGTCAGTTAAAGTATTTCGTGACCCTGGCCGGCACGCTCAATTTCTCCGAGGCGGCCAAGGCACTGTTCATAACGCAGAGCACCCTCTCGCAGCAGATAAAGCAGCTTGAGCAGGACCTGGGCACACCGCTGCTCGAGCGCACGAGCCACACGGTGGCTCTGACCGAAGCCGGCGAGGAACTGCTGCCATACGCGCAGCGCACGCTGGCATCGGCCGAGCTGTGCCGCGACCGTGTCAACGACCTGAACGAGCTGTTGGCCGGTACGCTCAACATAGGCGTGACGTATTCGTTCAGCCCGATACTCACCGAAACGCTCGTCGAATTCATGAAACTGTATCCGCGCGTGAAGCTCAACATCTTCTACCGTCCGATGGCCGAGCTTATGGACATGCTCGCGCAGCGCAGGGTGGATTTCGCCCTTGCGTTCAAACCCTACCGCCAGCCGGCCGATGTGGTGTCGCACGTGCTGTTTCAGAACCGCCTGTCGGTGATAGTGAGCCCCGACCATCCGCTGGCCGCGCTGCCGTCGGTGACTCTGCAGCAGCTCGCCGCCCACGACCTGGCCCTCCCTGCCCGCGGCCTGCAGGCGCGAAACATGCTCGAGGCCCTTCTGGAGCGCTATCCCACCGAGCTGCGCGTGCGTGTGGAGCTCAACGAGGTGAACATACTGCTCAAGCTCATACGCTGCAACCGCCTCGCCACCGTGCTCGCAGAGGCCACCATCAACGACGAGTCCGGCGTGCGCGCCATACCGCTGGCGCTGCCCGAAAACGAGATGGACGGCTGCGTGCACACCCTGCGCGACGCCTACCACAAGCGCTCCATGAAGGAGTTCGTGCGCCTGCTCAACGACTCGGCGGCCATACGCCGGCGCGTGAATTCGTGGCTGTGAGCCGCACTCGCGTGCGCGCACAAAAAAAAGCAACGCCTCCGCTGTCGGCGGAAGCGTCGTTTTTTTGTGTTTGCGCGGAGTGCGGGTTTATTTCTTGAAGAAACGGTTGTAAAGACCCTGGAAACCCTGTCCGTGGCGTGCTTCGTCCTTGGCCATTTCGTGCACGGTGTCGTGGATGGCGTCGAGGCCGAGTTCTTTGGCGCGCTTGGCTATGCGCATCTTGTCGGCGTTGGCGCCGGCTTCTGCTGCCATGCGTTTTTCGAGGTTGGTCTTGGTGTCCCACACACATTCGCCCAGCAGTTCGGCGAACTTGGAAGCGTGCTCGGCTTCTTCCCACGCGTAGCGCTTGAAGGCTTCGGCCACTTCGGGATAGCCTTCGCGGTCGGCCTGGCGTGCCATTGCGAGGTACATGCCCACTTCGCCGCACTCGCCGTTGAAATGTGCGGTGAGGTCCTTGATCATTTCTTCGTCGGTGTCCTTAGCCACGCCGATTTCGTGTTCGGTCACGAACTGGAGTTCGGCTTCAGTGTCGAGTTCCTTGAATTTCGATTTGGGAGCGCCGCAGATGGGGCATTTTTCGGGAGCTTCAGCGCCTTCGTGCACGTAGCCGCAAACGACGCAGATAAATTTCTTGTTCATAACTTCACTTGAATTTGCGAATTATTTTGACAATACAAATATAACGCATTTGGTGCGTATTTCCCGCGTGTTTATTTATTTTTAACGCAGTTGTAATGCGGCGCCGGCGCGGCCGGGTCTAATCGCGCGGAGTCCACTCGTAGGCGCCCAGCGAGGGGGTGGCGGAGCGCGGCGTGCCGTAGGCGTCGACGGCTGCGCGAGGGTCGGTCAGCGCGGGGTCTGCCGCTTCGCGCGCGGGCGATTCGGGCCGCAGGCGGTAGTCGAACACGTAGGCCTGCCGCTCGGTGTAGTACATCGGGTCGGTGTCCCACAGACAGCGCACAAACCGGTCGTCGTCCGTGCCTGCGCTGCGCAGCAGGCAGCGCTCGAGGCTTATGTCGGTGTCCTTGAGGTCGCCGTGGCTGAGGTCGTCGCCAAGTCCGTATATGATGCTGTTGGTGATGCGCGCCGAGAGCTCGGCCGGGTCGGCGAAATCGATGGCAGGGCCGCCGATGGCCGCAAACAGATAGTTGTTGGCGAACGTGCAGTGGTTGAACACCCCCGTGCCGCCTTCGAGGCGCACCAGCCCGGCGCCGCCTTCGGCGAATTCGCAGCCCACGGCGTCGATGTCGCTGCCTATCGAGTATAGGGCATAGCCGGCCGAGTTGTGCAGGCGGCTGTTGAGAAGCTCCACGGCCGAGCGGGCTGCCACGAGGCCGTCCCAGGTGTTGCGCATGTCGGTGTGCGATATCAGGCTCGGCGCCGTGGCGTCGGTCAGGTACACGCCGTCCCACTGGCGGCTCATGATGTCGAACGATATGTCGGCCACGACGTTGCCGGTGCGGTCGCCGGCCATGCTCACCGGCTGTGCGGCTGTGCCGAGCGAGTGCAGGGCACCGTACACGCGCAGGTAGGAGCCGTCGTGGAAGCACAGTTCAGCTCCGGGGTCTATGGTGAGTGTGGCGCCGGCCGCCACGACGAGGCTGTCGGTGACTATGTAAGGGCGTTCGGCTGTCAGGCGTGTGTCGGCCGTGAGTGTGAGCGCTTCCAGGGCCACGGCGTCGCGTCCCTGCGCCTCCAGGCGCACGCTGCGCTGCACGCCGCATGCCTCGAAGTCGACTGTGGCGGCGTACTCCACGGGCTTTGTGTCGCCGTTGGGCGGCAGCAGGGCGTCGACGAGCACCAGTATGGAGTCGTTGGCGCGGATTTCCACGTCGGAGAATTCGTCGCCGCTCATGCCGTCGACACACAGGCGGAAGCATCCGCCATGCTGCCCGGCCAGGCGCATGGAGTTTATGGCCACGGATTTCGACGCTCCGTTGCGTATGGTGAAGCGGAACGTGGGCGTGCGGCGCCCGGTGAACACCGTGCCCAGGCGCACCGTGTCGGCGCTGGCGCGCGGAGCGTCGGAGGGCGACGTCGTGAAGCCGTCCTCGATGCAGCCGCCGGCCGCGATGGCTATAATCAGCAGGAGAGAGTGTACAATGTGTTTCATCAACATATTAACGCGCGCGGTCGCCGATTATTGCGTCGGCCGTGTCGGGGTCGAGCTCGCGCAGCGGGCCCATCACGAAGGGCCGCAGCGCTGCCCGGGGGTGGGGCAGGGTGAGGCGCGGGGTCGACAGCCGCAGGCGGTCGATGGCTATGATGTCGATGTCGAGGGGACGGTCGCGGTAGCTGCCGTCGGCGTTGCGGTGCGGAGCGCCGGCTCCCACGGCGAGTTCGGCGGCCTGTGTGATGTCGAGCACGCGCTCGGGCTCCATCGGCTCCGGCAGCTCGAGCATCACGCCCATGTTGAGGTAAGGCCAGGCGGAATCGTAGCCCCACGGCTCCGACTCCACGGGGCCGGCGGTGCGCACGGCCGCCCCGGGCAGCGCGCACGCTATGGCGTCGACAGCCGCGGCTATGAGAGCCTCGCGGTGGCCCATGTTGGAGCCTATGTTCAGATGTATGCGCATGGCTGAGTGTGCGGTGAAAAACAAAAACCGGGAGCGGGCCCGGTTTTTGTTGTGTTGTGCGGTGTGAGCTGCGGCATCAGATGCTGCGGGCCACTTCGACTTCTTCGAAGCACTCTATGATGTCGCCCACCTTGATGTCGTTGAAGCCGGCGATGGAGAGGCCGCAGTCGTAGCCGGAGGCCACTTCCTTGACGTCGTCCTTGAAGCGCTTGAGCGAGCCGAAGGAGCCCGTGTAGCGCACGATGCCCTCGCGTATCACGCGGGCCTTGCCCGAGCGCTTGATTTTGCCTTCGCGCACGATGGCGCCGGCAATGGTGCCCACCTTGCTGATGTGGTAGGTTTCGAGCACTTCGGCCGTGCCGGTGACCTCTTCCTTGAGCTCGGGAGCGAGCATGCCCTGCATGGCGTCCTTGACTTCCTCGATGGCGTCGTAGATCACGGAGTAGAGGCGTATCTGCACTCCTTCGCGCTCTGCCACGCGGCGTGCGGCCTGGCTGGGGCGCACCTGGAAGCCGATGATGATGGCGTCGGAGGCGGCGGCCAGTGTGACGTCGCTTTCGGAAATCTCGCCCACGGCCTTGTGCAGCACGTTGACCTGGATTTCCTCCGTAGAGAGTTTGATGAGCGAGTCGCCGAGGGCCTCGATGGAGCCGTCGACGTCGCCTTTGACGATGATGTTGAGCTCCTGGAAGTTGCCGATGGCGCGTCGGCGGCCGATATCCTCGAGGGTGAGAATCTTGGTGGTGCGCAGGCCCTGTTCGCGCTGCAGCTGCTCGCGCTTGTTGGCTATCTCGCGGGCTTCCTGCTCGGTTTCCATCACATTGAAGGTGTCGCCGGCGGTGGGTGCGCCGTTCAGGCCCAGTATGAGGGCGGGAGTGGCGGGTCCGGCTTCCTTGATGCGCTGGTTGCGCTCGTTGAACATTGCCTTGATTTTGCCGAAGTGGTTTCCGGCCAGCACGATGTCGCCTACGCGCAGCGTGCCGTTCTGCACCAGCACGTTGGCCACATAGCCGCGTCCCTTGTCGAGCGACGATTCTATGATGGCGCCCGTGGCGCGTCGGTCGGGATTGGCCTTCAGGTCAAGCATTTCGGCCTCGAGGAGCACTTTCTCCATGAGTTCCTCCACGCCGGTGCCTTTCTTGGCCGAGATGTCCTGGCTCTGATATTTGCCGCCCCAGTCTTCCACCAGATAGTTCATGGCCGCGAGCTCTTCCTTGATTTTGTCGGGGTTGGCGTGGGGCTTGTCTATCTTGTTGATGGCGAATACTATGGGCACGCCTGCTGCGGACGCGTGGTTGATGGCCTCGACCGTCTGCGGCATCACGTTGTCGTCGGCGGCCACAATGATAATCACTATGTCGGTCACCTTGGCGCCTCGCGCACGCATGGCCGTGAAGGCTTCGTGGCCGGGAGTGTCGAGGAAGGTGATGTTGCGGCCGTCGGCCAGCTTCACGCTGTACGAGCCTATGTGCTGCGTGATGCCGCCGGCTTCGCCGGCTATCACGTTGGCCTTGCGGATGTAGTCGAGCAGCGATGTCTTACCGTGGTCCACATGGCCCATGACGGTGACAATCGGCGGGCGTGCCACCAGATCGTCCTCGCTGTCTTCTTCCTGGTGAATGGCGTCGGCCACCTCAGCCGACACGTATTCGGTGGTGTAGCCGAATTCTTCGGCCACGATGTTGATGGTTTCGGCGTCGAGGCGCTGGTTGATGCTCACCATCACGCCTATGTTCATGCAGGTGGCGATTACCTGGTTGATGGGCACGTTCATCATCACGGCCAGGTCGTTGGCCGTAACGAATTCGGTGAGCTTGAGGGTGCGGCTTTCGGCCTGTTCGGCGCGTGCGGCCTGCTCGGCGCGTGCGGCGTTGGCGTCGCGTTTTTCCTTGCGCCACTTGGCGCCTTTCTTGAGGCCCTTGTCCTTGCTGGTGAGGCGTGCGAGGGTTTCTTTCACCTGTTTCGAAACGTCTTCGTCGGTCACCTCGGGTGCGGGTGCGGGCTTCTGTCCGCGGCCTTTGCCGCCCTGGTTTTTGGGCGGGCGCTGCTGGCCGCCCTGCTGGCCCTGCTGGCCGGGGCCGCGCTGCGGGCGCGGTTCGTTGGCGGCCTGGCGGCCGGCCTTTTCGATGTCGACTTTCTGGCCGCCTATGCGGTTGCGCTTGCGGCGCGAGTCGCCGCCGCCGTTCTGGCCGGGAGCGGCCTGCGAGGCGCCGGCCTGTCCCTTGCGCTCGTTGCGGCGTTCTTCCTTGCTTTTCTTTTTGGGGCGAGTGGTGGCGTTGATGGCCGAGAGGTCGATTTTGCCGAGAATCACGGGACCCTGCACGCGCGGAGTGGTGCCGGTGGTGAACACCTCGGGCTCCGATGCCTTGGGAGCTTCGGGCGCGGGTGCGGGAGCTGCAGCGGGTGCGGGCTCGGGTTTGGCCTCGGGCTTGGCTTCGGGTTTCACCTCGGGAGCCGGCGCGGGCTCGGGCTTGGGAGCGGGTGCAGGCTCGGGTTTCACCTCAGGAGCCGGTGCGGGCGCAGGCTTCACTTCGGGTGCGGGAGCCGGTGCGGGCTCTTCCTTTTTCACCTCGGGCTCCGATGCCTTGGGGGCTTCGGGAGCTGCAGCGGGCGCGGGCTCTGTTTTGACCTCGGGCGCGGGCTGCGGCTTGGGCTCGGGCTTGGGGGCCACGGGGTTGCCTTTGGCGTCGAGTTCGATTTTTCCGAGTATGCGTGGCTTCTGCGCCAGGTCGCCCGGCGTGCGTGCCTGCTCCGGCTCGGTGCGGGGAGCCGTTTTCTCGACGGTGGCGCGTGCGGCTGCGCGCTGCTGTGCGCGGTCGGTCGACTGCCGGTCGGAACGAGTCTTCAACTCCCGGTCGGGCTGGAAATGGTTGGTGAGCATCTCTACCACCTCGTCCTCAACTCGGGTGTTGGGGCTTTCGACGATTTCGATGTTTTTTTTGCGCAGGAACTCAAATATGTTGGGCAGGCCCACATTGAGTTCCTTTGCGAGGTTGCTTATCTTTTGTTTCGCCATATATTGTGTTGACTTCGTTCGTTTTCGTTATTGTGGTATGAAAGTGGAGAGAGGGGGAGGGACGGGGTCGGCG